>NZ_JAEBEF010000013.1:0-413425 GCF_046548815.1 Amycolatopsis sp. cmx-4-83 | reverse complement strand
ACGTCAAGCTCCGCCCCGACGTGCTCAAGGGCGGCCAGGAAGCAGCAGCGAAGAAGCTCGGCCTCGACAGCGGCGCGAAGCCGTTCGAGCTGGTCTTCCACGGCGGCTCGGGCTCACTGCCGGAGGAGATCCGCGAGGCGGTGTCCTACGGCGTGGTGAAGATGAACGTCGACACCGACACCCAGTACGCGTTCACCCGCCCGATCGTGGACCACTTCTTCAAGAACTACGACGGCGTCCTGAAGATCGACGGCGAGGTCGGCAACAAGAAGGTCTACGACCCGCGCTCGTACCTGAAGGCCGCCGAGGCCGGCATGGCGGCGCGGATCGTCGAAGCCTGTGAAGCGCTCGGCTCGGCCGGCACCCGGCTGAAGTAACCGATTTTCACGCTTCCCGGAGGATCCGGGTGATTTCCCCCGGATCCTCCGACGCGCGCAGGACGTCCAGGTGCGTCGGGTGGACGAGCAGCGCGGTGATCCGGCAGAGGATTTCGACGTGCTCGGCGGCCGACGCGGCGATCGCGATGCACAGCGAAACCCGTTCGCCGTCCCACGGCACGGGAGTGGTGAACCGGGTGAACGCCAGCCCCGGGTTCACCAGCAGGTAGTCGTGGACGTGCAAACCGTGCGGAACGGCCATCCCGTGCCCGAGGTAGGTCGACGCACGGCGTTCCCGCGCGTGCAGCGAGTCCCGATATCCCGTGTGGACGGAGCCGGATGTTTCGAGCGTTTTCCCGATGTGCGCCAAGGCTTCCCAGCGGGTGGCGGCCCGGACCCCGAGCTCCACCGAGCGCACGGACAGGGACAGCACTTTTTCGTTCGTCACTGAGGGTTCTTTCTGGGGGATGCGGAGAAAAGACGGCCGGGTCACGTCGTCGTGCGCGCTCACCGTACGCCACGCGAACGCGATCCGGCGAAAACCCGGTCGCGCGTCACACCATTCGAAAAAATTACGCGAAAATACTTCGAATCCGTTATCGGATGCTCCTGTCAAGCATTTCCGCGGAAATCTGGGGAAAACCGGGTCCGCGCGGCCGCTGCCAGGCGCGCAGGAGCCCGGTGCCGCGCGCGTCGGGCCGATGGGCCAGGCTGGGAACGCCCGCCGGGCTCCCGGCCGGGCCTGCGCGCGCGGACGGGAGAAACGTGGCTGTTCGGAGTGGGGTGCGGGGATCGGCCCGGCCGGAGCTGGCGGGCCGGGACTGGGAACTGCGGGTGCTCACCGACCGCGCTCGCGCCGCCGCCCTCGGCGAAGGACAGGCGGTGCTGCTGCGCGGGCCCGCCGGGATCGGCAAGACCGGCCTGCTGGCCGTCGCGCTCGACGAACTGGACCGGACCGCCGCCACCGTGCTCACCGTGACCTGCGCCGACACCGGCGGCGGGGCCTACGAAGCGGTCCGGACGCTGTTCGGTCCACTGTGGCCACGCGGGGACGCCGGCGAGGCCGGCCTGCTCAGCGGCAGCGCCCGGCTCGCGCTGCCCGCGCTCGCGCCCGACCGCGTCGACGGCTCCGCCGACACCTACTCCGTCATGCACGGCCTCTCCTGGCTGGTGGCCGGCCTGGCCGCCCGCGGCCCGGTCGTCCTCGCGGTCGACGACGTCCAGTGGTGCGACGAGACCTCCTTGCGGTGGCTGAGCTTCCTGCTGCGCCGGGCCGAGGACCTGCCGGTGCTGGCGCTGATGGCCCAGCGCACCGGGCCGGGCGAACCGGGCCCGGCGGTGCTCGCCGAGATCGGCACGGCCGTGAACTGCCTCGCCGTCGACCTCGCGCCGCTGGCCGAGGACGCGGTCGCCCGCGTACTGGCCGCCGGGTTCGGCGTGCCACCGGACCGGGAGTTCGTCCGCCACGCCGTCGACATCACCGGCGGCAACCCGTTCCTGCTCGACCGCGTGGTCGGCGCGCTGCGCGACCGCGTGCCCCCGGACGCCGGGCACGTCGGCGTGCTCGACGAGCTCGGCCGGGAGGCGGTGGTCCGGCCGCTGCTGGACCGGCTGTCGCCGGACGCGCTGGCCGTCGCGCGCGCGATCGCGGTGCTGGGCGGCGAAGAGCTGGAGACGATCGCCGCGCTCGCCGGTACCCGGCCCGGGCCGGCCGGTCACGCCGTGCGCGCGCTGCGCGAGGGCGAGCTGCTCGAACCCGACCGGCTGGACTACGCCCACGACCTGATCCGCACGGCCGCGCTGAACACCGCGTCGCCCGCCGACCTGGCCCGGCTGCGCGAACGCGCGGCCACGCTGCTCAACGACAGCGGCCGCTCCAGCGAGGAGGTCGCCGTCCACCTGCTGGTGCTCGACGGGCCGCCGCAGCCGTGGATGGTCACCGTGCTGCGGGAAGCGGCCGCGGCGGCGGAAAGCCGGGGCGCCCCGGCGGCGGCCGCGCGGTACCTGACGCAGGTGCTGCGCGCCCACGAGGACGACGTCACCGTGCTCGTGCACCTGTCCCGGGTGCTCGGGCAGACCGACCCGGCGGCGTCGCTGAAGCACCTCGAACGCGCGTTGCGGCTGGTGGCCGATCCGCGGCGGCGGGTGCCGATCGTCATGCAGTACGTCATGGTGTCGCTCGGCGCCCAGAACTCCCGGCGGTCCTACGCGCTGGCGACCGAGGTGGCCGACGCGCTGGACGCCGTCGCCGGTCCCGACCCCTCGCCCGCCGACCGGGCGCTGCGCATGGTCGGCCAGTCGGCGCTGCTGCTGTCCGGATTGGACGAGAAGGCCACCGTCGCCCAGGTCGGCGCCCGGTTCCGCGACGTCGTCCCGCCGCCGGGCGACACCGCCGAGGAACGCGAACTGCTGGGCATGCTCTCGTCGCTGGACACGCTGCAGGGCCGCCCCGCCGCGGAAGTCACCGCCCAGGCCGCGCAGGTGCTGCGCATCGGCGACGTCGCCCCGGGCGGCTGGGCCGTGCTCGGCGCCGTGCTCACCCTCTACCTCGCCGACCGGCCCGAGCCGGCGCTGGCGGCGGTCGGCGGCGTGCTCGACCACGCGCAGCGCCGCGGCCAGGGCTGGACCTACATCCTCGGCGCGACCACGCGGGCGCTCGTCCACCAGTTCTGCGGCAACCTCACCGACGCGCTGGCGGACGCGCAGTACGCGTTCGACGTCATCACGCAGGAGCGCTGGGCGCCCGGGACCGCGATGCCGCAGGCCGTGCTGGGCTCGCTGCTGGTGCGTCACGGCGACCCGGCCGGCGCGGAGCGGGCGCTGGCCGCGATCGAGCGGCCCCGGCTCGAGCACTTCACGCTCGAGTACCACTGGTACCTGGTCGCGAAGGCCCGCGCCCGGGCCGCCGTGGGCGACGTCGAAGGCGCGCTCGCCGTGTTGCGGACGTGCGGGGAAAGCCTGGCGGGCAACGGGATCGGCAACCCGGTGCTGGCGCCGTGGTGGTACGAATCGGCGGAGCTGCTGGCCGGGCTCGGCCGCCGGGCCGAGGGCGAGGCGGTGCTCGACGACGTCGAGCCCGCGGTCCGCCGCTGGGGCACGAACCGGGCGCTGGGCATGCTCGAGACGTCGCGCGGGGTGCTCGCCGACGGCGACGCGGCGATCGAGCGGCTGCGCGACGCGGCGGAGCTCCTGGCGGATTCGCCCGCGAAGGTCGAGCAGGCGAAGGCCGAGTACCTGCTCGGCAGGCGGCTGCTGGCCCGCGGCGACGCCGAGGGCGCGCGGGACCGGTTGCGCCGGTCGATCGACCTTTCCGTGCGCAGCCGTGACAAGCAGCAGCTCGGCCTTTCGCTGCCGGCGCTGGCCGAGGCGGGCGGCCGGATGCGCCACGGCACGGATTCGCCGTCCGACGCACTGACCGGCAGCGAGCGGCGGGTGGCCCAGCGAGCCGCGGAGGGCGCGACCAACCGGGAGATCGCGGAGTCTTTGTTCATCACCCAGCGAACGGTCGAGGTGCACCTGACGAGCGTCTACCGGAAGCTCGGCATCGGCGGCCGTGCCGAACTGGCGGCAGCGTTGCGCGACCACTGAGTCACGCAAGGTCGCGGATTGCCCGGCCGTCCCCGCGAATTCTGGCCGGGCGGGCAGAGCTCCGGCGTGCGGTGGCCGCCCCGGTGTCGAGACCGCTATGGCGGCTTAGGCTGCCCTCGGCCCGGCTCGACGTCGACCGGCCGCGGAGGAGGTCGTCCCGTGCGCGAACCGCGTCTCGTCGGCCGGGAGCGCGCGGTGAGCGTGCTCGACGACCTGGTGGCGGGGCTGGGCCGGGGGCTCGGGGCGACGGTGGGGATCTCCGGTGCCGCGGGAGTCGGGCGGACGGCGTTGCTGCGGCGGGCTCTGGGCGCGGCTCCGGGTGCGTCGGCTTCTTGTGTGCCGGACGGGGTTCCGTTCGGGGCGGTGACCCAGCTCGCGTCGGCTTTGGTGCCGCCGGCGGATTTCGGTGACCTGGTGGGTGCGTGCTTGGCCGACCCCGAGCGTGCCGCCGGGCTGCTGTGTGACGCGTTCGCCGGGTTGGCGCGCGAGCGGGCGCTGGTGCTGGCGGTCGATGATCTGCAGTGGGCGGACGAGTGGTCGCTGCGGTGGTTCACGGAGATGGCCGGGCGGACGGCACCGGTGCTGCTGATCGCGACCGCGTACGAGCCGGTTGCGGTGGGGCAGCGGATCGCGGTGGGGCCGTTGGGGCCGGCGGAGACGACGACGTTGGTGCGGCAGCTGCTGGGTGAGCTGCCGGCGGAGGTGGAGACGGCGGTGCTGGCGGTCGTCCGCGGACGACCGGCGGTGCTGCACGACCTGGCTGCGACGCACGGGCCCACGCCGGCGGAGTGGACCCCGGCTCGGGTGGCGGCCGCGGGGCGGGAAGTCGTGTCGGTGCGGGCGGCGCGGATCCGGCGTGGCCTGCCGCCGGGGGCGCTGGCGCTCGTGCGGGCGATGTCGGTTTCGGAGCGGCTGGACGTCGTCGCGGCGGTCGGGCTGGCCGAGTTGCCGGCGGCGGACGTGCCCGGTGCGTTGAGTGCGCTGGAGGCGAGCGGCCTGGTGACGGACGGGCGCCCGGCGGAGCCGCACCTGGCGGCCGATGTGCTGGCGGAGCTGGCCGAGCCGGAGCGGGACGGGCTGTACCGCCGCGGTGCGGAACTGGCGCACCGGAGCGGGGCGGGTGCGCTGGTCGCGGCGGAGCTGCTGCGCGCCGCGCCACCGGTCGGCGAGCCGTGGGCACGGGCGGTGCTCGAAGAGGCGGCGGAACAGTGGTCGGCCCAGGGCAACCCGGTGGCGGCGGCCGATTCCCTGCGGCGTGCGCTGGCCGAGCCTGCCTCCGCGAGCGACCGGGCGGCGCTGCTGGTCCGGCTGGCTTCGGCGGTGGTCCGCCGCGAACCCGACCACGCCGACCGCCGGCTGGTCCAGGTCCTGGCGGAACCGGCACTGGCCACCCTCCCGGCCACCACGACGGCCGCCGACCTCCTCCTGGCCCGCGGGGACGCGGAAACGGTGCACCGCCTGGTGGCGGAACCGGGCCGGGCATCCACTGTGGACCCCGCATTGGTGGCGCTGGGGAGGCTCGCCCGCGAGGAAGCCGCGGCCGATCCGGAGATGCCGGTACCCCCGCTACCCGGCCCGGACGCGATCGACGGTGACGCGGGCCAGAACCCGGCCCCCGCCGCACCGGCACCCGACCCGGCCACGATCGGCCCGCATGCATTCCGCAGCAGCACACCAGTACCCGAACCGCACGCATTCAGCGGTAGCGCGGGCCAAAACCACACCACCGCACCCGCACCCGACCCGCACGCACTCCGCGATAGCACGGGCCAAAACCACACCACCACGCCAGCACCCGACCCACACGCACTCAATCGCGACACAAACGAAAACCACACCACCACGCCAGCACCCGACCCACACGAACTCGATCGCGACACGAACAAAAACCACACCACCGCACCCGCACCCGCCCCACACGCACTCCGCGATAGCACGGGCCAAAACCACACCACCACGCCGACACCCGACCCGCACGCCCTCAGTCGTGACGCGAGCGAAGACCGCATCCGCTTCGGCCGCCCAACGCGGGCAACATCCGAACCACCCGCCATCGGCACGCCCCCGGCCAGGGCGCTCCCACCCTTCCCCCGTGCGCAGGATCCCGCCTCCGCCGGGGTCACCGCCTTCCGGCTGGCTGTCCGGGGGGAACAGCGGGGCGCCGTGCTCGACCTTGCCGCGCAGGCGCTCGTCGTGCGGGAGGAAGCTCCCCTCATGCCGCGGATCGCCGCTTGCCGGGCGTTGGTCTGCGCCGGGGTCCTCGCCGAGGCCACCGACGCCCTGACCGTCGTCATCGCGGCCGCCCGGCGGCGGGATGCCCGGGCCGCCGCCGCGCGGGCGTTGGTGCACCGGGCCGCCGCCGTGCTGAGGGATGACCGGCCTGAGGAGGCCCTCCGCGACCTCGCCGCCGCCGATCGGGAGCTGCCCGTTCGCTGCTGGCACCCGCTCGCCATGCCCGCCCGGGCCGCCGTCGAGATCACCGCGCAACTGCGGCTTGGACGGCTCGAACACGCCCGGCACCTCGCCGCCGAGCCACTCCCCCGCGGCAGCGAGCACGGAGCCGCAACCGCGTTCCTCCGGCACGCCGAGGCCGAACTCGCCCTCGCCGAAGACGACCCCGGCACCGCCCTCCACGCCGCCCTGGAGTGCGGCCGGGTGCTGCGCTCGCGCGGCTGGGTCAACCCGATGGTCGCCGCCTGGCGGACGACCGCGAGTCTCGCGCTGCGCCGGCTCGGAGACCACGGGGCCGCCGCCGCGCTCGCCGCCGAGGAGCTGGCCCTCGCCGAACGCTGGGGTACCGCCGCCGCGCTCGAGCCGTTGCGCGAGCGGGCCTCCGCCGGGCTCCGGCGGACCGTGCCCGCGCCACGGCGGCCCGCCGACCCGCTGCCCGCGCCGCGGTTCCCGGCCCGGCGCCCCGACGCGCTGTCGCCCGCCGAACGGGACGTCGCCGAGCTCGCCGCCCGCGGGCTGGCCAACCGGGAGATCGCCCGGGAACTGTCGATCGCGCTGCGGACCGTCGAACTGCGGCTGACCAAGGTCTACCGCAAGCTCGGCCTCAAGGGCCGGGCCGCGCTCGCGGATCACTGGCCCACCCGGACGCCGGGGAGCTGACGCGATGCTGTTCGAACGCGAAACGCAGGAAGCCGCGCTCCGCGAAACCGGTGAAGTCGTTGCCGTACGCGGGGAAACCGGCACTGGACGCTCGGCGCTGCTCCGGCTCTTCGGCCGCCTCGCCGCCGACGGAGGTGCGCGGGTGCTGCGGGCGGGTGGGGCGCCCGCCGAGCGGGACCTCCGCTTCGGCGTCGTGCGGCAGCTCGTCCTGCCCCTGGTCGGCGACCCGTGCGCGACCGGCCTGCCACCGATCGCCGCGAAACTGCTCCAGTCGGCGGCCGGGCCGGACTGCAGCGGCGCCGTGCCGCTGCTCCACGGGCTGCACGTCCTGCTGGTCTCGCTCGCCGCCCGCGAGCCGGTCGTCGTGCTGGTCGACGACGTGCGCTGGGCCGACGAACCTTCGGTGCGCGCCTTGGCTTTCCTCGCCGGCCGGCTGCGCGGGACGCGGGTGCGGCTCGGGGTCGTGCTGCCCGACAGCCCGCGTGCGCCGGCGCTGCAGGAGATCGCCCGGATCGCCGGACCGGGCGTGCGAGCCCACGCGCTGTCGCGAAACGGCACGCGCCGGGTGGTCGACGCCCGGCTGGACGCCGACCCCGCGTTCGCGACCGCCTGCCACGAGCTCACCGGCGGCCGGCCGAAGGACCTCGACGAGCTGTTGTCCCGCGCGTTCGCCCACCGGCTCACCGGCCGGGCCGTGGACTGCGTGCCGCTGCGTCAGCTCGGAGCCTCCGTACAACGGGAACGGCTGCGGCTGCTGGTGCGGCGGGAACCGGAGGTCGGAGCGCTGGCGCGGGCCGTCGTCACGCTCGGGCGGCACGCGGAACCCGAGCTCGTCGCGCGGCTGGCCGGGCTGGACGCGGCCGCGTGCGCCGAAGCTCGCGCCCTGCTCGGTGCCGCGTGGCTGGGCACCGCCGTCGACGGGCGGCTGGTGCCCGAGCCCGCGCTGGTGCGGGTGGTCGAGGAGACGCGGAGCGCGGCGGACACCGCGGCCGCGCACCGGGCCGCGGCCGCTTTGCTTGCCTCACAAGGGTTTCCGCCCGAGCACGTCGCCGCGCAGCTGCTCAGCGTCGACGCCCTGCGCGGTCCCGAAGACGTCACGACGCTGCGGACGGCGGCCGTCGCGGCCCAGCGCCGCGGCGCCCCGGACCTGGCCGCGCGCTACCTGCGGCGTGCCTTGCTGGACCTGCCGCCCGACGACCCCGGCCGCGCCCGGCTGCTGACCGAGCTGGCCGCCGCCGAACCCGATCCGCGGGCGGCCGTGCGGTACCTGGTGCAGGCCGCGCCGCTGCTGCCCGCGGGCCGCGAACGGGCCGAAGCGGTCGCCCGGATCCCGCTCACCGCCGCCGCGCGCGGGCCGCTGGTGACCGACCTGGTCCGGACGGCGACCGGCGTCGACGACCCCGGCCTCGTGCCGCGCCTGGAAGCCCGGGAGTGGTTCGCCGCGCTCGAAGAGCCGGGCCGGGCGGCCGCGGCGGCGCGGCGGCTGCGGCAGCTGCCCGACCGGCCGCGCAACCCCGGCGACCGGGAGCTGCGCGCGGTGCTGCTGCTGGCCGCCACGCTCGGCGGGCGCGTCACCGCCGCCGAAGCCGCCCGCCACGCCGGTGTCCTGCTGGACCACGAGCCGGCGCGGACCGTCCGGGCCGGCACCGCGCTGCGGATCGTCCCGCTCGTGCTGATCGCCGCGGGCCGGCCGGACGCCGTCGCGCCGTGGCTGGCGTCGGCGGGCGGGCCGCGGGCCACGACCGCGACGCGCGTGCTCGTCGACGTCCACCAGGCGCTGGCGCTGCTGTCCCGCGGCCGGTTCGCCGAAGCCGCGGAACCGGCGGAGCGGGCGTTCCGCGCGGCCGAGCCCGGTGGCTACGACGTCTTGGCGCTGCCGGCCACGACGGTGGCGCTGGTCGCGGACTCGGCACGCCGCCGCGACCTGGCCCGGCAGGTGCTCGAAGACCTCCCCGACAGCGACGACCTAGCCGTGTTCGCGGTCCGCCGCGGCCTGCAGGGGATGCTGGCCGCCCGCGAGAACCCGGACGCGGCGCTCGCGCAGTTCCTCGACCGCGGCCGCCTGCTGGACCGGGCGGGCTGGCGCAACCCGGCGATCTACGCCTGGCGCGGGTCGGCGGCGCTGCTGGCCCGGAGGCTCGGCCGGACCGAGCAGGCGCGGCAGCTCGCCGAGGAGCACCACCGCCACTCCCTCGCGTGGGGCGCGCCCGCGATCGTCGGGCGGTCGCTGCGGGTGCTCGCCGCACTCGCCGGCCGACGGCACGCGATCGAGCTGCTGCGGGAGGCGGTCGACCTACTGGACGGCGCGCCCGACGAACTCGAAGCGGCGAAGGCCTGCGCCGACCTCGGCACCTGCCTGCGCGAGACGGAACCGGAGGCGGCACGGCGGTTGCTGTCCCGCGCGCGGGAGCTGGCCGAAAGCTGCGGCGCGGGCCGGCTCGAAGCACGCGAGGACGGCACGTTCGGCCACGCGGAGCAGCCCCGGCCCACGGTGGAGCTGACCGCGGGCGAGGCGACCGTCGCGCGCCTGGCGGCCGGCGGGCGGACGAACACCGAGATCGCGGGCGAGCTGAGCATCAGCCGCCGGGCCGTCGAGAAGCACCTGACGAGCCTGTACCGCAAGCTGAAGATCGACGGCCGCGCCCAGCTCGCCTCGGTGCTCGGCGCCGGGTCGTGAGTGAGAAACAGGGTTAGAACCCTGTTTCTCACTCACGAGCCCGCTGGATCGCGGGCGGTCGTGGTCCTCCCGGCACTGGTGGTACGCGTCGGGGCCAGGTCCGGCGCCAGGTGGCCGAGCCGCGTGCTGCCGTCGAGCCGGGTCAGCAGCTCGTGGGTCTCCGCCGGTACCGGGCCCCCGGGTGGTCGAGGTACACCTGGTGCACGGTCTCGCCGCCGGTGCGGGTCGTCGTGCGCAGCCGCGTCACCGGGCGGAACGCGAAGACCAGCTCGGCCAGTGCCGCGGCCCGGTCGAGGCCCGGGCGGACGACGAAGTCAACGTCGTCACGGCGTCGGCGACGGTCTGCACGATCGGCTCGGCGTTGTTGTCGAACGAAGTGTTGAGCACCACCGGCGTGCCGGTCGCGCGCCCGAACCCCTCGATCAGCGCGGGTTCGCGTCCGCTTCGACGAACCTGCACCCGCGCGGTTCCGTCGATGTGGGTGACCGCGCCGAGCTCCTCGCGGCGGTCGGGACGCACCGCAGCGCGAACGCCATGAAGTCGAAGTTGCCGCGCGGCGCGGGGATCTCGAAGTACTCGGCGGCGGCTTCGGCGGTCACCGACGGCGCGAACGGCCGGGTCGGCGAGGATGCTGCGGTAGCCGAGCGAGCGCGGCCCGAACTCCGACGCGCCCTGCACCCAGCCGAGCACCGAGCCTTCCGCGAGCCGCTGCGCCGACCGCGGCGATCTCCTCGGGTCTCACGTCCGCCTTCGCCCGACAAGGCTCGCACCGCTCTGGCCGGGAACTTCGTGGTCTGCTTGATCCGGTTGAGCCGCTCCTCCTCGACCGCGGCGCCGAGTTCGCCGTCGCGGATGCGGTCAGTCGCCGGCTCCGAGCTTCTCGTCCAGGAGCGCGAACATCTCGTCGTCGCTGGCCTCGTCGAAGTCGAAGCCGCCGTCGACGTCGTCGCGCCCGCTCCACGCGCCGCGCACCTGCTCCAGGCGCGCGGTGATCTCCTCGTGGGCGCCGGGGTCGATCGCGGTGTCCCGCAACGCCTTCTCCAGCCGGGCCAGGTCGGCGAGGATCGCCTGCTCCGGCTTCTCGTCCGGGGCGAGCAGTTCCGCCAGGTGCGCGGCGAGATCGCGCGGGGTCGGCTGGTCGAACGCCAGCGTCGCGGGCAGGGCCAGGCCGGTCACCGCCGTGAGACGGCGGCGCAGCTCGACCGCGGTCAGCGAGTCGAAGCCCAGCTCCGTGAACGCCTGGTCCGGCCCGACGCTGTCCTGGTCGCCGTGCTCCAGCACGACCGCGACGACGTCGGCGACCACGTCCAGCAGCAGCTCGATCCGCTCCGCCGCGCCGAGCCCGGCGAGCCGGGGCGCGAGGTCGGGCACGGCCGCCGCCGGACGGGCCGTCGCCCGCCGGGGCGGGACGAGAGCGCGTAGCACCGGCGGGACGTCGTCGAGGGCGCGCAGCGCGGGCAGGTCGAGGTGCACCGGCACGACGAGGGGGTCGATGCCCGCGCGCACGGCGTCGAACGCGGCCAGGCCGTCGTCGGGGGCGAGGAGCCCGACGCCGGCGCGGGCCAGCCGCCGGATTTCCGCTTCGGGCAGGGCCGCGGTCATGCCGGTCTCGGCCGTCCACGGTCCCCACGCCAGCGACACCGCGGGCAGGCCGCGGCGCTGCCGGTGGACGGCGAGCGCGTCGAGGACGGCGTTCGCGGCCGCGTAGTTCGCCTGCCCGGCCCCGCCGAACGTGCCCGCCAGCGAGGAGAACAGCACGAATCCGGCGAGGTCGCGCCCGGCCGTCAGCTCGTGCAGGTGCCGGGCGCCGTCGGCCTTGGGCCGCAGCACGGTGTCGAACCGCTCCGGCGTCAGCGCGCCGACGACGCCGTCGTCGAGGACGCCGGCCGCGTGCACGACGGCGGTGAGCTCGAGGCCGTCGAGCAGCGCCGCGACCGCCGAGCGGTCCCCGACGTCGCAGGCCCGCACGTCGGCTTCGGCACCGAGCTCGGCGAGGTCGTCGAGGAGGCCGGGTTCGGCGCGGCCGGACCGGCTGACCAGGACCAGGTGCCGGTGCCCGCCGGCGGCGAGGCGGCGGGCGACCAGCGCACCGAGACCGCTGGTGCCGCCGGTGACGAGCACCGCCCGGTCGCGGTCCCACTCGGTGCCGGGCTCGCCCGGGGTGGCCCGGCCGACGCGCGCGGCCGAGACGGCACCGTCCTTGATGGACAGTTCCGGTTCGCCGTCGCCGAGGAAGTCCCGCGCCGGCGCGGATCCGTCGGAGTCGACGAGCACGAACCGGCCCGGGTTCTCCTGCTGCGCGGACCGCACCAGGCCCCAGACGGCGGCCGCGGCGAAGTCTTCGCCGTCGAGCGCGCCGGCGGTCCGCACGACCAGCTTCGCCGCGGTGAAGCGCGGTTCGGCCAGCCACGTCTGCACGAGCGCCAGCACGTCGGCCGTGGCGGTGCGGACGTCCGCACCCGACGGGACGGTCACCTCGACGAACTCGGGCACCACGGCCAGTCCGTCCAGCGCGTACCCGGAAACCGTGACGACTTCGGCGGGTGCGGGCGCGACCGGAGCCCAGTTCAGCCGGTAGAGGTGCGCGGCCTGCGGCTGCCCGGCTTCGCGCACGGTGAGCCCGTCGACCGACGCCACCGGTGCGCCGGACGCGTCGGCGATGGCGAGGCTGATCGTGTCCGGGCCCGCCGGGGCGAGCCGGACGCGCAGGTCGGCGGCGCCGGGGCGGTGGACGGACACGCCGCGCCAGGTGAACGGCAGCGCGGGCGGCGCGCCGGGGTCGGCCACCAGCTGGGCGTGCAGGACGGCGTCGAGCAGCGCCGGGTGCAGGCCGAAGCCCTCGGCCTCGTCGACGCGGACTTCGGCGAACAGCTCGTCGCCGCGCCGCCACAGCGCCTTCAGGCCCTGGAACGCGGGGCCGTAGGTGAACCCGCGGTCGGCCAGCGCGTCGTAGGCACCGTCCACGGTGACCGGTACCGCGTCCGCGGGCGGCCACTCTCCCACCTCGAACGCAGGCGCCGGATCCGGGGTGACGACGCCGGTCGCGTGCCGGGTCCAGGTGCCGTCGTCGCCGCACGAGTGGATCTCCACCGGGCGGTGGCCGTTCGCGCCGGGCGCGCCGGCCGCGACCTGCACGGTGACCCCGCCGGTGAGGACCAGCGGCGCCAGCAGCGTCAGGTCGTCGACGCGCGGGCAGCCCGCCTGGGTGCCGGCGTGGCGGGCCAGTTCGAGGAACGCCGTGCCGGGCACGAGGGTCGCGCCGAAGACGGTGTGGTCGGCCAGCCACGGCTGCGCGGACGCCGACAGGCGGCCGGTGCTGACGAGCGTGCCGGTCCCGGCGACCTCGACGGCCGCGCCGAGCACCGGGTGCCCGCCCCCGCGCCGGTCACCGGCCGGGCGGGCCGGCGGCCAGAACCGCCGGTGCTCGAACGGGTACGCGGGCAGGTCGGCCCGCGGCCCCTCGGTGGCCCAGCCGACGTCGAGCCCGGAGACGTGCAGCCGGGCCAGCGCGGTCAGGAACGTCCGGTCTTCGGCGCGGTCGCGGCGGGCGACCGGGACGACGACCGCGTCGGGGACATCGACCAGGCCGGCCAGCACGGCGTCCGGCCCGACCTCGACGAACCGGGTCACCCCGGCCAGCCGCTCGAGGGCGTCGGCGAAGCGGACGGTTTCGCGCACGTGCCGGACCCAGTACGCCGGATCGGTCACGTCGCCCGAAGTGATCAGCGGGAGCTTCGGCTCGGCGAAGCTGAGCCCGGCGACGACTTCGCCGAACTCCGCCAGCATCGGGTCCATCAGCAGCGAGTGGAACGCGTGCGAGACGCGCAGCCGGCGCTGCTTGCCGAACCGGGCCGCGACGGCGGTCACCGCGTCTTCGTGGCCGGACAGCACCAGCGACGCCGGCCCGTTGACCGCCGCGAGGTCGGCGCCCTCGCCCAGCAGCGGGCGGATGTCGGCTTCGGCCGCCTGGACGGCGATCATCACGCCGCCTTCGGGGAGCGCGCCCATCAGCCGGGCGCGGGCGGACACCAGCGCGCAGGCGTCGTCGAGGGTCAGCACGCCGGCGACGTGCGCGGCCGCGATCTCCCCCACCGAATGCCCGGTGACGAAGTCCGGGCGCACGCCCCGCGACTCGAGCAGCCGCGCCGCGGCGACCTCGAAGGCGAACAGCGCCGGTTGCGTGTATTCGGTGCGGTGCACGCGTTCGTCGGCCAGCGCGGACCGGACGGCCGGGTCGAGCCGGTCGAGGACGTCGTCGTAGGCGGCGGCGAAGACCGGGAAGCGCGCGGCCAGCTCGCGGCCCATGCCCGGCCGCTGCGCGCCCTGCCCGGAGAACAGGAACGCGGTCGGTCCGGCGGTGGCCACGCCGTCGACGACGTCCGGCGACGGTTCGCCGGCGGCGAAGGCGGCCAGCGCTTCGGCGGGCCGTTCGGAGACGACGACCGCGCGGTGCGCGAACCGTGAGCGCAGGCTCAGTGCCCGGCCGACCGCACCGGCGGGCAGGTCGTCCACTGTGGACGTCAGGCGGATCGCTTGGGCGCGCAGCGCCGCGGCCGAGCGCGCGGACAGCGGCCAGATCGCCGGCCCCTCGAGCTCTTCGGCCGGGGCGGCCACCTCGGGCGCCTGTTCGATGATCACGTGCGCGTTCGTGCCGCTGATCCCGAACGACGAGATCCCGGCTCGCCGCGGCCGGGCCGCCGACGGCCAGGCCCGGCTCTCGGTGACGACCTCGACCGCGCCCGCCGCCCAGTCCACATGGGACGACGGAGTGCCCGCGTGCAGGCTCGCCGGGACGACGCCGTGCCGCATCGCCTGGATCATCTTGATGATGCCCGCGACGCCGGCCGCGGCCTGGGTGTGGCCGATGTTCGACTTCACCGAGCCCAGCAGCAGCGGGGTTTCCCGGTCCTGGCCGTAGGTCGCCAGGAGCGCCTGGGCCTCGATCGGGTCACCCAGCGCGGTCCCGGTGCCGTGCGCCTCGACGACGTCGACGTCCGAAGTGGACAGACCGGCGCCCGCGAGCGCGGCCCGGATGACCCGCTGCTGCGACGGGCCGTTCGGGGCGGTGAGGCCGTTGGACGCGCCGTCCTGGTTCACCGCGGAACCCTTGACCACGGCGAGGATCCGGTGGCCGTTGCGGAGCGCGTCGGACTGCCGTTCCAGGACCAGCAGGCCGACGCCTTCGGCCCAGCCGGTGCCGTCGGCGTCGTCGGAGAACGCCTTGCAGCGCCCGTCCGGCGAAAGCCCGCGCTGACGGGCGAATTCGACGAACGTCGCCGGGGTCGCCATCACGGTGACCCCGCCGGCCAGCGCCAGGGTGCACTCCCCCGACCGCAGCGCCTGGCTCGCCCAGTGCAGCGCCACCAGCGACGACGAGCACGCCGTGTCCACGGTGACCGCCGGGCCTTCCAGGCCGAGCGTGTAGGCGACGCGCCCGGATGCGACGCTCGGCGCGCTGCCGTTCCCTTGCTGGCCTTCGTAGTCGCTGCCGGCGAGCAGGCCGCCGTAGTCGCTGTACATCACGCCGGCGAACACGCCGGTCGCGGACCCGCGCAGGGTCGCCGGGTCGATGCCCGCGTGTTCCAGCGCCTCCCACGACGTCTCGAGCAGCAGCCGCTGCTGGGCGTCGGTCGCGACGGCCTCCCGCGGGCTCATGCCGAAGAACGCGGCGTCGAAGTCCGCGGCGCCGGCCAGGAACCCGCCCGCCCGCGCGTAGGTCGTGCCCGGGTGGTCGGGGTCGGGGTCGTAGAGCGCGGACAGGTCCCAGCCGCGGTCGGCGGGGAACGGGCCGACGGCGTCGCGCCCGGCCGCGACCAGCTCCCAGAACTCGTCCGGCGACGCGGCACCGCCCGGGTAGCGGCAGCCCATGCCGACCACGACGATCGGGTCGTCGTCGCGGGCGCGGACCGGGCGGGTCCCGGCGGCCGGTGCGTCGGCGCCGGTCAGCTCGGCCAGCAGGAACGCGGTGAGCGCCGCGCTGTTCGGGTGGTCGAACACGAGCGTCGTGGGCAGCCGCAGGCCGGTCGCGGTGGCGAGCCGGTTGCGCAGTTCGACGCCGGTGAGCGAGTCGAAGCCCAGCGCGGAGAACGCGCGGGACGGCTCGACGGCCGCGTGGTCGGCGTGCCCGAGCACGGCCGCGACCTGCGCGGTGACGACGTCGGCGACGACTTCGTGACGCTCGGCTTCCGGCAGTCCGCGCAACCGCTCGGCGAGCCCGCCGGTGGCGGCCCGGCGGGTGGTCGCGCGGACCAGCCCGCGCAGCGGAGCCGCGATCTCGCCGGACGCGGTCGCGGCGAGCCGGACCGGCACCAGCGCCGGCGTCCCGGCACCGACGGCCGCGTCGAACAGGGCGAGGCCGTCTTCGGCGGTCAGGGCCGTGATGCCGGCCCGGGCCATCCGCGCGACTTCGGCGCCGCTCAGCTCGGCCGTCATGCCGCCGACCCCGGCCCACGGGCCCCAGGCGAGCGACACCGCGGGCAGCCCGCGAGCGACACGGTGCTCGGCGAGGGCGTCGAGGTAGGCGTTGGCGGCGGCGTAGTTCGCCTGTCCCGCGCCGCCGATCGTGCCCGCGACCGAGGAGAACAGCACGAACCCGTCGAGGTCCGCGGTCAGCTCGTGCAGCAGCCACGCGGCTTCGGCCTTCGGGCGCCACACGCGCTCGAACCGCTCGCCGGTCATCGTTTCGACCGTGCCGTCGTCGAGGACGCCGGCCGCGTGCACGACGGCGGTCAGGCGGTGGCCGTCGAGGACCGCGGCGAGGGCGGCGCGATCGGTGACGTCGCAGGCGGCGACGGTCACCTCGGCCCCGGCCTCGGTCAGCTCGGCGACGTCGGCCTGTCCGCTGCGGCTCAGCAGCAGGAGGTGGCGCATGCCGTGCTCGGTGACCAGGTGCTTCGCCAGGAGGCGGCCCAGGCCGCCGGTGCCGCCGGTGATCAGGACGGTGCCGTCGGGGTCCCAGCCGAGCGGCGCCGGTTCCGCGGGCGCCTTCGCGAGCCGCGGGACTTCGACGACGCCGTCCCGCACGCGGGCCTGCGGCTCCCCCGAGACCAGGGCGACGTCGGCCGGATCGGCGCTGTCGACGAGGGCGAACCGGCCCGGGTGCTCGGACTGCGCAGCGCGGACCAGGCCCCACACCGCGGCGGCGTCGAGGTCGGTGCCGTCGGTGGCGCCGGTGGTGTGGAAGACGAGTTCGGCGTCGCGGGGCTCGGCGAGCCAGTCGCGGACCAGGTCCAGAGCCCGCGCGGGACCCTCGGCCGTGACGACGACCCGCTCCGGCCGCTCGCCGCGGGCCGGGGTGGCCGGGACCCAGTCGAGCCGGAACAGCGCGTCCCGGGTGCGGGTTGCCGTCGCGGGCCGGAACGTCACCGCGTCGACCTCGGCGACCGGATTGCCATCCATGTCCACAAAGGACAGCGCAACAGCGTTCTCGCCGGCCGGGGTGATGCGGACGCGCAGGACCGGCTTGCCCGTGGTGTACCGGCGGACCCCGCGCCAGCTGAACGGGACGTGCGGCCGGTCATGCCCGGCGGTGAGCGCGACCGCGTGCAGGGCGGCGTCGAGCAGGGCCGGGTGCAGCCCGAACGCCGCGGCCGGCTCGTCGCCGAGGCTCAGTTCGGCGAAGACGTCGTCGCCGTGACGCCAGGCGCGGCGCAGGCACTGGAACGCGGGCCCGTAGCCGAGGCCGAGCGCAGCGAGGCGGTCGTAGGCGTCGGTGAGGTCCAGGGGCTCGGCGTCACCGGGAAGGGTGGCGTCCCGTCGCACCGCCGAGGTTTCCGGTTCGAGGACACCGGTCGCGTGCCGGGTCCAGGCACCGTCGCCGCCTTCGGGGCGGGAGTACACGCCGAAGTCGCGCAGCTCGTCGGCGCCCGGTTCGGCCACGCGGACCTGCAGGTGCACGGCCGCGTCCGGCGGGATGACGAGCGGTTCGAGGACGGCCAGCTCGCGCACGGCGCCCATCGTCAGGGCCAGCTCGGTGAAGGCCGCGCCGGGCAGGACGGTCGAGCCCCGCACGGTGTGGTCGGCCAGCCACGGCTGCGCGGCCAGGGATAGCCGGCCGGTGAGCAGGCGGCCGGTGCCGTCGGCGAGGTCGACCGCGCCGCCGAGCAGCGGGTGGCCGGTCGCGCCGAGCCCGAGTCCCGCGGGGTCGCCGGCGCCGTGGCGGGGCGCGGGCCAGAAGCGTTCGTGCTGGAACGCGTAGCCCGGCAACGGAACCGCGCGGCCGTCGGCGAGGCCGGGCCACTCGACCGGCAGGCCGGCCGCGAAGAGGCGGGCGAGCGCGGTGCGGAAGGTGCGGGGTTCGTCGCGGTCGCGGCGCAGCAAGGGCACGACCACGGCGTCGTCGTCCGCGGCGAGCCCGGCGAGGACGGCGTCCGGGCCGACTTCGACGAACTTGTCGACGTGCCACGCCCGCAGCGCACCCAAGGCGTCGGCGAAGCGGACCGTGTCGCGGACCTGCCGCACCCAGTACGCCGGATCGGTGACGCTTCCGTTCGCCACCACGGGAATCGCGGGTTCGCGGTAGGTCACCCCGGCCGCGGCTTCGCCGAACTCGGCGAGCATCGGGTCCATCATGGACGAGTGGAAGGCGTGCGAGACGGAAAGCTGTTTGGTGTCCCCGAAGTGCGCCGCGATCGCCGTGACGGCATCCTCGGGGCCGGAGAGCACGACCGAGCGCGGGCCGTTGACGGCGGCGAGGCCGACCCCGCCGGTGAGCAGCGGCCGGACGTCGTCCTCGGCGGCTCGCACGGCGACCATCGCCCCGCCGGGCGGCAGGGCCTGCATCAGCCGGCCGCGGGCGGTGACCAGCCGGGCCGCGTCGGCCAGGGAGAACACCCCGGCGACGTGCGCGGCCGCGAGCTCGCCGATCGAGTGCCCGGCGACGTAGTCCGGGCGGACGCCCCGCGCGGTCAAGGTGTGGAACAGCGCGACTTCGACGGCGAACAACGCCGCCTGGGCGTACTCGGTCCGCTCCAGCGCGGCCGCGTCTTCACCCCACATGACGTCGCGGACCGCCGGGTCGAGTTCGGCGAGCACGGTGTCGAGCGCGGCCGCGAAGTCGGGGTCGGCGGCCAGCTCGCGGCCCATGCCGAGGCGTTGGGAACCCTGACCGGAGAACAGGAACGCGGTCTTGCCGGGCGCGGGCGCGCCGGTGACGACGTCCGGGTGGTCGATACCCTCGGCGAGCGCGGTCAGTGCGTCCTCGCCGAAGACGACGGCCCGCTCGTCGAAGCGGGCGCGGCCGCGGGCGAGGGTCCACGCGGCGTCGCGCGGGTCGTGGTGTCCGATGTGGACGCCGAGCCGCTTTGCCTGCGCACTCAGTGCTTCCGGCGTTTTGGCACTGACCAGCCACGGCACCTCGGGCGCCGGTGAGCGCTCGGGTGCCGGGCGCGGCGCGGGCTGTTCCAGGATGACGTGGGCGTTCGTGCCGCTGATCCCGAACGACGACACGCCGGCCCGGCGGGGACGTCCGGCGTCGGGCCAGGCCGTTTCCGCGGTGGCCAGCTCGACGGCGCCCGCGGTCCAGTCGACGTGCCCGGACGGTTCGGTGACGTGCAGGGTCCGCGGCACGACGCCGTGGCGCATCGCCTGGACCACCTTGATGATCCCGGCGACCCCGGACGCGGCTTGCGTGTGCCCGAGGTTCGACTTCACCGACCCCAGCAGCAACGGCGTTTCGCGGTCCTGGCCGTAGGTCGCAAGGAGAGCTTGGGCTTCGATCGGGTCGCCGAGGGTGGTGCCGGTGCCGTGCGCCTCGACGACGTCGACGTCCGAAGTGGACAGACCGGCGCCGGCGAGCGCGGCGCGGATGACCCGCTGCTGCGACGGTCCGTTGGGGGCGGTGAGGCCGTTGGACGCGCCGTCCTGGTTCACCGCGGAACCCTTGACCACGGCGAGGATCTCGTGGCCGTGGCGCTCGGCGTCGGAAAGCCGTTCCAGGACGAGGATGCCGACGCCCTCGGACCAGCCGACGCCGTCCGCGCTGTCCGAGAACGGCTTGCAGCGGCCGTCGGTCGCGAGGCCGCGCTGGCGGGAGAACTCGACGAACGCGGTCGGCGTCGACATCACCGTGACGCCGCCGGCGAGGGCGAGGTCGCAGTCCCCGGAGCGCAGGGCCTGCGCGGCCCAGTGCAAGGCGACCAGCGACGACGAGCACGCCGTGTCCACGGTGACTGCCGGGCCTTCGAGGCCGAGGGTGTAGGCGACCCGGCCGGAGGCGACGCTGCCCGCGCTGCCGCTGGTCTTGTAGCCCTCGGCGTCTTCGCCGCCGTCGAGCAGGCGGCTGTAGTCGCCGTACATGACTCCGGCGAACACACCGGTGGCGGAGCCGCGCAACGATGACGGGTCGACGCCCGCGCTTTCCACCGCGGCCCAGGAGGTTTCGAGCAGCAAGCGCTGCTGGACGTCGGTCGCGACGGCTTCGCGCGGGCTCATGCCGAAGAACCCGGCGTCGAAGCCGGCGGCGTCGTGCAGGAAACCGCCGTGGCGGGTGTAGGACGTGCCGGGGTGGGCCGGGTCGGGGTCGTAGAGGGCGTCGAGGTCCCAGCCGCGGTCGGCCGGGAAGCCGGTGACGGCGTCGCCGCCGGCGCGGACCAGCCGCCACAGGTCCTCGGGCGATTCGACCCCGCCCGGGTAGCGGCAGGCCATGCCGACGATGACGATCGGGTCGCCGTCGACGGCCCTCGCGGTGGGTGCCGCTTCGGCCGGTGCGTCGCCGGCGAGGTGGTCGGCGAGCGCGCCGACGGTCGGGTAGTCGAAGACGAGCGTCGCGGGCAGCCGCAGCCCGGTGGCGGCGGTGAGCCGGTTGCGCAGCTCGACGGCGGTGAGCGAGTCGAACCCGAGTTCGGAGAACGACTTGGCGGGGGTGATCCGCTCGGTACCGTGGTGGCCGAGGACGCGCGCGACCTCGTTCGCGACGACGACCGCGGCCTCGGCCCGGCCACGCAGCCGCCGTTCCGCCACTCGGCGCGCGGTGACGCGCACGAGACCGAGCAAGGGGTACGGGAGCTCTTCCCTTCGGCGCAGGACGGCCTTGTCCAGGCGGACGGGCAGCACCACGGGCGCGCCGTCGGCGAGCGCGGCGTCGAAGAGCGCGGTGCCCTGCTCGATCGTGAGCGGCGGGTAGCCGGCGCGGGCGAGCCGGTTCACGCCGCTGTCGCCGAGGTCGGCGGTCATGCCGGAGGTGGGGACCCATGGGCCCCAGGCGAGGCTCACGGTGTGCGGGCGGTGGCGGGCGAGGGCGTCGAGGAACGCGTTGGCGGCGGCGTAGTTGCCCTGGCCGGGGAGGCCGAGGGTGCCGGAGACGGAGGAGAAGAGGACGAGGGTGGTGGTTTCGCCGACGAGTTCGTGCAGGTACCAGGCGGCTTCGGCCTTGGGCCGGTGGACGGCGGCCAGGCGCTCGGGGGTGAGGTCGGCGAGGAGGGCGTCGTCGAGAACCCCGGCGGCGTGGACGACCGCGGTGACGTCTCGGCCGTGGAGGAGTTTTCGGAGCGCGTTCCGGTCGGCGACGTCACAGGCGGCGATGGTGACTTCGGCGCCGGCTTCGGTGAGTTCGGCCGCCAGTTCGGCGGCGTCGGGGCTGTCGGGTCCGCGGCGGCTGACGAGGAGCAGACGGCGCGTCCCCCGCTCGGTGACCAGGTGCCGGGCGATGACGGCACCGAGTCCGCCGGTGCCGCCGGTGATGAGGACGGTGCCGTCGGGGTCCCAGGAGGCGGCACTTTCACGTGAAAGTGCCGGGGTCAGGCGGGCGGCGAGGAGGGATTTGCCGCGGAGGGCGAGCTGGGGTTCTTCGCTCGCGAGGGCGGCGAGGAGGAGATCGCCGGAGACGAGCGGCGGCTCGGTCGAAGGGAGGTGGCCCGCGGCAAGGTCCATCGGCTGCGGGTCGGCCGAAGCGAGGTCGCCCGCGCCAAGGTCTCCCGACGGTGGCTTGGCCAGCTGCGGCTCGGCCGGCTGGCGCTTGGCCTCGGCGAGGTCACCCGGCTGCGGATCGCCAGCGGAGACCGGCAGTGGGTCGGCCTCGGAGAAGGCGCCCGGCAGCAGCTCGCCCGCGGAAACCGGCAGGGACTCGGCCGCACCCACGTCACCCGGCAGCAGCTCACCCGCGGAAACCGGCAGCGACTCGGCCGCACCCACGTCACCCGGCAGCAGCTCACCCGCAGAAACCGGCAGCGACTCGGCCGCACCCACGTCGCCCGGCTGCGGCTCGACCGCGGTCGAGGCTGTCAGCTGCGGGGCCGGGGCCGGCTGGCTTGGCAAGTCCACCAGGCCGAAGCGGCCCGGGTGCTCAGACTGTGCCGCGCGGATCAGGCCCCATGCCGCGGCCGCTGGGATGTCTGTTCCGTCCGTTGCGCCGCGGGTCAGGAAGACCAGCTTGCCCGTCTCCGACTCCGCGACCCAGCGCTGGGCCAGCTCCAGCGCCCGGCAAGTCAGGTCGTGCGCTGAAGCCGGGACGTCCGCCTCACCGGCGAGGCACGTCACCACCAGCGGCGCTCCGGTGAGGTCCGCGGTGGTGGGCAGCGCCAGCCCGAACGGGTTGTCGCCCCAGAGGAGCGCCGAGGGCGTCTGTGCGGGGGACGGTACGGGGGTCCAGTCCAGCGTGAACAACGCGTCCGAGCGCTGCGCCGCCGCCGTGCGGTGTTCTCGCAGGTCGAGGGCGTCGATTGTGGCCACTGGGGTGCCGTCGGGGGCCGTCAGTGACAGGGCGTCGCCGCGTACGTGGACCCTCAGCGCCACCGCGCCCGACGCGTGCAGGGACACGCCGCGCCACGAGAACGGGAGCACCCGGGTGGGTGTGCCGGGGCGCAAAGTGAGGGCGTGCAGGGCCGCGTCCAGCAGGGCCGGGTGCACGCCGAACTCCGCCGCCTCCTCGTGGTGCTCGGCGTCCAGCTCCACCTCGGCGAACACCTCGCCACCACGGCGCCAAGCCGCGCGCAGGCCGCGGAACCGGGGGCCGTACTCGAAGCCGTCCGCCGCGAAGTCCGGGTAGAAGTCCTCCAGGGCGACCGGCTCCGCGTCCGCGGGCGGCCACTCCTCGGGGCCGGGAGCGGGAGAAGGTGACGCCGGGCTCAGGGTGCCGGTCGCGTGCTCGGTCCAGGAGTCCTCTTCGGACTGTCGCGAGTGGATGGCTACCACACGGGCACCGCCCTCCCCCGGCTCTCCGACGCGCACCTGCACCCGCGCGGGCACCACCAGCGGGACGGCCATCGTCAGCTCGTCGAGCCGCGGGCAGCCGCACTCGTCGCCCGCGCGGATCGCCAGTTCGGCCAGGGCCGTGCCCGGCAGGAGCGTCGTGCCCGCCACCACGTGCTCCGCCAGCCACGGCTGTGCGGCCACCGACAGCCGGCCCGTCAGGACGAGTTCGTCCGAGCCGGCCAGTGCGACGACGTCGTCGAGCAGCGGGTGCGCCCTCGTCCCCGGTGCGCGGACCGGTCGCGGCGCGGGCCAGAACCGCTCGCGCTGGAACGGGTACGTGGGCAGCTCCACCGGCCGGCCGGGCGCCGTCGCGGATCGCCAGTCGACGTCGACCCCGGCCACGAACAGCCGGGCCGCGGCCTCGGTGAACGCGGCTTCCTCGCCGCGGTCGCGCCGCATCAGCGGCACCGCGAGACCCTCGGGCACCAGCGCGGACAGCACGCCGTCCGGCCCCGCCTCGACGAACCTCGTCGCGCCGGATCCGGTCAACGTCGTGACGGCGTCGGCGAACCGGACCGCCTCCCGCGCGTGCCGCACCCAGTAGTCCACAGTGGTCGGTTCCACCGTGGAATCCACAGTGGAGACGAAGGGAATTCGCGGAGAAGAAAAAGTCAATCCACGAAGGACTTCGGCGAACTCCGCGAGCATCGGCTCCATCAACGGCGAGTGGAACGCGTGCGACACCGCAAGCCGACGCGTCTTCTCGAACCGGGAGGCCACCACGCCGACCGCCGAGGTCGTTCCGGAAAGGACGATCGATCGGGGCCCGTTGACGGCGGCGATCGCGACGTCCGGGCCGAGCAGCGGCCGGACCTCCTCCTCGCTCGCCACCACCGCGACCATCGCGCCGCCGCCGGGCAGTGCCTGCATCAGCGCGCCGCGCGCGACGACCAGGCGGCACGCGTCGGACAGCGAGAACACCCCGGCGGCGTGCGCGGCCGCGATCTCCCCGATCGAATGCCCGGCGACGACGTCGGGCGCGATGCCCCATGACTCGGCCAGCCGCACCAATGCGACCTGCAGGGCGAACAACGCCGGTTGCGCGAATTCCGTGCGGTCCAGCCGGGTCTGGTCGTCGCCACGCACGACGGCCACGACCTCGGGGCCGAACTCCGCGAGCACGGCGTCGTACGCCGCCGCGAAGACCGGGAACCGGCGGGCCAGTTCGCGGCCCATGCCGGTGCGCTGGCCGCCTTGGCCGCTGAACACGAACGCGGTCTTCCCGGGCACGGCGGCGCCCGTGACGGCGGCCGGGTGGTCGAGCGTCAAGGCCTCTCGGGTGGTCGCCGGGTCGGTGGCGAGCACCACGGCCCGGTGCGCGAACCGCGACCGGGCGGCCAGGGTGTGCCCGGTGTCGAGAGGCGCGTCCGCGAACGCGGCCAGGGCTGCCGCCTGCGCGTGCAACGCCGTCTCGGACTTCGCCGACAGCGGCCACGGTACGACCGCGGGCGTGGGCACCGGTGACCGGTCGGGGCCGGCCGGGGGTTGTTCGAGGACGACGTGGGCGTTGGTGCCGCTGATCCCGAACGACGAGACCGCCGCGCGCCGCGGCCGGCCGCTTTCGGGCCACTCGGCCGGTTCGCCGAGCAGTGTGACGCCGCCGTCCGCCCAGTCGATGCGTGACGACGGGGTGTCCGCGTGCAGGGTGCGCGGCAGCACGCCGTGCCGCATCGCGAGGACCATCTTGATCACGCTCGCGACACCCGCGGCGGCTTGCGTGTGCCCGATGTTGGACTTCACCGAACCCAGCAGCAGCGGGGTCTCCCGGTCGCGGCCGTAGGTCGCGATGAGCGCCTGCGCCTCGATCGGGTCGCCCAGCGGGGTGCCGGTGCCGTGGCCGTCCACCGCGTCGACGTCCGAAGTGGACAGCCCGGCGTCGGCCAGCGCGGCGCGGATGACGCGTTGCTGCGAGGGGCCGTTCGGTGCGGTGAGGCCGTTCGACGCGCCGTCCTGGTTGAGCGCACTGCCCCGGACCACGGCCAGGACCCGGTGCCCGTTGCGCTCGGCGTCGGAAAGCCGTTCCAGCAAGAGCATTCCGGCTCCTTCCGCCCAGCCGGTGCCGTCCGCGCCGTCACCGAAGGAGCGGCAGCGGCCGTCCGCCGACAGGCCGCGCTGGCGGGAGAACTCGATGAACGTCGACGGCGTCGCCATCACCGTCACACCGCCGGCGAGCGCGAGGTCGCACTCCCCCGAGCGCAGGGCCTGCGCGGCGAGGTGCAGCGACACCAGCGACGACGAACACGCCGTGTCCACGGTGACCGCCGGACCTTCGAGACCGAGCACGTAGGACACCCGGCCGGACGCGACGCTGCCCGCGCTACCGCTGGTCAGGTAGCCCTCGGCGTCCTCGCTGCCGCTGAGCAGACTGCTGTAGTCGTGGTACATCACGCCGGCGAAGACGCCGGTCGCGGTGCCGCGCAGGCTCGCCGGGTCGATGCCCGCGCGCTCGACGGCCTCCCACGACGTCTCGAGCAGCAGCCGCTGCTGGGCGTCGGTGGCGAGGGCTTCGCGGGGGCTCATGCCGAAGAACTCGGCGTCGAACTCCGCCGCGTCGTGCAGGAACCCGCCGTGGCGCGTGTAGGACGTGCCGGGGTGCGCGGGGTCCGGGTCGTAGAGTGCGTCGAGGTCCCAGCCGCGGTCGGCGGGGAACTCCGAGACGGCGTCGCGGCCTTCGCGGACCAGGTCCCAGAGCCCCTCCGGCGTGCGGACCCCGCCCGGGTAGCGGCAGGCCATGCCGACGATGACGACCGGGTCGCCGGTGGCCGCGGCCGGACGGCGGACCTCGGCGGCCGGGGCGTCGGCGTCGAAGAGCTCGGCGAGCAGGTGCGTGGCGAGCGCGGTGACGGTCGGGTGGTCGAACACCAGCGTGCTCGGCAGGCGCAGCCCGGTGGCGGCGGCGAGGCGGTTGCGCAGGTCGACGCCGCTGAGCGAGTCGAAGCCGAGGTCGGAGAAGGCGCGGGCGGGGTCGATCGCGGCGGCGTGGGCGTGGCCGAGGGCGAGCGCGACGTGCGTGGCGACCAGCCCGGCGAGGGCTTCGGCGCGCTCGGCCGGGGGCAGCGGCGCGAGGGTGCGGGTCAGGTCGCCGGCCTGCGCGGACCCGGCGGCGGCGCGACGGCGACCCGGCCGGACCAGGCCGCGCAGGACGTGCGGGATCTCCGGCTGCCGCCGGATCGCGGCGAGGTCGAGCGGGAGCGGGAGGAGCGCGGGCTCGCCGGCGCCGCGGGCGGCGTCGAACAGAGCGAGCCCGGCTTCCACGGCAAGCGGCGGCATCCCGGCTTCGGCGAGCCGTCGCAGGTCCACTTCGGACAGGGTCGACGTCATGCCGCTGCCGGATTCCCACGGCCCCCAGCCGAGGGACACGGTGTGCGGGCGGTGGCGGGCGAGCGCGTCGAGGAAAGCGTTTGCGGCGGCGTAGTTCGCTTGCCCGGCACCGCCGTACGTGCCGACGACCGAGGAGAAGAAGACCAGTTCGGTGCCGGGCGCGGTCAGTTCGTGGAGGTGCCAGGCGGCGTCGGCCTTGGCGCGCAGGACGTTCTCGAAGCGCTCCGGGGTGAGGGCGGCGAGGGTGCCGTCGTCGAGGACGCCGGCGGCGTGGACGACGGTGGTGATCTCGCGGCCGTCGAGGAGCCGCGCGAGGGCGTCGCGGTCGCCGACGTCGCAGGCGGCCACCTCGACGCGGTCGCCGAGCTCGGCGAGGAGGGCGGGGTCGGCGACGCCGGAGCGGCTGACGAGCAGCAGGTCACGGCCGCGGGCGGCCAGGTGGCGGGCGACGGCGCTGCCCAGCCCGCCGGTGCCGCCGGTGATGAGGACGGTGCCGTCGCGCTCGGCGGGTTCGGCGGGCGGTGCGGTGACGCGGGCGAGGCGGGCGGCGTGGAGACGGCCGCCCTCGATCTTCAGGACGGGCTCGTCGCCGGCTTCGGCCGGGTCGAGGGAGCCGTCGGTTTCGACGAGCACGAACCGGCCCGGGTGCTCGGCTTGGGCGGCGCGCACGAGACCACCGGCGGCGGCCGCGACCGGGTCGGCGGCGGGGATGACGACGAGCAGGGTGCGGTCGTGGGTGACGGCCTCCTGAAGCTGGGTCAGGACGCGGGTGGTGACTTCGCGCAGGGATCGCGGGACGTCGGTGAGGTCGCCGGTGACGGTGAGGATGTCGGCCCGGGCCGGCTGGGGTGTGACGGGGATCCAGTCGAGGCGCAGGAGCGGCTGCGGGGCTTTGGTGGTGCCGGGACGGCGCAGGACGAGGCGGTCGACGTCGACGACGGGGGTGCCGGCGGGGTCGGTGGCGGTGACGCGGAGGCCGCCGTCGGCCGGGGTCAGCCGGACGCGGAGGGCCGCGGCGCCGGTGGCGTGGAGGGTGATGCCGTGCCAGGAGAACGGGACGCTGCCGGCGAGGCCGGGGTCGAGGAGGGAGACGAGCCGGAGGGTCGCGTCGAAGAGGGCGGGGTGGAGGCCGTACGCGGTGGCGTCGGCGCGTTGCGGCTCGGCGAGGGCGACTTCGGCGAAGATCTCGTGGTCGCGGCGCCAGGCGGTGGTGGGGTTGGGGAAAGCGGGACCGTAGCCGAGGCCGTCCGCGGCGAGGCGGCCGGTGAGGCCGGTGAGGTCGAGGGGTTCGGCATCGGCGGGGGGCCAGACGTCCGTCGCGGCGCCGTCGACGAGCGCGGTCTCCGGGACCAGGCGGCCGGTCGCGTGCCGGATCCACGGCTCGTCCGTGCTTTCCGGGCGCGACGACACCGTGAACTCGCGGGCACCTTCGCCGTCCGCGGCGCTCACCCGGACCTGCAGCCGGTGGTCCGCGGTCAAGGCGAGGGGCGACTCGATCGTCAGCTCCTCGACGCCCAGGTCCGGAGCCGCCGCCAACGCCAGCTCCACGAACGCCGTGCCGGGCAGGACCGGGGTGCCGTGGACCGTGTGGTCGGCCAGCCACGGCTGGGTCGCCGTCGTCAGGAGGCCGGTCAGGACCGTGCCGCCGTCGGTCAGGTCCAACGAAGTTCCCAGCAGCGGGTGGCCCGGGGCGGACGGCCAGAAACGCTGGTGCCGGAACGGGTACGTCGGCAGTTCGACCAGCCGCGCGCCGGAACCGGCGAACCACGCGGTCCAGTCCACAGTGGACCCCGACACGTGCAGGCGACCCAGGGCCTCGAGGAGCGCGACCGGCTCGGAACGGTCGCGGCGCAGGACCGGCGTCACCACCGCGGCCGGGTCGTCGACCAGGCCGGACAGCACCGCGTCCGGGCCGATCTCGACGTACGTCGTCACGCCCGCTGCACCCAGCGAGCCGAGCGCGTCGGCGAACCGGACCGTCGAGCGCACGTGGCCGACCCAGTACTCCGGGGACGTGACGTCGCCGGCCGCGATCAGCGGGATCTCCGGCGGCGCGAAGGAAAGCTGCTCCACGACCGCGCGGAAGTCGGCCAGCATCGGGTCCATCAGGTGCGAGTGGAACGCGTGCGAGACCGCCAGCCGCTTGGACTTGCCGAAGCGGGACGCCACTTCGAGGACCGCGGCCTCGGTGCCGGAGACCACCACGGACCGCGGGCCGTTCACCGCCGCCAGATCGACGCCGTCGACCAGCGCCGCGCGGACGTCCACTTCGGACGCTTCGATCGCCACCATCGCCCCGCCGCGCGGCAGGGCCTGCATCAGGTTTCCGCGCGCGGAAACCAGGGTGCACGCGTCGGCGAGGGACAGCACGCCGGCCACGTGCGCGGCCGCGATCTCCCCCACCGAGTGCCCGGCGACGAAGTCCGGGCGGACGCCCCATGACGCCAGCAGCCGGGCCAGTGCCACTTCGATCGCGAACAACGCCGGTTGCGCGACGCCCGTTTCGGCCAGCGCTTCGGCGTCGGTACCCCACACCACCGAACGCACCGCGGGATCGAACGCCGCCAGCACTTCGTCGAAGGCGTCCGCGAACACCGGGTACTCCGCGGCCAGTTCGCGGCCCATGCCGATCCGCTGGGCGCCCTGTCCGGTGAACAGGAACGCCCGCGGTCCCGGCGCCGCGACCCCGCGAGCGACCTCGCGCACGCCGTCGGCACCGGCCACCAGCGCGGCGCGGTGCGCGAACCGGGCCCGGGCGGTCGCCAGGGTGAATCCGGTGTCGAGCGCGGAGAAATCGCCTGAGGTGACGCGCGTGATCTGCTCGGTCAGCGCCTCCTCGGACCGCGCCGAGAACACCCACGGCACCACCGGACGCCCGGCGGCCGGCTCAGCGACGACGACCGGGGCCTCGAGGACGACGTGGGCATTGGTCCCGCTGATCCCGAACGACGAGACACCGGCCCGCCGCGGCCGGTCGAGCGCCGGCCACTCGCGCGCGTCGGCGAGCAGCTCGACGGACCCGGCCGACCAGTCCACGTGGGACGACGGCGTACCCGCCCACAACGACTTCGGCACGACGCCGTGGCGCATGGCGAGGATCACCTTGATGATCCCGGCGACCCCGGCGGCGGCCTGGGTGTGCCCGATGTTCGACTTCACCGACCCCAGCAGCAACGGCGTCTCACGGTCCTGCCCGTACGTCGCCAGCAGCGCCTGCGCCTCGATCGGATCGCCCAGCGTCGTCCCGGTACCGTGCGCCTCGACCACGTCGACGTCCGAAGTGGACAGACCGGCGGTGGCGAGCGCGGCGCGGATCACCCGTTGCTGCGACGGGCCGTTCGGCGCCGTCAGGCCGTTCGAAGCCCCGTCCTGGTTGACCGCGGAACCGCGCAGCACCGCCAAA
This sequence comes from Amycolatopsis sp. cmx-4-83, assembly GCF_046548815.1. NCBI lineage: Bacteria > Bacillati > Actinomycetota > Actinomycetes > Pseudonocardiales > Pseudonocardiaceae > Amycolatopsis > Amycolatopsis sp. cmx-4-83. Next base: position 383,760 of record NZ_JAEBEF010000013.1, on the reverse strand, counting down.
ATGCGATGTCCGTTGCGGACCGCGTCGGACTGCCGTTCCAGCACGAGCAGGCCGACGCCCTCGGACCACCCGGTGCCGTCGGCATCGTCCGAAAAGGACTTGCAACGGCCATCGCCCGCGAGACCGCCTTGGCGCGCGAAATCGAGGAACGTCGCGGGGGTCGACATCACCGTGACCCCGCCGGCCAGCGCCAGCGAGCACTCCCCCGAGTTCAGCGCCTGTGCCGCCCAGTGCACGGCGACCAGCGACGACGAACACGCCGTGTCGATCGTGACCGCGGGGCCTTCCAGGCCGAGCGCGTAGGCGACCCGGCCGGACGCGACGCTGCCCGCGGTGCCGTTGACGTCGAAGCCGCGCGTCTCCGGATCCCGCGCGATGGCCGCGTAGTCGTGGTACATGACCCCGGCGAACACGCCGGTGTCCGAGCCCTTCAGCGACGTCGGGTCGATGCCCGCCCGCTCGAACGCCTCCCACGAGACTTCCAGCAGCAGCCGCTGCTGCGGGTCGGCGCTGAGCGCGTCGCGCGGTGAGATGCCGAAGAAGTCCGCGTCGAACCCGGTGGCCTCGTGCAGGAAGCCGCCCGCGCGGGTGAAGCCGGCGTCCGGCACGTGCCAGCCGCGGTCGGCCGGGAACGGGGTGATGCCGTCGCGGCCCTCGGTCAGCAGCTCCCAGAAGTCCTCCGGCGACGCCACCCCGCCCGGGTAGCGGCAGGCCATGCCGACGACGACGATCGGGTCGTCGCCGCGCGGCGCGGCGGCCCGCGTCGGGCGCAGCGAAGGGCCGTCTTCGAGGAACGCGGTGACGGCGTCCGGGGTCGGGTGGTCGAACACGAGCGTCGCGGGCAGCCGGCGCCCGGTCGCTTCGGCGAGGCGGTTGCGCAGTTCCACCGACGTCAGGGAGTCCAGGCCCAGCTCGCGGAAGGTCAGCGACGAGTCCACCGACGCCGCGGACGCGTGCCCGAGGACGTTCGCCACCGTCGCCACGACCAGCGCGCCGAAGTCGGTCGCCGCCGCGGCCGCACGGCGCGGGCGCGGCGGGGCCAGGCGGTGGAACACCGGCGGCACGACGTCGAGCGCGCGCACGGCGGCGCGGTCGACGTGCGCCGCGACGACCGCGGGTTCGGCCCCGGCGAGCGCCGCGTCGAACCAGGCCAGGCCTTCCTCTACGGTGTGCGCCGGCAGCCCGGCGCGGGCCATCCGCCGCACGGCCGCTTCGGACAGCGTGCCCGTCATCCCGCTTTCGCGCGCCCACGGACCCCACGCGATCGCACGGGCGGGCAGCCCGGCCGCGGCACGGGTGCGGACGAGGTCGTCGAGGGCCGCGTTCGCCGCGGTGTAGGCGCCTTGGCCGCCGTTGCCGAGCACGCCGAACACCGACGTGAACACGACGAACGCGGACAGCTCCGGTGCCAGCTCGTGCAGGTGCCAGGCCGCGTCGACCTTCGGGGCGAGGACGCGGGCGAGCCGGGCGGGGGTCAAGGCGTCGAGCACGCCGTCGTCCAGCACCCCGGCCGCGTGCACCACGCCGGTGACGTCGTGCGCGGCGAGCAGGGCGGCGACGGCGTCGCGGTCGGAGACGTCGCAGGCGGCCAGCTCGACCGAAGCGCCGAGCGCGGTCAGCTCCCCGGCCAGCTCGCGGGCACCGGGGGCGTCGGCACCCCGGCGGCCGGCGAGGACCAGCCGCGTGACGCCGTGGGTCGTCACCAGGTGCCGGGCGACGTGCCCGCCGAGGCCCCCGGTGCCGCCGGTGATCAGGACGGCGCCGTCGCCCCAGTGGGCCGGGCCGGGCTCGGCGGCGGTCACCGGCGCGAGGCGCGGCACCTCGACCCGGCCGTCGCGGACGCGGACCTCGGTCTCGCCGGACGTCGGGAGCGCGACCAGCTCCGCCGCCGTGGGCACGCCGGACAGCAGGAAGAACCGGCCCGGCCGTTCGGCCTGCGCCGAGCGGACGAGCCCCTCGACCGCCGCGGCGACCGGGCCGCCGCGGGTGACGAACACCAGCCGCTTGTCGTCCTCGAGGTGCCCGCGCAGGTGGCTCAGCACCGTCGACGTCGCCAGGCGGACGCCCGCCGGGACGGGCACGCCCACCGGCTCCGGGACGGGGACGAGCAGCACGTCGGCCGACGACGGCACGGCGTGCCGCCCGGCCAGCAGCGCACCGAAGCCGTCTTCGTCGGCGCCGACGACGGCCCAGGTCAGCTCGGCCGGGGCGCCGAGGTCCTTGGGCGTCCACTCGACGTGCAGCAGCGGTGGCGCGGCCGGGGCCGCGTCGGCCGGCGGCCGCAGCACGAGGGAGCCGACGGTGGCGACCGGCGCGCCTTCGGGATCGGTCACGGACAGCGTCACGGTGTCCGGGCCGAGCCGGCGGATCCGCAGCCGCAGGGCGGACGCGCCGACCGCGTGCAGGCCGACGCCGGAGAAGACGAACGGCAGCCGGGCGCGCGGGCGCGGGTCGAGCCCGAGGAACGGCACCAGGTGCAGGGCGGCGTCGAACAGCGCCGGGTGCAGCAGGTAGCCCGCCGGATCGCCCGCCTCCTGGGGCAGCACGAGGTCCGCGCACAGGTCGTCGCCTTCGTGCCAGGCCGCGCGCACCCCGCGGAACGCCGGCCCGTAGGCGAGCCCGGCCGCGGCCAGCGTCGGGTACAGCTCGTCGACGTCGAGCGCTTCGCCGCGCTCGGCGGCCGGGAGCACCGGCGCCGCGACGGCCGGGACCAGGCGGCCGGTCGCGTGCTCGGTCCACGGGCCGCCGGCGGCGCGGGAGTGCACGGTGACCGGGCGGCCGCCGTCGTCGGCGCCGACGCGGACCTGCACGGTCACGCCGTCGGCCGGCAGGGGCAGCGGCGCGGTCAGCGTCAGCTCGGCGAGCGCGCCGCACCCGAGTTCGGCACCCGCGCGCAACGCGAGTTCGACGAACCCGGTGCCGGGGAACAGGATCCGGCCTTCGACGACGTGATCGGCGGGCCACGGCAGCGCGTCCGGCGAAACGTGCCCGGTGAGCACGACGCCGTCCTCGCCGGGCAGTTCGACGGCCGCGCCGAGCAGCGGGTGGTCCGAGCGCTCGAACGGGCGGGCCGCGGGCCGCGCGGTGACCCAGAAGCGTTCGTGCTGGAAGGCGTAGGTGGGCAGGGCGACGCGGCGGGCGCCGGTGCCGGCGTAGAACGCCGTCCAGTCGAGGTCGGCGCCGAGGACGTGCAGGCGGCCGAGCGCGGTCGCGAAAGCGGTTTCTTCCGGGCGGTCCGAGCGCAGCAGCGGCACCGGGGACGCGTCCGGCAGCGTGCGCGCGACCAGTCCGGACAGGGTGCTGTCCGGGCCGATCTCGACGAACGTCCCGATGCCGTCGTCCCGCAACGACTCCAGCGCGTCGGCGAAGCGCACGGTCGCGACGACCTGGGCGACCCAGTAGCCGGGATCGGTCAGTTCGCCGGGTCCGGCCGGGCGCCCGGTGACCGTCGAGACGACCGGCAGCGCGGGCTCGTGGAACGTCAGCCCTTCGGCCACGCGCCGGAAGTCGTCGAGCATCGGCGTCATCAGCGGCGAGTGGAACGCGTGCGACACCGAGAGCCGCCGGGCTTCCTCGAACGACGCCGCGAGCCGCAGCAGCGCGTCCTCCTCGCCGGAGACCACGAGCGACTCGGGCGCGTTGACGGCGGCGATCGCGACGCCGCCGGTGAGCAGCGGCCGGACCTCGTCTTCGGTGGCCTGCAACGCGATCATCGCGCCGCCTTCGGGCAGCGCCTCCATCAGGCGGCCGCGCGCGACGACGAGCGCGCACGCGTCCGGCAGGTCCAGCACGCCGGCGACGTGCGCCGCGGCCAGCTCGCCGATCGAGTGCCCGGCGACCCGGTCGGCGCGCACGCCGAGCGACTCGGCGAGCCGGAACAGCGCGACTTCGAGGGCGAACAGCGCGGGCTGGGCGACGCCGGTGCGGTCGAGCACCGCCGGGTCACCGGTGGCGATCGCCGCCGCCACCTCGGCCGGGAAGTGCGCGCGAACGTCGTCGTACGCGGCGGCGAAGACGGGGAACCGCGCGGCCAGTTCGCGGCCCATGCCGGGCCGTTGGGTGCCCTGCCCGGCGAACACCGCGGCCACGGCCGGTTCGACCGCGGGCGCGGTGCCGCTCGCGATCTCGGCCCCGCCCAGCAGCACGGCGCGGCGGTCGAACGAAGAACGGGTGGTGAGCAGGGAATGGCCGACGTCGACCGGGTCGGCGTCGAGCGTCCGGATGCGGTCCACGGCCGCCCGCAGCGCCGCTTCGGACTGCGCCGAGACCACCCACGGAACGGCGGTGGCGGTGACTTCGCGAGCGGGTTCGGCGGCGGTTTCCGCCGGGGCCTGCTCCAGGATCAGGTGCGCGTTCGTGCCGCTGATGCCGAACGACGACACGGCCGCGCGACGCGGACGGCCGGCCTCGGGCCACTCGCGGGCCGCGGTGACCAGGTCGATCGCGCCCGCCGTCCAGTCCACGTGGGACGATGGCGTTTCGGCGTGCAGCGTCCGCGGCACGACGCCGTGCCGCATCGCGGCGACCATCTTGATGACGCCGGCGATCCCGGCCGCGGCCTGGGTGTGCCCGATGTTCGACTTCACCGATCCCAGCAGCAGCGGCGTTTCCCGGTCCTGGCCGTACACGGCGAGCGCGGCGCGCGCTTCGATGGGGTCGCCGAGCCGGGTGCCGGTGCCGTGCGCTTCGAGCACGTCGACGTCGGCGGGCGCGAGGCCCGCGTCGCCGAGCGCCTCGCGGATCACGCGCTGCTGGGCCGGGCCGCTGGGCGCGGTGAGGCCGTTGGACGCGCCGTCGGAGTTGACCGCGGAGCCGCGCACGATCGCGAGAACGTCGTGGCCGAGTTCGCGGGCGCGCGAAAGCCGTTCGACGACGACCATGCCGACGCCCTCGGCCCAGCCGGTGCCGTCCGCGCCGTCGCCGAAAGCCTTGCAGCGGCCGTCTTCCGACAGGCCGCCCTGCTTGGCGAACTCGACGAAGATGCCCGGCTCGGCCATCACGGTGACCCCGCCGGCGATGGCCAGCGACGTCTCCCCCGAGCGCACCGAGCGGACGGCCAGGTGCAGCGCGACCAGCGACGACGAGCACGCCGTGTCCACGGTGACGGCGGGGCCGCCGGTGCCGAGCACGTAGGCGACCCGGCCGGAGACCAGGCTCGGCGAGGTGCCGGTGAGCACGTACCCCTCGGCTTCGCCGGTGCCTTCGGCCAGTCGCGGGCCGTAGTCCTGCGCGGTGGCGCCGACGAACACGCCGGTCCGGGTGCCGCGCAGCGACGACGGCGCGATACCGGCGCTTTCCAAGGTCTCCCAGACGACTTCGAGCACCAGCCGCTGCTGGGGTTCCATCGCCTGGGCTTCCCGCGGCGAGATGCCGAACAGGCCGGCGTCGAACCCGGCGACGTCGGCGAGGAACCCGCCCGGCCGCCCGGTGCCGAGCACCGACGCGGGCCAGCCGCGGTCGGCGGGCATCGCGGTGATGGCGTCCACTTCGGACTCGACGAGCCGCCAGAGTTGTTCGGGGGAACCGGCTCCGCCCGGGTACCGGCAGCCGAGGCCGACGATGACGACGGGATCGGCGTCACCGGAGGAGACGAGCTCGGGTGCGCTCACCGGCGCGGTACCGGCGAGGTGCTCGGCGAGCGCGCGGGCGGTGGGGTGGTCGAACAGCTCCGTCGTGGCCAGCGTGCGGCCGGTGGCGGCGCCGAGGCGGACCGCCAGGTCGACGTTCATCGCCGAGTCGAAACCCAGCTCGCGGAACGACGTCCCCGGGTCGACTTCGGCGCCGAGCACGGCGGCGGCTTCGGCGCGGACGAGCTTCAGCAGGTCGCGGTCGACGGCCGGGGTCGTGACGGGGTCCGGCCGGGGGGCGTCGAACCAGTGGCGTTCGCGGTCGAAGGCGTAGGTCGGCAGGTCGAGCGCGCGGCCGCCGTCGGTGAGCTTCGTCCAGTCGACGTCGATGCCGTGGACGTGCAGCTCGGCCAGCGCCGCGACGGCGCCGAAGTCCTCCGGGCGGCGGGAGCGGGACGACCGCACGGTCACCGCGTCGCCCTCGACGCAGCCCCGCACCAGCGAGGTGAGCGTGCCGTCCGGTCCCAGCTCGAGGAACGCCGTGATCCCCTGGCGGGACAACGTGGTGACGGCGTCGGCGAAGCGGACGGTGTCGCGCACCTGGCGGACCCAGTGCTCGGGGGTGCACAGCTGCGCGCGGCGGATCTCGCGGCCGGTCACCGTCGAGACCACCGGCAGCCGCGGCGGGCGCAGGTCGAGCTGCTCGACGACCCGGCGGTACTCGGCCAGCATCGGGTCCATCAGCGGCGAGTGGAAGGCGTGCGAGACGTCGAGGCGGCTGACCTTGCGGCCGTCGGCCTCGAGCCGGGCGGCCAGCGCCAGCACCGGCTCCTCGGGCCCGGCGAGCACGACAGCGGCGGGCCCGTTGACCGCGGCGAGCACGACGTCGTCGCCCAGCAACGGCTCGACCTCGGCGGCGGCGGCGCGGACCGACACCATCGCGCCGCCCGGCGGCAGGGAGCCCATCAGCCGGCCGCGGGCGGTGACCAGCACGCAGGCGTCGTCGAGGGACAGCACGCCGGCGACGTGGGCGGCGGCGATCTCGCCGACCGAGTGCCCGGCGACGTACGCCGGCTCGACGCCCCAGGAGGTGAACAGCTGGTACAGCGCGACTTCGTAGGCGAAGAGCGCGGGCTGGGTGTGCCCGGTCTCGGCGAGCACGGCGGCGTCGGCCGACCCCGGCTCGGCGAACAGCACGTCCCGCAGCGGGCGTTCGGTGTCGCAGCGCGCGCAGATCTCGTCGAGCGCTTCGGCGAAGACGGGGAACCGTTCGTACAGCTCGCGGCCCATCCCGGGGCGTTGAGAACCCTGGCCGGGGAACAGGATCGCGAGGCGGTGCTCCCCCGCCGTCCCGGTGACGACGTCGGCCGACGGTTCGCCGGCGGCGAGCGCGGGCAGGGCGGCGGGGTCGAGCACGACGGCCCGGTGCGGGAACGCGCTGCGGGTGGTGGCCAGGGAATGCGCGACGTCGAGCGGGTCGGCGTCGCGTCCGGCGAGGGCGCCGGCCTGGCCGCGGAGGGCGCCCGGGGTGCGGGCCGACAGCACCCAGGGGGCTTCGTTCGGGGTGCGCGGGGGCGGCTCCGGCGCCGGGGGCGCGGCGGAGAGGACGAGGTGGCAGTTGGTGCCGCCCATGCCGAACGAGGAAACGCCGGCGTAGGCGGCTTCGGGCCAGGGAACCGCTTCGAGGGCGACGCGCAGGCGCCAGTCGTCGAACCGGATGGCCGGGTTCGGGTGCTCGTGGTTGCGGCTGGGCGGGACTTCGCCGTGGGACAGCGAAAGCGCGACCTTGAGGAGGCCCGCGATGCCCGCGGCGCCTTCGAGGTGGCCGATGTTGGTCTTGACCGAGCCGACCCACAGCGGGTCTTCGCCGCGGCCGGGCGCGAAGACGGCACCGAGCGCGGCGGCTTCGAGCGGATCGCCGACGCGGGTGCCGGTGCCGTGCAGTTCGACGTACCGGACGGCGTCGGCGGAGACGTCCGCGCGGCGCAACGCGGCCCGGATGACCGCTTCCTGGGCCTCGGCGCTGGGTGTGGTGAGGGTTTCGCTGAAGCCGTCGTTGTTGACCGCGCCGCCTTCGATGACGCAGTGGATGCGATCGCCGTCGGCCAGTGCGGCGGCGAGGGGCTTGAGGACGACGAAGCCGCCGCCTTCGCCGCGGACGTAGCCGTTGGCGCGTGCGTCGAAGGTGTAGCAGCGCCCGTCGGGCGAGAGCCCGCCGAACCGGTCGGCGGCGATCGTGCTCTCCGGGGCCAGGTTCAGCTGCACGCCGCCGGCGAGTGCCAGCTCGGCTTCGCCGCTGCGCAGGGCTTCGCAGGCGAGGTGCACGGCGACCAGCGACGACGACTGCCCGGTGTCCACCGACAGGCTCGGCCCGCGCAGGCCGAAGGCGTAGGAGATGCGGTTGGCGACGACCGCGCGGCTCTGCCCGGTGAGCGTGTGGTGCCCGATCGCGTCCGCGCCGCGCTGCTTCAGCAGGGTGGCGTAGTCGTCCGCGCCGGCGCCGACGAAGACGCCGGTCGAGGAACCTTCGAGGGTCTTCGGGACGATCCGCGCGTCTTCGAGGGCCTCCCAGCCGAGTTCGAGGGCGAGGCGCTGCTGCGGATCCATGGTCGCGGCCTCGCGGGCCGGGATGCCGAAGAACGCGGCGTCGAAGGTGTCCACTTCGGACAGGAACCCCCCGCGCCGGGTTCCGGGCGGGACGTCGGCGCGGCGGTTCGGCGGGACGTCGCTGGTGCCGTCGGCACCGTCGCGCAGCAGGGTCCAGAAGGCACCGGGCGCGGGCGCCGCGGGCAGCCGGCAGGCCAGGCCGACGATCGCGACGGCACCTTCGCGGACAACGTGCTCGGCTCGATCCACCGCGGCGCTCCCAGTGATCCGGTTCGAGCGGCCGCCCGGCCGCCTCGCGACGCCGGAGCCACCGCCGGGGTTCAGGTCGAAGGCGACTATGCCGGGGGTGGGGCCGGTTTTTCCCCAGAGATCGAGGCGGGCCTGGTCCGGGTCCTGGTCCGGACGTCATGAACGACCCTTTCACCGCGTCCGGTGAGGTGAACGACCCGTTCATGACGTCGGTCACGCCCCCTCTGGCAGGACTTGAGCCGAAGGGCCGCGCAAACCGGCCGAGACGAAGTCTGCGGTTTTCCGTGGTTTCCCGGCGCCATGCTCTTCGCGCCGGATGACCCGAAGGAAGGCAGGCCATGGCAAGCATCGGACGGGCGTTGAGACGCCCCTGGATCGTCCCCTTCTACTTCCTGGTGTTCGGGTTCCTCGCGTTCCGGCTGCCCAACTACCTGGGCTTCGACCCGAGCAAGTCGACCGCCGCCACGCGGCTCGACCTGCCGTTCTACTACCCGTTGCTGGTCGCGCACATCGTGTTCGGCTCGGTCGCGTTCGTGACCGCGTCGATCCAGGTGTGGCCGTGGCTGCGCAACCGGTACCCGAAGCTGCACCGGATCTCGGGGCGCGTCTACGTCCTGGGTGGCGCGCTGCCGGCCGGGCTCGCGATCCTCACCATCACGCCGTTCCTCACCCACGGCGCCGGGCAGAAGGCGGGCAACGCGCTGCTGGGCCTGCTGTGGCTGGGTACGACGATCGTCGGGTTCCGGCGGGCGCGGCAGGGGCGGATCGTCGAGCACCGGGAGTGGATGCTGCGCAGCTTCGCGCTGTGCTTCTCGATCCTGGCGTCCCGGTTCTGGCTGGGCCCGGCCATCCTGTGGCTGGAGCCCGAGGTCTTCACGATGGGCGTCGACGGCCCGGCGGCGGTGCAGGACCAGGTGTCCACGCTGACGTCGTGGATCCCGTGGGTGGTCAACCTGCTGATCGCGGAGTGGTTCAACCACCGCGCCCGCTACAAGGCACTGGGCCGCCAGGCGGCCAAGCGCGCGGCGGCGAAGGTGACAGCGGCCGCACCCGCGCCGGCCGTCGCGGTCGAGCCCGTGCACCACGCAGCCCCGGAACCCGCATTGGCGCCGAACACGAAGACCCCGGTCCTCGAGCGGCCGGCCCCCGACCCCGTCCCCTAGTCTCGCGGCTGCCTTCCCGCGGCGGGGAAACCCCGGCACTACCCCAGGTGCCGGGGTTTCTTCGCGCGCTCAGGTCAGCGGGACGTACTCGCCGCCGGGGCGGGTCGCGTGCGTCGAGGCGCTCGTCAGGAAACGCCCGCGCACGACGCGGACGTAGGCGCCGTCCAGCGGGAAGACCAGCACGAACTTCCGTCCGGCGTGCCCGCACAGCACGAGGCCGTCGCGCAGGTTGCCGAGGAATTCGACGATGTCGCGTTCGACTTCCGCCGCGTGGTCGCGCTGGCCGTCGAGCGAGATGTCGTAGGTGGCGTGCCGGCCGGTCGCCGGGTCGCGCGCCGAGAACTCCAGGCCGAGCCACTGCCCCGGCTCGACGACCACCGTCGCCTGCCACGTCGAGCCGCTCAGCCGCCACTTCGACGACGCGCCGTTCTCGTCGGTGACCGCCGCCCCGGGGAACTCGCGGAGGAAGTCCAGCACTTCAGTCCGCTTCGATGCCGCGCGACGTCAGTTCCGCTTGCAGCGAGCCGCTCAGGAACTCCGACCCGGGCACCCGGCGCAGGTTCGGCAGCAGCGGCAGGTCGGCCAGGGACCCGACGTCGAACAGGTCGTCCTCGCCGTCCCAGACCGGGGCGCAGTGCTGGTAGACGGTCAAGCCACCGTCCAGCACCAGCTCCTCCACCGTCGCCAGCAGGTCCGGGGCGATCTCCAGCGCCGTGAAGTACGCGCGGGCCTCCGGCAAGACCTGGTAGGCCAGCCCGCGGTCGTACGCGTACTGCCACGGGTCGGCCGCCGGCAGCGCCTCGGCGATGTCGAACGCCGGGGTCAGCGTGCGGTCGCCGTACATCAGTTTCTCGACGACGACCAGCTTGAAGTTGAAGTCCTGGAACACACCCCGCAACCTAGCCGACCGGGGGCAGCCAGGCCTGGACCGCCGCCACCGCGTCCGCGATGTGCTCCTCCACGATCGTGAAGTGGTTGCCCGGCACGTCCGTCACCGTGTCCGCGTGGGGCCACGACGAGCGCCAGTCCACCGACTCCTGCTCCGCGACGATCGGCTCCGACGCGCGGACCAGCAGCGTCGGGCACGGCAGCGGCCCCAGCTCCCAGCCCTCCATCAGGTCGAAGCACCAGGCCATCGCCGACAGCCCCGCGCTCGTCACCTCGGTGTACTGCTGGTTGCGCTTGTACAGCCCCTGCATCAGCCCGCCACCCGCGCTCGCGACGAACTCGCTGTCCACCGCGTACGGGTCCAGCAGCGCGACGCCGGCGGGGGGTGTGCCGCGGCGGCAGAGCTCCGTCGCGATCGCGTGCACCAGCAGGCCGCCGGTGGAGACGCCGAGCACGATCGCCGGTTCGCCGCCGGTGTACGCCGAGATCGCGTCGGCCTCCGCCGCGACCAGGGACTGGCGGTCGGCCGGGAGGGCTTCGCCGTCGGTGAAGCCCGGGATCGGGACCGCCGAGACGTCGTGGCGGCCGCGGCAGGACGCCGCGAACAGCGAGTACTGCTGCACCCCCGCCATCGCCACCAGCGCCGGGACGCAGATCAGGTGCGGGCCGGGTGCCGCGTCCGGGTCGCGGCGGGCCAGCCGCAGCGGGCGGATCGGGCGGGTCAGCTCCGCCGACGTGCGGAACTTCGGGCGCAACCTCGCCGCCGCGCGCAGGAACGCGATCGCGTCCGCCTGCTGCCCGGCCTTGAGCGCGTCGGTGAACAGGCCCGCGATCGTCTCCGGGGCCTGCACGGACACCGTCGTGGTGATCTCCCCGGACGTCGGTTCGGCCGCCAGCTCGGCGGCCAGGTGGCCCGCCAGCTCTTCCGGCGTCGGGTGGTCGAACACCACGCCGACCTGCAGGATCAGGTCGGTCGCGGTCTGGAGGCGGTTGCGCAGGTCCATCGCGGTCAGCGAGTCGAAGCCCAGCTCCGGGAAGCTGCCGTCGACCGGCACGGCGGCCGCACTCGGGTGCCCGAGTACCGCGGCGGCCAGGCCGCGGACCAGCTCCAGCACCGCTTTGGGCCGGTCGCCTTCGGGCAGCTGCGCGTACGTCCGCGCGAACGAGCCCGTGTCCTGCTCGGCCGTGGCAGCCGAGCGGCGCGACGGCGGCGGGAGGAGCGCGTACATCATCCGCGGCACCTCGCCGGCCGCGCGCATCGCGGCCAGGTCGAGGCGGATGGCGGCGAGCACCGGCTCCGGGCGGGCCAGCGCGGCGTCGAACAGGGCGACCCCCTGCTCGGCCGAAAGCGCCAGCGCTCCCCCGCGTTCCTGACGGCGGCGGCCGGCCTCGTCCAGCCGCGCCGCCATCACGCTGCTGTCCCCGGCCCAGGTGCCCCACGCGATCGACGTCGCCGGCAGGCCGAGCGCCCGCCGGTGGTGGGCGAGCGCGTCGAGGAAAGCGTTTGCGGCCGCGTAGTTGGCCTGGCCCGCGTTGCCCGCCAGCCCGGCGAACGACGAGAACAGCACGAACGCCGTCAGCTCGCGGTCGCGGGTCAGTTCGTGCAGGTGCCAGGCCGCGTCGAGCTTCGGCGCGAACACCGTGTCGAGCTTCTTCGGGGTCAGCGAGCCGAGGACGCCGTCCTCCAGCGCGCCCGCGGTGTGGACGACCGCCCGCACCGAAGGTTCCGCGTCGAGCAGCCGGGCGAGAGCGTCCCGATCGGACACGTCGCACGCGCGGATGTCCACAGTGGCGTCGAGCTCGAGCGCGAACTCCGCCGCACCGGGCGCGTCCGGGCCGCTGCGGCTGACCAGCAGCAGTTCGCGGACGCCGTGCTCGGCGACCAGGTGCCGGGCGACCGCCTTGGCCAGCGCCCCCGTCCCGCCGGTGACGAGGACCTTGCCCGCCGTCCAGTCCACAGTGGATTCCTCACCGCGGACCCGGGTCAGGCGGCCGACGTGCGGGACGCCGTCACGCAGCACGACCTGCGGTTCGCCCGAGGCGAGCAGGCCGGGCAGCAGCGGCAGCAGGTCGCGGATGGACTGGTCGCCCTCGCGTTCGAGGTCGGCCAGCACGATCCGGCCGGGGTTCTCCGTCTGCGCCGAGCGCAGCAGGCCCCACGCGGTCGCGCCGGCGAGCGCGTCTTCCGTCGCGCCGCGGGTGACGAACACCAGCCGCGTGGTGCGCAGCCGGTCCTCCTCGAGGAACGCCTGGACCTCGCCCAGCACCCACTTCGTCAGGTCGCGGGCCGCGTCGCGGTCGTTCTCCGGCCGCACCGGCACCAGCGGCATGAGGATCACCTGGGGTGCGGGCAGGCCGTCGTCGAGGGCCCGGGACAGCGCCCCGATGCCGAGGAACGTCTCGACCGCGCGGCCGAGGGTGTAGACGGCGCCGGTCAGCCCGAACTCGTCGGCGCCGGCGACGACCCACGTGCCGTCGGCGAGCCGGCCGGGCTCGGGGGCCGGCACCGGCTGCCACTCCCAGCGGAAGAGGCTGTCGCCGTGCGCCGGGGCAGTCTCGATGGCGCCGGCCGCCCGCAGCAGCAGCGAACCGACCGAGACGATCGGGGTGCCGGTGGTGTCGGCGAGGTCGACGCGGACGCTGTCCGCCCCGGTCGGGCTGATCCGCACCCGGGCCCGGGACGCGCCGACCGCGTACAGCTCGACGTCGGTCCACGAGAACGGCAGCCGGCTGCGGCCCTCGCCGGTGAACGACGCCGCGTGCAGAGCCGCGTCGAGCAGCGCGGGGTGCAGGGCGCACGCGGCCGCCTCGGGCCGGTTGGCCTCCGGCAGCGCCACTTCGGCGTAGACCTCTTCGCCGTGCCGCCAGGCCTTTTCGAGGCCGCGGAAGAGCTTGCCGTACCCGAACCCGTTCCCGGCGGCCGTTTCGTAGAAGCCGGTCAGGTCGATCGGTTCGGCACCGGCCGGCGGCCACTCGGCGGGGAACTCCCCCGCCTCCGGCACATCTCCGGCGCGCAGGACGCCGGTGGCGTGGCACGTCCACGGCTCGTCACCGGCGTCCGGTCGCGCGTAGACCGACAGCGTGCGGCGGCCGGCCGGGGTCAGCGGGCCGAGCACGACCTGGGTCCGCACGGCCTGCCCGGGCGGGACCACCAGCGGCACGGCCAGGGTCAGCTCGTCGACGACCGGGCAGCCGGCCTCGTCGCCGGCGCGGACGGCCAGCTCCAGGAACGCGGTGCCGGGCAGCAGGACCGCGCCGCCGAAGGTGTGCTCGGCCAGCCACGGGTGTGTCGGGACCGAAAGCCTCGAGGTGAACAGGAAACCTTCGGTGTCGGGCAACGCCGTCACGGCGCCGAGCAGCGGGTGCTCGGCGGAGGCGAGACCGAGCGCGGTGATGTCGCCGGTCGCCTGCATCGTGCCGCGCGGCCAGAAGTCCGTGCGCTGGAAGGGGTACGTCGGAAGTGCGACGCGCGCACCGTCGGGGAGCTGCCAGCCGACGTCGGCGCCGCGGGCGAAGGCGGCGCCGAGCGCGGCCAGGAACCGGTCGGGGCCGCCGTGGCCGAGCAGCAGGGTCGCCGACGCCGTCGCGCCGGTGCCCGACTGCTCCAGCAGCGCCTGCAGGCCGAGGCTGAGCACCGGCTGCGGGCTGATCTCGACGAAGTGACGGGCGCCGCGGTCGAGCGCGGCGAGTACGCCGGCGTCGAACCGTACGGTGCGTTCCAGGTTGCGGTACCAGTATTCGCCGTCCAGCTCGGGGCCGTCGAGCCAGCGCTGGTCGGCGGTGGAGTAGAACGGGATCGCCGACTCGGCCGGGTGCAGTTCGCCCAGGACGTCGAGGAGTTCGTCGTGCAGCACGCGCACCTGGGGGCTGTGCGCGGCGAAGTCGACGCCCTCGACGCGCCAGCGCATCAGCCCGGCCGCCGACAGGCGCTTTTCCAGCGTGGTCAGCGCTTCCGGTTCGCCGGCGACGGTGACCGTGCGCGGCCCGTTGACCGCGGCGATCGACAATGTGCCTTCGAAGTCGCCGAGCAGTTCGCCGACTTCGGCTTCCGACGCCATCACCGACAGCAGGCCGCCGTGGCCGGCCAGCCGCTCGCCGATCAGGCGGCTGCGCAGGGTCACGATCCGCGCGGCTTCGGGCAGGGAGAGCACGCCGGCGAAGCAGGCGGCGGCGATCTCGCCCTGCGAATGCCCGAGCACGGCGGCGGGCTGGACACCGTAGGAGCGCCAGAGGTGCGCGAGCGACACCATCACCGAGAACAGCACCGGCTGCACGACGTCGACCCGGTCGACCGAAGGCGCGCCCTCGACGCCGGTCAGGACGTCCAGCAGCGACCACTCGACGTACGGCTTCAGGGCTTCGGCGCACTCTTCGATCCGGGCGCGGAAGGCCGGCTGGGTGGCCAGCAGCCCCATCGCCATCTCCGGCCACTGCGAACCCTGGCCGGGGAACACGAACACCGGGCCGGGCGCGGTGGTCACCGTGCCGGTGGCCACGGTCGGCGCCGGCACGCCGGCCGCGAGCGCGGACAGTCCTTCGCGGAAGGTGGCGTGATCGGTCCCGGCCACGACGGCCCGGTGGTCGAAGCGGCTGCGGGCCAGCAACGCGCGGGCGATGCCGGACAGCGGCTGGGCAGGGTGCTCGTCGAGGTGCGCCAGCAACCGGGACGCCTGTGCGGCCAGGGCTTCCGGCGACTTCGCCGACAGCACCCACGGGATCGCGGCCGGTTCCGCGCCCGCCGGGGCGGGCTCGGCGGGCGGGGCCTGTTCGAGGACGACGTGCGCGTTGGTCCCGCTGACGCCGAACGACGAGACGGCGGCCCGGCGCGGCGCCCCGGTCCGCGGCCACGGCCGGGGTTCGGTGAGCAGCTCGACGTCGCCGGCCGTCCAGTCGATCTTGGTGGACGGCTGGTCGGCGTGCAGGGTGCGCGGCAGGACGCCGTTGCGCATGGCGAGGATCATCTTCAGCACCCCGCCGACGCCGGCCGCGGCCTGGGTGTGCCCGATGTTCGACTTCAGCGAGCCGAGCCACAGTGGACGGTGCTCGGGCCGGTCCTGGCCGTACACCGAGATCAGCGCCTGTGCTTCGATCGGGTCACCGAGCGACGTGCCGGTGCCGTGCGCCTCCACGACGTCCACATCGGACGGTGAGAGTTTCGCGTCGGCCAGCGCGGCGCGGATCACGCGTTGCTGCGACGGGCCGTTGGGCGCGGTGAGGCCGTTGGACGCGCCGTCGGAGTTGACCGCGGACCCGCGCAGCACGGCGAGGACCTCGTGGCCGTTGCGCCGCGCGTCGGACAGCTTTTCCAGCGCCAGCATGCCGACGCCCTCGGACCAGCCGGTGCCGTCGGCACCCTCGGCGAACGCGCGCGAGCGGCCGGTCGGCGAGAGCGCGCCCTGACGGCTGTACTCGATGAACACCATCGGCGTCGACATGATCGCGACCCCGCCGGCGAGCGCGAGCGAACATTCGCCGCGGCGCAGGGCCTGTGCGGCGAGGTGCATCGTGACCAGCGACGACGAGCAGGCCGTGTCGACGCTGACGGTCGGGCCTTCGAAGCCGAAGGTGTAGGAGATGCGTCCCGAAGCGACACTGCCGGCGCTGCCGTTGCTCTGGTAGCCCTCCAGGTCCTCGGTGACGCCCTGCAACGCGATCGCGTAGTCGTTGTACATCACGCCGACGAACACGCCGGTGTCGCTGCCGCGCAGGGAAAGCGGGTCGATGCCCGCGCTTTCGCAGGCCTCCCATGCGGTTTCGAGCAGCAGCCGCTGTTGCGGGTCGGTGGCCAGCGCCTCGCGCGGGCTCATCCCGAAGAACGCGGCGTCGAACCCGCCCGCGCCGTGCAGGAAGCCGCCCTCGGCGGTCGCCGACGTGCCGGGCCCGCCGACGTCGCCGAGCAGGTCGGCCAAGGGCCAGCCGCGGTCGTCCGGGAAGCCGGAGATCGCGTCGGTGCCGTCGTCGACCAGCCGCCACAGGGCTTCGGGGGTGTCGACGTCGCCGGGGTAGCGGCAGCTCATGCCGACCACGGCGATCGGCTCGTCACCCGCGGACTCCGCGGCGACCAGGCGCTCGCGGGTGCGCTGCAGGTCGGCGGTCACCCGGCGGAGGTAGTCGAGCAGCTCGGCTTCGGTCGCCACGGGTCACTTCACCCCCAGATCGTTGTCGATGAACGCGAGGAGCTCGTCGGCGCCCAGCGCGCCGGCGGCCGGGGTCTCCCCCGGGTCGCCGGGGCCGGTCCACTTGACGAGCAGGGCTTGCAGCCGCACGGTGATCGCGGCGCGGGCGTCGTCGGCGGCGGCGACGGCGGACAGCAGGCTTTCCAGCTTCTCGATCTCGGCCAGCGCCGGGCGGGCGGCGGCGCCGTCCCCGAGCGCGGCGGCGACGAGGAATTCGGCGACCCGGGTGATCGTCGGGTGGTCGAAGACCAGCGTCGCCGGCAGCCGCAAGCCGGTGCGGGCTTCCAGGCGGTTGCGCAGCTCGACCGAGGTCAGCGAGTCGAAGCCGAGGTCGGTGAAGCTGACGGCGGGCCCGACCGCGCCGTCGTGCCCGAGCACGGCCTCGACCTGCTTGCCGACCAGGGCGATCGTGACGGGCAGCCGTTCTTCGGACGGCAGCGGCGCCAGCCGGGCGGCCAGGTCGCCCCCGGGTTCGACGGCCGCG
This sequence comes from Amycolatopsis sp. cmx-4-83, assembly GCF_046548815.1. Taxonomy (NCBI): domain Bacteria; kingdom Bacillati; phylum Actinomycetota; class Actinomycetes; order Pseudonocardiales; family Pseudonocardiaceae; genus Amycolatopsis; species Amycolatopsis sp. cmx-4-83. The sequence goes on along the minus strand of NZ_JAEBEF010000013.1, from coordinate 366,626 downwards.
GCCCGCTTCGGCGCCGCGGTGACCAGGCCGCGCAGAGCGGGCAGGAGCGGGTCCTGGCCGCGCAGCACGGCGAGGTCGAGCCGCAGGGCCGCGACCGCGGGCGAGCCGGCGTCCAGCGCGGCGTCGAACAGCGCGACACCGTCCTCTGTGGACAGCGGGGGCAAGCCGGAACGGTGCATCCGGGCCAGTTCGGCGTCGGAGAGCGTGCCGGTCATGCCGCTGCCGGCGTTCCAGGCGCCCCAGGCGATCGAGACCCCGGCCTTGCCCTCGGCGGCTCGCTGGTGGGCGAGCGCGTCGAGGAAGGCGTTGGCGGCGGCGTAGTTGGCCTGCCCGGCCGCCCCGAGGGTGCCCGCGATCGAGGAGAAGAAGACCAGCCGGGTGCCGGGTGCGGTGAGTTCGTGCAGGTGCCAGGCGGCGTCGACCTTGGGCGCGAAGACGGTGTCGAGGCGGTCCGGGGTCAGGGCCCCGAGGACGCCGTCGTCGAGCACACCCGCCGCGTGCACGACGGCGGTCAGTTCGACCTCTGCCAGCACCTTGACGAGTGCGTCGCGGTCGCTGACGTCGCAGGCGACGACCTGGGCTTCCGCGCCCAGCTCGGCCAGCTCGGCGACGAGGTCACCGACACCGGGCGTGTCCTCGCCGCGGCGCCCGAGCAGCAGCAGGTGCCGCACCCCGCGCCCGGCCAGGTGCCGGGCGAAGGTGGCACCCAGCCCCCCGGTGCCACCGGTGATGAGCACGGAATCCCCCCAGTCCGCACTTTCACGTGAAAGTGCGGGCCCCTGGTGGGCACTTTCACGTGAAAGTGCGGGGGTCAGGCGGGCGGTGTGGAGGTGGCCGGCGCGCAGGGCGACCTGGGGTTCGCCGGCTGCGAGGGCGCCCGCGACGGCCGTCTCCGGGACGTCGTCTTCGTCGGAGTCGACGAGGACGATCCGGCCCGGGTTCTCCAGCTGGGCCGCGCGCAGCAGGCCCCAGACGGCCGCGTGGGCGAGGTCGACGTGGTCGGCGGGCTCGACGGCGACGCCGTGGCGGGTGACCACGACGAGGGTGGGCTCCTCGGCGAGCCCGCGCTGGACGTCCGCCAGCACCCGGGCGGTCACCTCGCGGACGGCGGCCGGGACCGGTCCCGGCGCGGACGGCACCCGGAGGAGGGTGACCGGTGGTGCGTCCGGGATCGCGGAGGCTTCGGGCAGCGCCGGCCACGTGAGCCGGTAGCCGGTCGGGGCCGGGGTGGTCAGCGTGGGCACCGCCCGCAGCGCGAGCGAGCGGACCGAGACGACCGGGGTGCCGTCCGGTGTGGTCGCGGTGACCTCGACCGCGCCGTCGACCGGGGTGAGCCGGACCCGCAGGCTCGTCGCCCCGGCGGCCAGGAACGAGGTGCCCGACCAGCTGAACGGCAGCCCGCCGCCGATTTCCAGCAGCGACGCCGCGTGCAGCGCCGCATCGAGCAGCGCGGGGTGCACGACGAACTGCGCGGCGGCTTCGTGGTCGTCCTCGGCCAGTGCGACCTCGGCGTAGACGTCGTCGCCGAGCCGCCAGGCCCGGGTCAGGCCCTGGAACATCGGGCCGTACCCGAGGCCGCGGTCGGCCATCGAGTCGTAGAAGCCCTCCAGTGCAAGGGCTTCCGCCCCGGCGGGCGGCCACTCGGACCAGGTGCCGGCCGGTTCGTCCACGGCGGGCACGAGCGTGCCGCTCGCGTTGCGGGTCCAGGCCGCGCCCGGTTCGCCGTCGTCGCGCGAGTAGACGCGCAGGGTCCGGGCACCGTTGTCGTCGGCGCCGCTGACGGCGACCTGGACGACGACCCGGCCGCCGTCCGGGACGACCAGCGGGGCTTCGAGGGTGAGTTCGTCGACGCGCGGGCAGCCGGCCTGGTCGCCGGCGCGCACGGCCAGCTCCAGCAGCGCGGTGCCGGGGACCACCACGGCGCCACCGACGGTGTGCCCGGCCAGCCACGGCTGCGCGGCGAGCGAAAGGCGTCCGGTGAAGAGCAGGCCACCGGAGTCCGGCAGCTCGACCGCGGCGCCGACCAGCGGGTGCCCGGCCGCCCAGAGCCCGGCCGCGGAGACGTCGCCGGCCTGGGAAAGGCCGCCGCCCGGCCAGATCCACTGGTGCTGGAAGGCGTAGGTGGGCAGCGGCACGACCCGGGCACCCGGCCCGGCCACCGCCGGCCAGTCGAGGGCGACCCCGGCCACGTGCAGCCGGCCGAGGGCTTCGACGACGGCGTCGGCTTCGGCCCGGTCGCGGCGCAGGAACGGGACGGCGACCCGGCCGGCGTCGAGGGATTCCGCCGCCATCGCCGACACCGTGGCGTCCGGGCCGATCTCGGCGAACGCGGTGACGCCCAGCTCGGCCAGCCGCCGCACGGCCGGACCGAACAGCACGGGCCGCCAGACCTGCTCGGCCCAGTGCTCGGCCGAAGCCAGGGTTTCGGCGGTGACCAGCTCGCCGGTGACGGTCGAGACGATCGGCAGCGACGGCGCCGAGAAGGTGATCCCGGCGACGACCTTGCGGAAGTCGTCGAGCATCGGCGTCATCAGCGGCGAGTGGAAGGCGTGGCTGACGCGCAGCCGCCGGGTCTTGCGGCCGTCGGCGGCGAAGTGCGCGGCGATCTCCTCGACGCGGCCGGCGGCGCCGGACACGACGACCGAGGCCGGGCCGTTGACCGCGGCCAGCGCGACCTCGTCCTCGCGGCCCGCCAGCAGCGGCCGGACCTCGGCTTCGGTGGCCTGCACGGCGATCATCGCGCCGCCCTCGGGCAGCTGCTGCATGAGCCGGCCGCGCGCCGCGACCAGCGTGCAGGCGTCGTCGAGGGTGAGCACCCCGGCGACGTGCGCGGCGGCGATCTCGCCGATCGAGTGCCCGGCCAGGTACTCCGGCGTGAGCCCCCACGACCGGACCAGGTGGTACAGCGCGACTTCGAACGCGAACAGCGCGGGCTGCGCGTACTGCGTCTCGTCGAGCGCGCCAGCCTCCTCGGCGAAGAGCAGTTCACGCAGCGGGCGGTCCAGTTCCCGGTCGAGCCGCGCGAGCACGGTGTCGAGTGCTTCGGCGAAGACCGGGAAGCGCTCGGCGAGGTCACGGCCCATGCCGGCGCGCTGGCTGCCCTGCCCGGCGAAGAGGAACGCGGGCACCTGCTCCCCCGCCGTGCCGGTGACCAGCCCGGCGACGCTGCCACCGCGGGCCAGCACCTCCAGGCGGGTCTCGAGGTCGGTCCGGGTCCCGCCGGTGACGACCGCGCGTTCGGTGAACTGCGTCCGGGTGGTGGCCAGCGCGAAGCCGATGTCGGCCGCGCTCGCGTCGCGGTGCCCGGCGAGGTGCGCGAGCAGCCGGGAAGCCTGCTCCCGCAACGCTTCCGGCGTGCGGCCGGACAGCGGCCAGGCCACCAGCGACGGCGCCGGCTCCGCTCGCGGCGGCTCCGGGACGACCGGCGGCGCTTCGAGCACGGTGTGGGCGTTGGTGCCGCTGATGCCGAACGACGACACCGCGGCGCGGCGCGGGCGGCCGTGGTCGGGCCAGGCCCGCGGTTCGGTGAGCAGCTCGATCGCGCCGCCCGACCAGTCGACGTGCGTGGACGGCTCGGTGACGTGCAGGGTGCGCGGCACGGTGCCGGTCCGCATGGCCTGCACCATCTTGATGATCCCGGCGACGCCGGAGGCGGCCTGGGTGTGGCCGAGGTTCGACTTGATCGACCCGAGCAGCAGCGGGGTTTCCCGGTCGCGGCCGTAGGTGGCCAGCAGCGCCTGGGCTTCGATCGGGTCGCCGAGGGTGGTGCCGGTGCCGTGCGCCTCGACGACGTCGATGTCCTCAGTGGACAGTCCGGACGCGGCGAGCGCCTGGCGGATCACGCGTTGCTGGGCCGGCCCGTTCGGTGCCGTGAGGCCGTTGGACGCGCCGTCGGAGTTCACCGCGCTGCCGCGGACCACGGCGAGGATCTCGTGGCCGTTGCGCTTCGCGTCGGACATCCGTTCCAGCACGAGGATCCCGGCGCCTTCGGACCAGCCGACGCCGTCGGCGGTGTCCGAAAAGGACTTGCAGCGGCCGTCGGCGGACAGGCCGCGCTGGCGGCTGAAGCCGATGAACGTGCTGGGCGTGGACATCACCGTGACGCCGCCGGCGAGCGCGAGCGAGCACTCCCCGTTCTGCAGGGCACGGGCCGCCAGGTGCAGGGCGACGAGCGAGGACGAGCACGCCGTGTCGACGGTCAGCGTCGGGCCTTCCAGCCCGAACGCGTAGGCGACGCGGCCGGAGGCGACGCTCGGGGCGCTGCCGTTGCCCTGGTAGCCCTCGGTGTCCGGGCTGCCCTGCAGCAGCAGGCCGTAGTCGGAGTACATGACGCCGACGAACACGCCGGTGCGGGAGCCGCGCAGCGAGCGCGGGTCGACGCCGGTCCGCTCGACGGCTTCCCAGGAGACCTCCAGCAGCAGCCGCTGCTGGGAGTCGGTCGCGAGGGCCTCGCGGGGGCTCATCCCGAAGAACGCCGGGTCGAATTCGCCGGCCTCGTGCAGGAAACCGCCGCTGCGCGTGTACGACGTGCCCGGGTGGTCGGGGTCCGGGTGGTAGAGGCCGTCGACGTCCCAGCCGCGGTTGGCCGGGAAGTCGGTGACCGCGTCCACGCCCTGCTCGACGAGGGTCCAGAGGTCTTCCGGCGAGCCGACGCCGCCGGGGTAGCGGCAGCCCATGCCGACGATGACGATCGGGTCGCCGTCCACCGCGGCCGCCGGGGTGACCGGCTCGGGGACGTCGACCTCGCCGAGCAGGAACGCGGCCAGCTCGGCCGGGGTCGGGTAGTCGAACGTGAGGGTGGCGGGCAGCCGCAGCCCGGTCGCCGCGTCGAGCCGGTTGCGCAGCTCGACCGCGGTGAGCGAGTCGAAGCCCAGCTCGCGGAACGGCCGGTCGGCGGCGACCCCCGCGGTGCCGGTGTGCCCGAGCACCGCGGCGACCTGCGCGCGGACGAGGTCGAGCACCGCGCGGGACCGCTCGGCCCCGGTGAGGCCGAGGAGCGGGCCGTCCAGGCGCGGCAGGTGGGCCGCCGCCTGCCGGACGGGGGTGCGGACCAGGCCGCGCAGCAGGTGCGTGACCTCGGGCTGCGTGCTGAGCGCGGCGAAGTCGAGGCGGACCGGCAGGACGGTGTCGAGGCCGGCGGCGCAGGCCGCGTCGAACAGTGCGAGGGCGTGGTCCGGCTCGAGCGCGGGCATGCCGGTGGCGGCCATCCGCCGCAGGTCGGCGTCGGTGAGGGTGGCGGTCATGCCGCCGGCCCGCGACCACGCGCCCCAGCCGAGGGAAAGCGCCTGCTGCCCGCGGGCCCGGCGGCGCCGGACGAGCGCGTCGGCGGCCGCGTTGGCCGCGGAGTAGTTGGCCTGCCCGGCCGCGCCGAAGGTGCCCGCGACCGAGGAGTAGACGACGAACGCGGCCAGGTCGAGGTGGCGGGTCAGCTCGTCGAGGTGCCAGGCGGCGTCGAACTTGGGCGCCAGCACGGTGTCGAGCCGCTCGGGGGTGAGCGAGCCGAGGACGCCGTCGTCGAGGACACCGGCGGTGTGCACGACGGCGGACAGGTCGGCGCCGTCCAGCACGCGGGCCAGTTCGGCGCGGTCGGCGACGTCGGCCGCCACGACGTCGACCTCGGCACCGGCCGCGGTCAGGTCGGCGACCAGCTCGTCCGCGCCGGGGGCGTCGGGACCGCGGCGGCTGACCAGCAGGAGCCGCCGGGCGCCGTGGGTGGTCACGAGGTGGCGGGCGAGCGTGGCGCCGAGCCCGCCGGTGCCGCCGGTGATCAGCACGGTGCCCTCGTCCCACCTCGGCGGGACGACGTCGTCGGTGTAGGGCACGCGGGCGATCCGGGCGACGCTGATCTCGCCGCCGCGCACGATCGTCTGCGGTTCGCCGGACGCCACGACGGCGGGCAGCGCGGCGAGGGACTCGGGGTGATCGTCCACATCGGACAGGAAGAACCGGCCCGGGTGTTCGCGCTGCGCCGAGCGCACGAGGCCCCAGACGGCCGCGGCGGCGGGATCGTCCATTCCGGACGTGACGAACACCAGCCGGGAGTCCTCCGCGGACTGCAGCACGGCGAGCGCGTCGGCGGCCGCGGCGCGCACCCCGCCGAGATCGGGGTCGCCCGTCGTGACGTGGTGGACGACGAACTCGGCTTCCCCGGCCGGCCGCGGGACCGGGACCCAGTCCAGGTGGTAGAGCGAGTCGACGGGCTGGGTCCGGGCCGGGGCGGCGGGCCGCAGCACGAGCGAGCCGACCGACGCGACCGGGTCGCCGGCCGCGTCGCGCAGCTCGATGGCGACGGAGTCCTCGCCGAGGCGGGTCAGCTTGGCCCGCACGACCGCCGCGCCACCCGCGTGCAGCGTGACGCCGCTCCAGGCGAACGGGAGCCGTCCCCCGTCCACCTCGGTCAGCCCGGCGTGTTCGGCGGCGTGCAGGACCGCGTCCAGCAGCGCCGGGTGCAGCCCGAACGCGGCCGCGTCCCGCTCGGCCTCTTCCGGCAGCACGACGTCGGCGTACACCGCCTCGGGGGTGCGCCAGACAGCCTTGAGCCCGCGGAACAGCGGCCCGTAGCCGAACCCGCCCGAGGCGAGCCGCTCGTAGAACCCTTCCAGGGCAACGGCTTCGGCTTCCGGCGGCGGCCAGGCGGCCGAGTCGTCCGGAGTGGCCGTGCCGGTGCCGAGGCGGCCGCTCGCGTGCCGCGTCCACGGCTGCTCGCCGCCCCCGGCCGGGCTGGAGTACACGGCCAGGGCGCGCTCGCCCGCGGGACCGGCCGGGCCGACGACGACCTGCAGCCGGACCGCGCTCCCGGGCGGCAGGACCAGCGGGACTTCGAGGGTCAGCTCGTCGACGCGGTCGCAGCCCGCCCGGTCGGCGGCGCGAATCGCGAGGTCGAGGTAGGCGGTGCCGGGCAGCAGGGCCGCGCCGAGCACGAAGTGGTCGGCCAGCCACGGCTGCGTGCGCAGCGAAAGCTGGGCGGTGAACAGGAACCCGCCGGAGTCCGGGAGTTCGACGCCCGCGCCGAGCAGCGGGTGCCGGGCGGCGTCGAGACCCACGGAACCGAGGTCGCCGGGAACCGCGCCGGAGGTGCGCGGCCAGTGGCGTTCGCGTTGGAACGGGTAGGTCGGCAGGGCCGGGCCGGGGCCGCCGGCCGGGCCGAAGAACACGGGCCAGCCGACCCGCACCCCGGCGACGTGCAGGCGGCCCAGCGCCGTCACGAACGCGGTCTCCTCGGCCTGGTCGCGGCGCAGCAGCGGGACGCAGGCGACGTCGGAACCGAGGACTTCGCTCGCGGCGGCGGACAGGGACCCGTCCGGGCCCAGTTCGACGACGGCGGCGGCACCCTGCTCGCCGAGCACGCGCACGGCGTCGGCGAAGCGGACCGGCTCGCGGACGTGCGCGACCCAGTACTCCGGCGTGTTCAGGCCGGCGAGCTCACCGGTCACGGTGGACACGATGGGCAGCCGGGCTTCGCCGAACTCCAGGCCCGCCAGGACTTCGGCGAAGTCGTCGAGCACCGGGTCCATCAGCGGCGAGTGGAACGCGTGGCTGACCGCGAGGCGCCGGACGTGGTGCCCGGCCGCGGCCAGCGCGTCGGTGGTCCGGGTGACGGCGGCTTCGGGGCCGGCGACCACGACCGCGGCGGGCCCGTTGACCGCGGCGATCGTCACGCCGTCCACGAGGAAGCCGCGGACTTCGGCTTCGGGGGCACGGACCGCGGCCATCGCGCCGCCGGCCGGGAGCGCGGCCATCAGGCGGCCGCGGGCGGCGACGAGCGTGCACGCGTCCTCGAGGGACAGCACTCCGGCGACGTGCGCGGCGGCGATCTCGCCGACCGAGTGCCCGGCGAGCCAGGACGGCTTGACCCCGAAGGACTCCAGCAGCCGGTACTGCGCGACACCCAGCGCGAAGGTCGCCGGTTGCGTCCGGTCGGTGCGGTCCAGCAGCGTGCCGGATTCGGCGAAGACGACGTCCCGCAGCTCCTCGCCGAGGTGCGCGCACACAGCGTCGAAAGCTTCGGCGAAGACGGGGAAGCGCCGGTACAGCCCGGCGCCCATGCCCGGCCGTTGCGCGCCCTGCCCGGCGAAGACGAACGCGCTCCTGGCGCGGGTCCGCGCCGGGGTCGCGACGGGTGTTTCGGCGAGCGCGGCGAGTTGTCCGAGGGGGTCGCCGACGAGGGCCGCGCGGTACGGGAACGCCGTGCGCGTGGTGGCGAGCGCCCGGGCGACGCCGGCGGGCGCGCGGTCGGACAGCAGCGCGTGCAGCTGAGCGGCCTGCGCCGACAGCGCCTGCGGGGTGCGCGCGGACAGCAGCAGCGGCGCGACCGGCGGCTCGTCGGCGACGACGTCGTCGAAAACCGGTGCCTGCTCGAGGATCGCGTGCGCGTTGGTGCCGGACAGCCCGAACGACGAGACACCGGCTCGGCGCGGCCGCCCGGACTCCGGCCAGGCGCGGTGCTCGGTGACGACGCGGACGTCGCCCGCGGTCCAGTCGACGCGGCTCGACGGCTCGTCGACGTGCAGGGTCTTCGGCAGCTCGCCGTGGCGCAGGGCGAGGACCATCTTGATGATCCCGGCGACGCCGGCGGCGGCCTGGGTGTGCCCGAGGTTGGACTTGACGGCGCCGAGCCACAGCGGCTCTTCGCGGTCGCGGCCGTAGGTGGCCAGCAGGGCCTGGGCTTCGATCGGGTCGCCCAGGACGGTGCCGGTGCCGTGCGCCTCCACGGCGTCGACGTCCGTTGTGGACAGTCCGGCGTCCGCGAGTGCCTGGCGGATCACGCGTTGCTGGGCGGGGCCGTTGGGAGCGGTGAGGCCGTTGGACGCGCCGTCGGAGTTGACGGCGGTGCCGCGGACCACGGCGAGCACCGGGTGGCCCTGCTCGCGGGCGGTCGAAAGCCGCTCGACGACGAGGACGCCGGCGCCTTCGGACCAGCCGGTGCCGTCGGCACCGTCGGCGAAGGGCTTGCAGCGGCCGTCGGCGGCGAGGCCGCCCTGGCGGGCGAACTCGGCGAAGGAGCTGGGCGTGGTCATGATCGTGACGCCGCCGGCGAGCGCGGTCGTGCACTCGCCGCGGCGCAGGGCCTGCGCGGCCCAGTGCAGTGCGACCATCGACGACGAGCACGCGGTGTCGACGGTGACCGACGGGCCTTCCAGCCCGAGCGTGTAGGACAACCGTCCGGAAAGGACACTGGCGGTGGTGCCGGTGGCCAAGTGGCCCTGGACGTCCTCACCGGAGGTGGCGAGGAGGTTCACGTAGTCCTGGCCGTTGGTGCCGACGAAGACGCCGGTGTCGCCGCCGTGCAGCGTCGCCGGGTCGATCCCCGCGCGTTCGAGGGCTTCCCAGGACACTTCGAGCAGCAGGCGCTGCTGCGGGTCCATGGCCATCGCCTCGCGGGGCGAGATGCCGAAGAAGTCGGCGTCGAAGTCGGTGACGCCGTCGAGGAAACCGCCGGTGAGCGCGTATTCGTAGCCCGAGGCGAGGGTCGCGAGGTCCCAGCCGCGGTCTTCGGGGAAGCCGGTGATGCCGTCTTCGCCGCCCGCGAGCAGGCGCCAGAAGTCTTCGGGGCCGCGGACGCCGCCGGGGAACCGGCAGCCGATGCCGACGATGACGATCGGGTCGTCGTCGGCGGCCGCGCGGGCCGGCGCGGCGGTCTCGGCCAGGGTGCCGGCGAGTTCGCCGAGCAGGTGGCGGGTGAGGATCTCCGGCGTCGGGTGGTCGAACACCAGCGACGGCGGCAGGTCGAGCCCGGTCGCCAGCGCGACGACGTTGCGCAGTTCGACGGCGGTGAGCGAGTCGAAGCCGAGGTCGCGGAACGCGCGGTCGGGGGCCACTCCCCCGGTGCCGCTGTGGCCGAGGACGAGGGCGACCTGCTCCAGCAGCAGTCCGAGCAGGAAGTCGAACCGGTCGTCCTCGGGGACGGCGGCGAGCCGGGCGCGCAGTTCCTCGTCGCCGCGCGGGGCCTCGGCGCGCGCGGCGGCGGGGATGCCGCTGAGCAGCGGGCTCGGGCGCAGGACGTGCGGGTAGCGGGTCCAGTCGATGTCGGCGACGACGACGGTGGTGTCGGCCAGTGCCCGCTCCAGCGCGGCGCTCGCCCGCTCGGGGTCGAGGGGATTCAGGCCGCCGCGGCGAGCCCGGTCGGCGACGGTGGCGTCGGCGGCGAGCATGCCGCCGCCCGCCCACGGGCCCCAGGCGATGGACGTCGCGGGCAGGCCGAGGCCACGACGGTGCTCGGCGAGGGCGTCGAGGGTGGCGTTCGCCGCCCCGTAGGCGGCTTGACCGGCCGAGCCGAAGGTGCCCGCGACGGACGAGAACAGGACGAAGTTCCGCAGGTCGGCGGTCAGTTCGTGCAGGTTCCACGCGGCTTCGGCCTTGGCGCGGTAGCCGGCATCGAAGCGGTCGGGGGTGAGGCTTTCGAGGACGCCGTCGTCGAGGACGCCGGCGGTGTGCACGACCTCGGTGAGGTCGGGGATCCCGGCCAGCACGGCGGCGAGGGCGTCCCGGTCGGCGACGTCGCACGCGGTGATCGTGACGTCGGCGCCGAGGGCGGTGAGTTCTTCGCGGAGTCCGGGCGCGCCGGGGGCATCGGGACCGCGGCGGCTGACGAGCACCAGGCTGCGCCCGGTCTTCGCGAGCCGACGGGCGATTTCGGCGCCGAGGGCGCCGGTGCCGCCGGTGATGAGGGTGGTTCCGTCGCCGGGCTCGGGGGCGCGGGTCCGCGTCGGGGACGCGGCGATGATCCGGCGGCCGAACAGCCCCGCCGCGCGGATCGCCAGCTGGTCTTCTCCGTCGGCGCCGGTGAGCGCGGCGGCGAGCCGTCGCGGCACTTCGGCGTCCAGGTCGGCGGGCAGGTCGACGAGACCGCCCCAGCGCTGCGGCTGTTCCAGCGCCGCGGCGCGGCCGAGGCCCCACACGGCGGCCTGCGCGGGCCGCGCTACCGGGTCGCCCGGGGCGACCGCCACGGCTTCGCGGGTCACGCACCACAGCGGCGTGTCGCCGAGGGTCTGCAGCAGGGTGGCCGTGGCGGTGAGCCCGGCCGGGACGCCCGGGAAGCCGGTTTCGTCCAGGGCCAGCAGGGAAAGCACGTGGTCGAACTCGCGGTCGCGCAGGCGGTCGGCGATGGTGTCGTCGAAGACCACGGGCTCGCCGTCGAAGTACCCGGCGACCGTGGTGACCCACGGGTCGTCGGCCAGAGCGGCCGGGACGACCACGAGCCAGGAGCCGGTGCCGGGGCGGGCCGCGGTGACCGGGACCCAGGTCGCCTTGTAGCGCCATCTGTCCACAACGGACTCTTCGTGGCGCGAACGGCGGTACGACGACAGCGCGGGCAAGAGCGCCCCGAGGGTCGCGTCGTCGACGTCGAGGCGGGCGGCCAGGCCGGCGGCGTCACCCCGGTCGACAGCGGCCCAGAACTCCGCGTCGGCCGTGTTCGCGGCGGGGGCCGCGGCGGAGGGCCAGAACCACTCGTGCTGGAACGCGTACGTGGGCAAGGCCACCCGGCGGGCGCCGGTCCCGGCGAAGAACGCGGACCAGTCGATCCGGACGCCGGACACGTGCAGCTGCCCGAGGGCGCCGACCAGGGTCTCGACGTCGTCGCGGCCGCGGCGGGCCAGCGGGATGCCGTCGGTCATCGCGGACAGGACCGCGTCCGGGCCGATCTCGACGACCAGGCCGGCTTCCCGCAGCTGCTCGGCGGTGCCGGCGAACCGGACCGGTTCCCGGACGTGGGCGACCCAGCGGTCCGGGTCGGTGACGTCACCCTCGGCGACCATCGGCACGGCGGGCGCTTCGAAGGCGAGCCCGGCGATGGCGTCCCGGAACGCGGGCAGCATCGGGTCCATCAGCGGCGAGTGGAACGCGTGCGACACCGTGAGCCGCTTGGTGTCGGCGAAGTGGCCCGCCGCGGCGAGCACCGCGGACTCCACCCCGGACAGCACGACCGACGCCGGGCCGTTGACCGCGGCGAGCGCCACTTCGTCGCTCAGGTGGGGCGCGACCTCGGCTTCGGTGGCGCGGACGGCGACCATCGCGCCACCCGGCTCGAGGTCCTGCATCAGCGACGCGCGGGCCGTGACCAGCGCGCACGCGTCGTCCAGGGACAGCACCCCGGCGACGTGCGCGGCGGCGATCTCGCCGACCGAGTGGCCGCCGACGAAGTCCGGCCGGACGCCCCACGCGGACAGCAGCCGCACGAGCGCGACCTCGACCGCGAACAACGCCGGCTGCGCGAACCCGGTGCGGGACAACGCTTCGGCGTCGTCGCCCCACAGGACTTCGCGCACCTGCGGGTCGAGGCGGTCGAGCACGGCGTCGAGCGCGGTGGCGAACGCCGGGAAGCTGTCGTAGAGGCCGCGGGTCATCCCGGGCCGCTGCGCACCCTGGCCGGTGAAGACGAACGCGACCTTCGGCGCGCCCTTCGCCTCGCCGGTGGTGACCAGCGGCGACGGACGGCCCTCGGCGAGCGTGGCCAGCCCTTCGGTGGTGCGGACGACGGCGCGGTGGTCGAACGTCGAGCGCGTCGTGGCCAGCGAATACCCGAGGTCGAGCAGGTCCGCGGTGGTGTCCCGGAGCCGGGCGGCCTGGTCGCGCAAGGCTTCCGGCGTGCGGCCGCTGAGCACCAGCGGGACGCACGGCAGTTCGCGCTCGGCCTCGTCCCGGGCGCGGATGACGACGGGCGGTTCCTCGATGATCGCGTGGGCGTTGGTGCCGCTGATACCGAACGACGACACGCCCGCTCGGCGCGGGCGGCCGGCCTCCGCAGGCCACGGCCGCGCGTCGGTGAGCAGCTCGACGTTCCCGGCGGCCCACTCGACGTGCGTCGACGGCTCGGTGACGTGCAGCGTGCGCGGCAGGGTGCCGTTGCGCATCGCCTGGACGACCTTGATGATCCCGGCGACCCCGGCCGCGGCCTGCGCGTGCCCGATGTTCGACTTGATCGACCCGAGCAGCAACGGCGTCGAACGGTCCTGGCCGTAGGTGGCGAGCAGCGCCTGGGCTTCGATCGGGTCCCCGAGGGTGGTCCCGGTGCCGTGCGCCTCGACGACGTCGACGTCCGAAGTGGACAGTCCGGACGCGGCGAGGGCCTGGCGGATCACGCGCTGCTGCGAGGGGCCGTTCGGCGCGGTGAGGCCGTTCGACGCGCCGTCGGAGTTGACGGCGGACCCGCGCAGCACGGCGAGGATCTCGTGGCCGTTGCGGCGGGCGTCCGACATCCGTTCCAGGACCAGGATCCCGGCGCCTTCGGACCAGCCGACGCCGTCTGCGGTGTCCGAAAAGGACTTGCAGCGGCCGTCTGCGGCGATGCCGCGCTGGCGGCTGGAGGCGACGAACGAGCCGGGCGTCGACATGACCGTGACACCGCCGGCCAGCGCCAGCGAGCACTCCCCCTGCCGCAGCGCCTGCGCCGCCCAGTGCAACGCGACCAGCGACGACGAGCACGCGGTGTCGACGGTGACGGTCGGGCCTTCGAGGCCCATCGTGTAGGCGATCCGTCCGGAAGCGACACTCGGCGCGCTGCCGTTGCCCTGGTAGGCCTCGGCTTCCGGGCTGCCCTGCAGCAGCATCCCGTAGTCGGAGTACATCACGCCGACGAACACGCCGGTCCGGGAGCCGCGCAGCGACACCGGGTCGACGCCCGCGCGCTCCACCGCTTCCCACGACACTTCGAGCAGCAACCGCTGCTGGGAGTCGGTGGCCAGTGCTTCGCGCGGGCTCATCCCGAAGAACGCCGGGTCGAACTCGCCCGCCTCGTGCAGGAACCCGCCGTGGCGCGTGTACGACGTGCCGGGGTGGTCGGGGTCCGGGTGGTACAGGTTCTCGACGTCCCAGCCGCGGTTGACCGGGAAGCCGGACACCGCGTCGACGCCGGAATCGACCAGGTTCCACAGGTCTTCGGGCGAGCCGACGCCGCCCGGGTAGCGGCAGCCCATGCCGACGATGACGATCGGGTCGTCGGACACCGGGCGCGCGGTCACCGGGGTCTCGTCGGCGGCCGCGCCGGACAGCTCGCGGCCGAGGTGCGCGGCGAGCGCTTCCGGGGTCGGGTAGTCGAAGACGAGCGTGGCGGGCAGGCGCAGGCCGGTCGTCGCGTCGAGCCGGTTGCGCAGTTCGACGGCGGTCAGCGAGTCGAAGCCGAGGTCCTTGAACGCGCTCCGGCCGTCGACGGTGTCGGTGGCCGCGTAGCCGAGCACGAGCCCGGCCTCGGTGCGCACCAGGTCCTCGAGCGCCCGGGCGCGGTCGGCCTCGGTGAGCCCACCGAGCCGGTCGGCCAGCGCGGACGCGGGGCGGCTCGTGCCCGGCGCGGCACCCCCGGGCACGAGCGAGCGCAGCAGCGCGGGCACGCCCGGGCGGCCGCGCAGCGCGCCGGCGTCCAGGCGCATCGGCAGGACAGCCGGTTCGGCCTCGGCCAGCGCGGCGTCGAACAGCGCCAGGCCTTCGGCCGGGTCGAGCGGGGGCAGACCGGCCGCGGCGAGCCGGCGGTGGTCGGCGTCGGACAGCCGGGCCGCCATCCCGGCGTCGCCGGCCCAGGCACCCCAGGCCAGGGACTGGCCGGGCAGGCCCTCGGCCCGCCGGCGCTGGGCGAGCGCGTCGAGGAAGGCGTTGGCGGCGGCGTAGTTGGCCTGCCCGGGGCTGCCGAGCACGCCGGCGGCCGAGGAGAACAGGACGAACGCACCGAGGTCGCCGGTCAGCTCGTGCAGGTTCCAGGCCGCGTCGGCCTTCGCGCGGAACACGGTCGCGATGCGGTCGGGCGTCAGGGTTTCGACGACGCCGTCGTCGAGGACACCGGCGGCGTGCACGACGGCACCGACCGGGTGCTCGGCCAGCAGCGCGGCGAGGGCGTCGCGGTCGGCGGCGTCGCACGCGGCGATGGTGACGTCGGCGCCGAGCGCGGCCAGCTCCTCGCGGAGTTCGGGCGCGCCGGGGGCGCCGGGACCGCGGCGGCCGGCCAGCAGCAGCTTCCGGACGCCGTGCGTGGTGACCAGGTGCTTCGCGACCAGGCCACCGAGCCCGCCGGTGCCGCCGGTGACCAGGACGGTCGCGCCGTCGGGGAAGTGCGCGGCCGGGCCGTCGCCGACCGGGAGGCGCGCCAGCCGCGGCAGGACGATCCCGCCGTCGCGCACGGCGGCCTGGGCTTCCCCGGCGTCGAGGACGCGCTGCAGTGGCGCGGTGAGGCTCTCGGGCTCGTCGACGTCGACGAGCACGAACCGATCGGGGTGCTCGGCCTGCGCGGAGCGGACGAGACCCCAGACCGCGGCGGCGGCCGGGTCGACGAGGTCGCCCTCGGCGGCCGGGACGGCGTGCGAGGTGACGAAGACCAGGCGCGACCGGGCGAACTCCGGCTCGGCGACCCAGGTCTGCAGCAGTTCGAGCGCCCACGAGGTGGCCGTGTGCGCGGCTGCCGCGTCGCCCGCGCCCGGCGGCACCGGGGCGAGGACGACGGAGGGGACCCCGCCGATCCGGACGGTCGCGAGGTCGGGGAAGACCGCCGGGGTGGCGAACCCGAGCCCGGTGCCGAGGACGACCCAGTCCGCATCGTCGGCGGGCTGCGTGACGGAAACCGCGGGTGCGGGTGTCCACACGGGACGGAACAGCGACTCGTGCCTGCTCGCGCGCAGGTCCCCGGCGGCGACCGGGCGGAACGTCAGCGCGTCGGCGGCCAGCACCGGCGTGCCCGCGGGGTCGGTGACGGCGAGGGCGACGGCGTTGTCCCCCACCGGGCTGAGCCGGGCGCGCAGGGTCGTCGCGTGCGTGGGCTGGACGCCGACGCCGGCCCACGAGAACGGCAGGCCCTCGCGGCCCTCGACGTGCGCCGAGGCGTGCAGGACGGCGTCGAGCAGCGCCGGGTGCAGGCCGAACGACGCGGCTTCGGTCTCGTGCTCGGGCGGCAGCGCGACTTCGGCCAGCACCTCGTCGCCGAGCCGCCAGGCCGCGCGCAGCCCCTGGAACGCCGGGCCGTAGCCGAGTCCTTGCCCGGCCAGGCCCTCGTAGAAACCGTCCAGGTCCAGGGGTTCGGCGCCGGCGGGCGGCCACTCCCCCGGCAGGACGGCGGCGGGTGCGCCGCCGACGGCGAGGCGGCCGAAGGCGTGCCGCACCCAGGTGTCGTCCTGCTGGGAGTAGACGCTGACCGAGCGGCTGCCGTCTTCGGCGGCCGGACCGGCGACGACCTGCACGCGCACGCCACCGGAGGCGGGCAGCACGAGCGGCGCGGCGAACGTCAGTTCGTCGACGCGGGCGCAGCCGACCTGCGCCCCCGCGCGGCCGGCCAGTTCGAGGAACGCCGTGCCGGGCAGGAGTTTGGTGCCGAGGATCTCGTGCTGGCCGAGCCAGGCCTGCCGGCGCACGGACAGCTCGCCGGCGAACAGGAAGCCGCCGGATTCGGGCAGTTCGACGGCCGCGCCGAGCAGCGGGTGCCCGGCCGGGTCGAGGCCGACCTGGCCGAGGTCGCCGCCGGTGCCGCCGTCGAGCCAGTAGGTGCGGCGCTGGAAGGCGTAGGTGGGCAGGTCGACGACGCGGGCGCCGGTGCCCTCGTGCCAGGCCGTCCAGTCGAAGCCGCCGCCGCGGACCTGCCAGCGGGCGAGCGCCGAGAGCAGGGTCGTGGTCTCGTCGCGGCCGCGGCGGGCGGTGGGGATGCAGTCGCTGTCCGGGCCGGTCAGCTCGGCGGTCATCGCCGAGAGCGTGGCGTCCGGGCCGACTTCGAGGAACGTGGTGACCCCGCGGGAAACCAGGTCGGCGACGGTGTCGGCGTACCGGACGGCGTCGCGCACGTGCCGCACCCAGTAGTCCACAGTGGACACGTCACCGGCCGCGACGACCGGGATCGAGGGCTCGGCGAAGGTCAGGGTGTCCAGCACCGCGCGGAAGTCGTCGAGCATCGGGTCCATCAGCGGCGAGTGGAACGCGTGGCTCACGGTGAGCCGCTTGGTCTTCTCGAACCGCGCGGCGATGGCGAGCACCGCGTCTTCGGCGCCGGACACGACGACGGCGGCCGGGCCGTTGACGGCGGCGATCGAGACGTCTTCGGTGAGCAGCGGGAGGAGCTCGGCCTCGGTCGCCTGGATCGCGACCATCGCGCCCCCGGCGGGCAGCGCCTGCATCAGGCGGCCGCGGGCCTCGACGAGCTTGACCGCGTCCGCCAGCGACAGCACCCCGGCCACGTGGGCCGCGGCGATCTCGCCGACGGAGTGCCCGGCGACGAAGTCCGGGCGCACGCCCAGGGATTCGAGGAGGCGGAAGAGCGCGACTTCGAAGGCGAACAACGCGGGCTGCGCGACGCCGGTTTCGTCCACAGTGGCGTCTTCGGGCAGGTCGAGCAGCGCGAGGATCTCGTCCCGGGCCCGCACGAAAGCCGGGAAGGCCAGTGTCCGCCCCATGTCGGCGCGCTGGGAACCCTGGCCGGTGAACAGGAACGCCGACGCGCCGGGGTGCCCGGCCGAGCCGGTGTGCACGCCGGGTGCGGCGGCCGAGGTGGCGAGCGCGTGCAGGGCGGCCAGCAGCTCGTCGCGGCCGGCGCCGGTGACGACGGCCCGGTGCGGGAAGGCGACGCGCGTGCTCGCGAGGGAGTGCGCGACGTCGAGCGGGGTGTGCTCCGGGCGGGCGTCGAGGTGGGCGAGCAGGCGGGCGGCCTGCTCGCGCAGCGCGTCCGGGGTGCGGCCGGACACCGGCCAGAGGTACCCGGCGGGCTCACGGCGCCCGGCGGCTTCGACCGGTTCGGGGATCGGCTGTTCGAGGATCAGGTGCGCGTTGGTGCCGCTGATGCCGAACGACGAAACGGCGGCGCGGCGCGGTTTCCCGGTGTCCGGCCACGGACGCGGCTCGGTCAGCAGCGAGACGCGGCCGGCGGTCCAGTCCACGTGGGACGTCGGCGCGTCGACGTGCAGGGTCCGCGGGAGGACGCCGTGGCGCATGGCCTGGATGGTCTTGATGACGCCGCCGACGCCGGCGGCGGACTGCGTGTGCCCGACGTTCGACTTGAACGACCCGAGCCACAGCGGGTCGCCCGTGCGCTCGCGGCCGTAGGTGGCCAGCAGCGCCTGGGCTTCGATGGGGTCGCCCAGCACGGTGCCGGTGCCGTGGGCCTCGACGGTGTCGATGTCGTCGGTGGTCAGCCCGGCGTTCTCGAGGGCCTGGCGGATCACGCGCTGCTGGGACGGCCCGTTGGGCGCGGTGAGGCCGTTGGAGGCGCCGTCGGAGTTGACCGCGGAGCCGCGGATGACGGCGAGCACCTCGTGGCCGTTGCGGCGCGCGTCGGAGAGCCGTTCCAGCAGCAGGAGCCCGGCGCCTTCGGAGAACCCGGCACCGTCGGCGGCCTCGGCGAAGGACTTGCAGCGGCCGTCGGAGGCCAGGCCGCCTTGGCGGTCGAACTCGCCGTAGAGGCCGGGGGTGGCCATCACGGCGACGCCGCCGGCGAGGGCGAAGGAGCACTCACGGGCCCGCAGCGAGCGGGCGGCCCAGTGCAGCGCGACCAGCGACGACGAGCACGCCGTGTCGACGGTGACGGCGGGCCCTTCCAGGCCGTAGAAGTAGGCGATCCGGCCGGAGATGACCGAGGATTCGGTGCCGGTGACGAGGTAGCCCTCGACGCCGTCGGGCAGCGCGGCGAGCCCGCGGCCGTACCCCATGGACCCGGCCCCGACGAAGACCCCGCCGGTGCCGCCCTCGACCTCGCGCGGGTCGATGCCCGCGCGTTCGAAGGCCTCCCAGGCCAGCTCGAGGACGATCCGCTGCTGCGGGTCCATGGCCAGCGCTTCGCGCGGCGAGATCCCGAAGAAGGCGGGGTCGAAGTCCCCGGCGCGGTGCAGGAACCCGCCCTGGTGCCGCGATTCCGGCCAGCCGCGGCCCTCGGGGAACCCGGTGACCGCGTCCACCCCGTCGGCGACGAGCTGCCAGAGGTCCTCGGGCGACTGCACGCCACCCGGGTACCGGCAGCTCATGGCGACGACCGCGACGGGCTCGGCCGCCGCGGCGAGCAGCGTGGTGTTCTGCCGCCGCAGCTGCTTGTTCTCCTGCACGGCGACGCGCAGTGCTTCGACGACTCGATCCGACCCGGCCGGCATAGACATCTCCAGGGTGAGCGTTTTCTTACCCGGGTGACGCCACCGCGACGGCGTTCCTCTCCGGACCGGCGCCGAGCGAACGTCCACTTGCCGGGGAGTCAACCGCACGCCCAGCCCGGAAACCCCCAGACTTGCCCCCGCCCCGAGCGCCACATCGGGGGCATGCCGGAGGCGGCACTTTCGTAGGGAAAGTGCCGCCTCCGGTCGCCTCGGTCAGGCGCGGGTCAGTCCTGGTCGCCGCCCAGGACGAAGCGGACCAGGTCGTCCGCGTCCATGTCGCCCACGTCGCCGTCCTCCTCCGCCCGGGACTCCTCCGGGCGCTCCCGGGCGCTCCGAACGTTCCGCCGCCTCCGAGAGCAGGTCCATCAGGCCCAGCGAACGCAGCTGGTCGAACGACACCGACGCCAGGAACTTCCGGACCCTGGCCTCCTCCGCCGACGCCGGGACGTCGTCCTCGGCGCCGAACAGCTCGCGGTGCAGGTGGGCCGCCACCGCCTGGGACGTCGGGTGGTCGAACACCAGGGTCGACGGCAGCCGCAGGCCCGTGCGCTCGCCCAGGACGTTGCGGACCTCGACCGCGGCCAGGGAGTCCACGCCCATGTCGCGGAACGCCTGGGACGGCTCGATGTCGCCCGGTTCGCCGTAGCCGAGGAGCTCGGCCGCCACCGTGCGGACCAGCTCGAGCAGCGCGTCGCGCCGCTCCGCCGGGTCCAAGCCGGCCAGTTCCTCGTGCAGGGTCGCCTCGGCCACCACCGCGTCGCGTTCGGTGTCCGCCGCCGACAGCGCTTGGCGGACCTCCGGCAGCTCGCTGAGCAGCGGGCTTTCGCGGGGCAGCGTGAACGTCTGCGCGAAGCGGTTCCAGTCGAAGTCCGCCGCGAGCACCGAGCCGCGGACGCCGAGGGCGCGCCCGAACGCCACCATCGCCTCTTCCGGGACCAGCGGCACCAGGCCGTGGCGCTGCATGTGTTCGAGCATGTCGCCCTGCAGGGCCATGCCGGCCTCGCCCCACACGCCCCAGCCGATCGACACGCCCACCAGGCCGCGGCGTTCGCGGTCCTCGGCCAGCGCGTTCAGGTAGGCGTTCGCGGCCGCGTACGCGCTGAGCTTGCCGCTGCCGAGCATGCCCGACACCGACGAGTACAGCACGAAGAAGTCCAGCTGCCGGTCGCCGACGAGCTCGTCCAGGTGCCGCGCACCCTCCACTTTGGACCGCAGGACGCCTTCGACCTCCTCCAGGGTCAGCGCGACGACGTCGGCGCCGTCCTGGGCGACGCCGGCGGCGTGGACGACCCCGCGCAGCGGATCCGACGCCGGGATGGCCGCCAGCACCGCGGCCAGCTGGGCGCGGTCGGCGACGTCGCACGCCACCACCGACACCTCGGCCCCGCGCCCGGTCAGCTCCTCGGCCAGCTCGGCCGCGCCCGGCGCGTCGGGGCCGCGGCGACTGGTCAGCACCAGCCGCCGGACGCCGGCGTCGGCCAGCCAGCGGGCCGTCTCGACGCCGAGCGCGCCCGTGCCGCCGGTGATGAGCACCGTGCCCGGCCCGGCCAGCGCCGGGGTGACCGACGGCGTCTCCGCCGCCGTGGTGCGCCGCAGGCGGCGGCCCAGCAGTCGGCCGTCGCGCAGGGCGATCTGGTCTTCGCCGCCGAGCCCGGCCAGCACGTGCGGCAGGTTCCGCAGGTCGGCTTCGCCGGGTTCGGCGGGCAGCTCGACCAGGCCACCCCAGGCCGCCGCGCGTTCCAGCGCCACCGTGCGGCCGAAGCCCCAGACCGCCGCCTGGCCGACCGTGTCCACGGCCGCGTGCTTGCCCTCGACCGGCAGCGCTTCGCGGGTCAGGCACCACAGCTTGGCTTCGACCTCGGCCCGGGCGAGGGCCTGGACCAGCACCGCGGTGAGCACGACGCCCGGCGGCGCGGTCGGGGCCGCGTCGATCGGCCGCGTGCTCAGCGCGAGCAGCGAGACGACGGCGTCGAACGTCCCCGGCAGCTCGCCGAGCCGGGCGGCGAGGGCGGCCGGGTCGGGGTCGGTCACCGTGACGACGGTGACGTCGCCGGGCAGCGCGCCCAGCACCCGGGTGCCCCAGTCGCCGGTGTCCTCGGGGACGACGGCCAGCCAGCGGCCCGGCCCGGCGGCCCCCGCCGGGGGCTTCAGCGGCGTCCAGTCGATGCGGTACCACCAGCGGTCGACGGCGGCCTCGGTGCGCAGCTTCTCCCGCCACGACGTCAGCGCGGGCAGGACGGCGTCCAGCGCGGCCCGGTCGACTTCCAGCGCCGAGGCCAGTACCCCGCCGTCGGTCGCCGCGACCATGCCCCACAGCCGCGCGTCCGCCGTGCTCTCGCCGCCCGCGGAGACGGCCTGCGGGGCCGGCTCGGGCCAGTAGTTCTTGCGCTGGAAGGCGTACGTCGGCAGCGGCACCCGCGCCGTGACGCCGGCCCGCTCGTAGAAGGCGGTCCAGTCGATCGTGACGCCCTGGGCGTGCGCCCCGGCGACCGCGGTGACCACCCGGCGCCAGTCTCCTTCGCCGGTGTGCAGCGTTTCCTGGAACACCAGGGGTTCGCCGGTGCGGTCCATGGTCTGTTCGAGGGCCATCTTCAGCACCGGGTTCGGGCTGGGTTCGACGAACGCGCTCGCGCCGCCGGCCACCATCGCGTCGGCCGCTTCGCCGAACAGCACGGTCTGGCGCAGGTTCCGGTACCAGTACGCGGCGTCCAGCTCCGCGGTATCGAGCAGCCCGCCGGTCACCGACGAGTAGAACGGCACCGCCGAACTGCGCGGGGACACCGGGGCGAGCAGCTCCAGGAGGTCGTCCTCGAGGAGCTCGACCTGCGGCGAGTGCGCGGCGAAGTTCACCCCGGCCAGGCGCCAGCGCATCATGCCTGCCGCCGAGAGCCGCTTTTCCAGCTTCGCCATGGCGGTTTCGTCGGCGGAGACGGTGACCAGCTTGGGCCCGTTCACCGCGGCGATCGAGACGTCGTCGCCGACGAGCGCGCGGACGTCGTCGACCGGCGCCACCACCGACAGCATCACGCCGGTGCGGGCCAGCTTCTGCCGGATCAGGCGGCTGCGCAACGCGACCACCCGGGCACCGTCCTGAAGGGACAGTCCACCCGCGACGCACGCGGCGGCGATCTCGCCCTGCGAATGCCCGGCGACCGCGGCCGGTTCGACGCCGAACTCCCGCCACAGCGCGGCGAGCGACACCATCACCGCCCACAGCGCGGGCTGGACGATGTCGACCTCTTCGAGGGCTTCGGCGTCGTCGAGGACGTCGAAGAGGGACCAGTCGACGAACTCGCTCAGCGCGGCGGCGCACTCGGCCATCGTCGCGGCGAACACCGGGGACGCGGCCAGGAGGTCCTTGGCCATGCCGGCCCACTGCGAACCCTGGCCGGGGAAGACGAACGCCGGGGTGCGCGTGCCGAACGCCCGGCCGGTCACGACGTCCGGGGCGGCCTCGCCCGCCGCGACCGCGGTGAGCGCGGCGGTGAGCCCGGCCCGGTCCTCGCCGACGACGACGGCCCGGTGCGCGAACGAGGTCCGGCCCGCCAGCGCGCGGCCGACGGCGGGAACGTCCTGGCCGTCGAGGTGCGTCAGCAGCCGTTCGGCCTGGCCGCGCAGGGCGCCGGCGGTCCGGCCGGACAGCACCCACGGCACGATCGACGGCGGCTGCGCCGGTTCGGGCGCGGGCACCGGTGCCGGGCCGGCTTCGAGCACGGCGTGGGCGTTGGTGCCGCTGATGCCGAACGACGACACCGCGGCCCGCCGCACGCGACCGGTTTCCGGCCACGGGCGGGCGTTCGCCAGCACCTCGACGCCGCTGTCGTCCCAATCCACGTGGGACGATCGCGTTTCCGTGTGCAGCGACCGGGGCAGCACGCCGTGGCGCATCGCGAGGACCATCTTGATGATCCCGGCGACGCCCGCGGCGGCCTGGGTGTGCCCGATGTTGGACTTGACCGAGCCGATCGGCAGCGGGGCGCCGCGGTCGCGGCCGTAGGTGGCGATGAGGGCTTGCGCTTCGATCGGGTCGCCGAGCGCGGTGCCGGTGCCGTGCGCCTCGACCGCGTCGATGTCCTTCGTGGACAGTCCGGACGCGGCGAGGGCCTGGCGGATCACGCGTTGCTGCGACGGGCCGTTCGGCGCGGTCAGGCCGTTGGACGCGCCGTCGGAGTTGACCGCGGAACCGCGCACGACGGCGAGGATCTCGTGGCCGTTGCGGATCGCGTCGGACTGCCGTTCCAGCACCAGCATGCCGACGCCCTCGGCGAAGCCCAGCCCGTCGGCGTCGTCGGAGAACGCCTTGCAGCGCCCGTCCGCGGCGAGCCCGCGCTGGCGGCTGAAGCCGATGAAGGTGCCCGGCGTGGCCATCACGGTCGCGCCGCCGGCCAGTGCCAGCTCGCATTCCCCGCTGCGCAGCGCCTGCGCGGCCAGGTGCAGGGTGACCAGCGACGACGAGCACGCCGTGTCGACGGTCAGCGTCGGGCCTTCGAAGCCGAAGGTGTAGGCGACGCGGCCCGAGGCGACGCTCGGGGAGCTGCCGTTGCTCTCGTAGCCGTCGGTGTCGGCGAGGTGGTTGAGCGTCAGGCCGTAGTCGTTGTACATCACGCCGACGTACACGCCGGTGCGGCTGCCGCGCAGGCTCACCGGGTCGATCCCGGCGCGCTCGACGGCCTCCCAGCCGGTCTCCAGCAGGAGGCGCTGCTGGGCGTCGGTGGCGAGGGCTTCGCGCGGGTTCATCCCGAAGAACTCGGGGTCGAACTCGCCCGCGTCGTGCAGGAAACCGCCTTCGCGGGTGTAGGTCGTGCCCGGGTGGTCCGGGTCCGGGTGGTAGAGCGAGGCGACGTCCCAGCCGCGGTTGGCCGGGAACGCCGTGATGGCGTCGCGTTCCTCGGTGAGCAGCCGCCAGAGGTCCTCGGGCGACGCCACGCCGCCCGGGAAGCGGCAGCTCATGCCGACGATGACGATCGGGTCGCCGGCCACCGCGGCGGGCGTCGGGGCCGCGTCGGCGACCGCGCCGGAGCCGAGCAGCGCCTCCAGGAGGTGCTCGCCCAGCGCGGCGACGGTCGGGTAGTCGAACACGGCGGTGGCGCCGAGCCGGACGCCGGTCGCGCCGTCGAGCCGGTTGCGCAGTTCGAGGGCGGTCAGGGAGTCGAACCCGAGCTGCTGGAACGTCTGGCCGGCGTCGATCGCGCCGCCGTCGGCGTGCCCGAGCACCTGCGCGACCTGGGTGGTGATCAGCTCGCGGACGGCGCGGGTGCGCCCGGCGGCGTCGAGCGCGCCGAGCCGCTGGACCAGCCCGACGGCCGCTTCGGCACCCGCCGCGGACCGCTTGAGCGGGACGCGGATGAGGCCGCGCAGCACCGGTGGGACGTCGCCCATCGCCCGCAGGACCGGCAGGTCGAGCCGGACCGGCGCGACGTCGGGGACGCCCGCGGCGAGCGCGGCGTCGAACAGGCTCGTGCCCAGTTCGGCGGGGATGGCCGGGGTGCCGGCGCGGGCCATCCGGGCGAGGTCGGCGTCGGACAGGTCGCTGGTCATGCCGCTGCCGGTCGCCCACGGACCCCAGCCGAGCGAGGTGGCGGGCAGGCCTTCGGCGTGGCGATGCCGCGCCAGGGCGTCGAGGAACGCGTTGGCGGCGGCGTAGTTGGCCTGGCCCGCGGTGCCGACGGTGCCGGCGACCGAGGAGAACACGACGAACGACCGGAGGTCGCGGGTCAGTTCGTGCAGGTTCCAGGCGCCGGCGGCCTTCGGGGTGAGGACGCGGCCGAGGCTGTCCGGCGTCTGGGAAGCCAGGACGCCGTCGTCGAGGACACCGGCGCTGTGCACGACGGCGGTCAGCGGGTGCTCGAGCCCGTCGATGAGGGCCCGCAGCGCGTCCCGGTCGGCGACGTCGCAGGCGGCGGTGGTGACTTCGGTGCCGTGCGCGGCGAGTTCGGCGACGAGGGTGGCGACTTCGGCGGGGTCTCCCCCGCTGCGGCTGACCAGCAGCAGCCGCCGCATCCCGTGCTCGGCGGCGAGGTGGCGGGCGAAGACCGCGCCGAGGCCGCCGGTGCCGCCGGTGATGAGGACGGTGCCCTCGGGGTCGCCGAATTCACGTGCTTCGGACTGGACCGCAACGCGGGCGAGCCGGCCGCCGTGCACCTGGCCGTTCCTGACCGCGACCTGCGGTTCCTCGGCCGCCAGGGCGGCTTCGAGGTGGTCGCCGGTGTCGTCGAGGTCGACGAGCGCGAGCCGGCCGGGGTGTTCGGCCTGTGCGGAGCGGACCAGGCCCCAGACAGCCGCGGCGACGGGATTGCCGTCGGTGGCCCCGCGGGTGACGACGGCCAGGCGGGTTTCGCGGAGGCGGTCGTCGGCGAGCCAGCGCTGGAGGAGGTCCAGGACACGGGTGGTGACGTCGAGGGCGGCGGCCGCGGGGTCGTCGCCGGGCGGGTCGAGCAGCGGCAGGACGACGAGGCCGGGCGCGGCGGTGGCGGCGGCTTCGAGGTCGGCGAAGGTCGCCGCGCCGGGAAGCACCTCGTTCGCCCCGAGGACTCCGGCGTCGGCCGGATCCTTCGGCTCGACGGCCAGCGGGGTCCACGTGAGGCGGTACAGGTTCTCCTGGCTCACCTGCCGCACTTCCGCCGGCTCGCGCAGGCGCAGCGTGGCCACCTCGGCGACCACCGCTCCCGACGAGTCCGCGATCGCGAGCGAAACCCCCGGCCCGGCACGGGAAATCCGCACCCGGACCGAAGCCGCGCCGGTGGCGTGCAGCTGCACACCCTCCCACGCGAAGGGCAAGCCGGCCTCGCCACCGAGCAGGCCGATCGCGTGCAGGCACGCGTCGAACAGCGCCGGGTGCAGGCCGAACGCGCCCGCCTCCCCCGCGTCGCCGGTGGGCAGGGCCACCTCGGCGAAAACCTCGTCGCCCGCTTGCCACGCCGCCCGCAGGCCGCGGAACGTGCCGTCGTAGGACAAGCCGCCGTCGGCCAAGCGCTCGTAGTGACCCGAAAGATCCACCGGCTCGGCGGCGGGCGGCCACGGGAAAGCGGCCGCCGCCGCCCGCTGGGGCCCGAGCACGCCGGTCGCGTGCCGGACCCACGTCAGGTCGTCGCCGTCCTCCGGTCGCGAGTGGACGGTCAGCGTCCGGTGCCCGTCCTCGCGCGGCGCGGACACGCGCAGCTGCAGCTGCACCCCGCCCCGCTCGGGCAGCACCAGCGGTGCCTCCAGCGTGAGGTCGTCCAGGCACGGCGTCCCGGCTTCGTCGCCGGCCCGCAGCGCCAGCTCCGCGAACACCGTGCCAGGCAGCACCACCGTGCCCCCGACGACGTGGCCGCGCAGCCACGGGTGCCCGGACACCGACAGCCGGCTCGTCAGCAGCACCTCGCCCGACCCGGCCGGGCGCACCACGGCGCCGACCATCGGGTGGCCGCCGACGCCCAGGCCGGCCGCCGTCGCGTCGCCGCGCGGGGTCGCGCCGCCGCGCGGCCAGAACCGTTCGCGCTGGAACGCGTACGTCGGCAGCTCCACGTGCCGGCCACCCGGCAGCACCGCGGGCCAGTCGACCCGGGCGCCCACCACGTGCAGGCCGGCGAGCCCGGCCAGCGCGGCCCGCGGCTCGGGGGTTTCCTTGCGCAGCAAGGGGACCGTGACCGCGTCGGCGAGGGTGCCGGCCGTCATGGCGGAGAGGACGCCGTCCGGGCCGAACTCGGCGAACACGCGCACGCCGTGCTCGTGCAGCGCCGTCACGCCGTCGGCGAAGCGGACCGTCCGGCGGACGTTGGCCACCCAGTGGTCCGCGGTGAAGTCCGTGACGAGCGCGCCGGTGACCGTCGACACCACCGGGATCCGCGGCGCCGAGTACGTCAGCTCCTCGGCGACCGCACGGAATTCCTCGAGCATCGGGTCCATCAGCGGCGAGTGGAACGCGTGGGACACCGTGAGCCGCTTGGGCTTCTCGAACCGCTCGGCCACGGCGAGCACCGCTTCTTCGGCGCCGGCGAGCACGACGGCGTCCGGCCCGTTGACCGCGGCGATCGCGACGTCGTCACCCAGCAGCGGCTCGACTTCCGCGGCGGTGGCGCGCACGGACACCATCGCTCCGCCGGAAGGCAGCGCGCCCATCAGCTCGGCGCGTGCCCGCACCAGCGTGCACGCGTCGGCCAGGGTCAGCACGCCGGCGACGTGCGCGGCCGCGACCTCGCCGACCGAGTGCCCGAGCACGTAGTCCGGCCGCACGCCCCACGACTCGAAGAGCCGGTACAGCGCGACTTCGAGGGCGAACAGCGCGGGTTGCGCCGCGGCCGTGTCCGCGAGCCGGCGGGAGTTCTCGCCCCAGACGATCCCGGCCCACTCGCCGGGCAGCTGCTCGGCGACCGCGTCCCAGGCCTGCGCGAACACGGGGTGGCGCGCGTACAACCGGCGTCCCATACCCAGCCGTTGCGCGCCCTGACCGGCGAACAGCGCGGCGAGCTTGGCCGATTCGGCCACGCGCCCGGTGACGACGGCCGGGTGCGGTTCGCCGGCCGCCAGCGCGTCCAGCGCCGCGGACAGTTCCGCGCGGTGCTCCGAAAGCACCACCGCGCGGTGGTCGAACGCGGTCCGGCCGGTGGCGAGGGTGTACCCGGCGTCGACGCGGTTGAGGTCGTACCCGGCCAGCCGCGCGGCCTGCTCGCGCAGGGCGCGTTCCGTCGTCGCCGACACCGGCCACGGCACGACCCCGGCGTCCGGCGGCGCGTCCGCGAGCACCGGCTCCGGCGCCTGTTCGATGATCGTGTGCGCGTTGGTGCCGCTGATGCCGAACGACGACACCGCGGCGCGGCGCACGCGGCCGGTCTCCGGCCACGGCCGGTTCTCGGTGACGACCTCGACGTCCCCGGCCGCCCAGTCGACGTGCGAGGACACCTCCCCGGCGTGCAGCGACGGGGGGACGACACCCTGCCGCAGCGCGGCCACCACCTTGATCACGCCGGCGACGCCCGCGGCGGCCTGGGTGTGGCCGATGTTCGACTTCACCGAACCGAGCAGCAGCGGGGTTTCGCGGTCCTGGCCGTAGGTCGCGAGCAGTGCCTGGGCTTCGATCGGGTCGCCCAGCGTGGTCCCGGTGCCGTGCCCTTCGACGACGTCGACGTCCGAAGTGGACAGTCCGGCGACGGAAAGTGCCTGCCGGATCACGCGTTGCTGCGACGGGCCGTTCGGCGCGGTCAGGCCGTTGGACGCGCCGTCGGAGTTGACCGCGCTGCCGCGCACCACGGCCAGGATCGGGTGCCCGTTGCGCTTCGCGTCGGAAACCCGCTCCAGCAACAGCATTCCGGCGCCTTCGGACCAGCCGACGCCGTCCGCGCCGTCGCCGAAGGACTTGCAGCGGCCGTCCGGGGAAAGCCCGCGCTGGCGCGAGAACCCGACGAAGGTCCCCGGCGTGGACATCACCGTGACGCCGCCCGCCAGCGCCAGGGAGCACTCCCCCGAGCGCAGCGCCTGCGCGGCCCAGTGCAGCGCCACCAGCGACGACGAACACGCCGTGTCGACGGTGACCGCCGGGCCTTCCAGCCCGAGCACGTAGGCGACGCGCCCGGATGCGACGCTGCCCGCGCTGCCGTTGCCCTGGTAGGCCTCCAGGTCCGCGCCCGCGACGAGGCTGTTGTAGTCGTTGTACATCACGCCGGCGAACACGCCGGTGCGGCTGCCGCGCAGGCTGCGCGGGTCGATGCCGGCCCGCTCGAACGCCTCCCACGAGACTTCCAGCAGGAGCCGCTGCTGGGTGTCCGTGGCGACGGCCTCGCGCGGGCTCATCCCGAAGAAGGCGGCGTCGAACTCGGCGGCGTCGTGCAGGAAGCCGCCGTGGCGGGTGTAGGACGTGCCCGGGTGGTCGGGGTCGGGGTCGTAGAGCGCGTCGACGTCCCAGCCGCGGTCGGCCGGGAACTCGGTGATGGCGTCGGCGCCGCCGGTGACCAGCTCCCAGAGCTGCTCGGGGGTGGTGACGCCACCCGGGTAGCGGCAGCTCATCGCGACGATCGCGATCGGCTCGTCGGCCACCGCGGCGGTGACCGGCGCGACGTCCACGCGGTCGCCGTCGCCTTCGCCTTCGCCCAGCTGCTCGGCGAGGTGGCGGGCCAGCGCGGTCACCGTCGGGTAGTCGAACACCGTGGTGGCGGGCAGCGCGACCCCGGACGCGGCGGTCAGCTTGTTGCGCAGGTCGACCGCGGTCAGCGAGTCGAAACCCAGCTCCTGGAACGTCTTCGCGGCCGGGACGGCGGCGGCGTCGGCGTGCCCGAGCACCAGCGCGACCTGCTCGCGCACCAGCGTCAGCAGCGCTTCGGCACGCTCTTCCGGCGTCAGCCCGGCCAGGCGGCGGAGCAGCCCGGCGGACCCGCGGCCCGCCTGCTTGCGGCCGGTGACGCGGACGAGGCCGCGCAGCAGCGGCGGGATCTCCGGCTGCGACCGCAGCACCGGCAGGTCGAGGCGGACCGGCAGCAGCACCGCGCGGTCGGTGGTGAGCGCCCGGTCGAACAGGCGGATGCTCTGCTCGGGCTGCAGCACGGGCATGCCGAGCCGGGCCATCCGCTCGAAGTCGGCGTCGCTGAGCGTCCGGGTCATCCCGGTCGCCGCGGCCCACGGGCCCCAGCCCAGCGACTGCGCCGGGAGGCCGTCGGCGGTGCGGTGCAGGGCGAGCGCGTCGAGGAAGGCGTTGGCGGCCGCGTAGTTCGCCTGGCCGGCGCCGCCGAAGGTGCCGGCGACCGAGGAGAACGAGACGAACGCGGCCAGGGGGAGGTCGCGGGTCAGCTCGTGCAGGTTCCAGGCCGCGTCGACCTTGGGCCGCAGCACGGTCGCCAGCCGTTCGGGCGTGAGGGAGCCGAGGACACCGTCGTCGAGGACGCCGGCGGTCTGCACGACCGCGGTCAGCGGGTGCTCGGGCGGGACGTCGTCGAGCAGCGCTCGCAGCGCGTCGCGGTCGGCGATGTCGCACGCCTTCACGGCGACCTCGGCACCGGCCGCGCCGAGGTCGGCGGCCAGCTCGGCCGCCCCCTCGGCGGCCGGCCCACGGCGGCTGACCAGCACCAGGTGCCGGACGCCGTGCTCGCCGACCAGGTGCCGGGCCAGCAACCCCCCGAGCCCCCCGGTCCCGCCGGTGATGAGCACGGTCCCGTCCGGATCCCAGCCGTCGCTTTCCCCTGAAGGCGACGCCCCCTGGTCGGCACTTTCACGTGAAAGTGCCGCTTTGCGTTTCAAAGCGGCACTTTCACGTGAAAGTGCCGCGTCGTCGGGGCGGGTGAGGCGGGCGGCGCGGGGTTCGCCGTTGACGAGCGTGAGCTGCGGTTCGCCGGTGGTGAGCGCGTTCGGCAGCGCGGCCAGGGAGGCTTCGGTGCCGTCGAGGTCGATGAGCGCGACGCGGCCGGGGTGCTCGACCTGCGCGGTGCGGACCAGGCCCCAGACGGCGGCCGCGGGCAGATCGGCCCCGGTCGTCGCGCCCCGGGTGACGAGCACCAGCCGCGCGGGCCGCTCGGCGGCCAGCCAGTCCTGCAGCAGGCCCAGCACGTGCGTGGTCAGTTCGTGCGTCTCCTGGACGACGTCGGCGCTCTCGCCGGCGGCGATCGGCCACAGGACGACGCCCCCGTCGGCGGCGAGCGGTCCGGAAAGCCGGGTGGCGGCGGGGAAAACGGCGGCCACGCCGAACGGATCGACGCCCGCGACCGACACCGCGGCGGTTTCGGGCGCGCCGACGGCGATCGGGGTCCAGTCGAGCTGGAACAGCGAGTCGCGGTCGACGGCCGGGGTCGCGGACTGGGGCCGCAGCACCAGCGAACGCACGGTCGCGACCGGCTCGCCGTCGAGGTCGGTCAGGTGCAGGGACACCGCGTCGTCGCCGGCGGGCGAGACGCGCAGCCGCACCGCGGTCGCGCCCGAAGCGTGCACGGTGACGCCCGCCCACGAGAACGGCAGGGCACCCGGCCGGACGGTGGTGCCGAACGAGGTGGCGTGCAGGCACGCGTCGAGCAGCGCCGGGTGCAGGCCGTACGTCTCGGCGGGTTCGTCCTCCGGCAGTTCGACTTCGGCGTAGACGTCCTCGCCGTGGCGCCAGGCGGCGGTCAGGCCGCGGAACGCCGGGCCGTACTCGAAGCCCTGGTCGGCGAACCGGTCGTAGAGGCCGTCGAGGTCGATCCCGGTCGCGTCGGCCGGGCGGGTGACCGGTGCCGCGGGCTCGCCGGACGTGCCCAGCGTGCCCCCGGCGTGGCGGGTCCACAGCTCGTCGGGCGCGTCTTCCCGGCGGGAGTAGATCGAGATCGGCCGCTCGCCGTCCTCACCCGGGGCACCGACGGCGATCTGGACGTGCGTGCCGGTCTCTTCGCCCACCACCAGCGGCGCTTCGAGGGTCAGCTCGCCGACGACCGGGCACCCGGCCTGCTCGCCGGCCGCGGCCGCGAGCTCCAGCAGCGCGGTCCCGGGCAGCAGCAGCGAACCGGCGATCCGGTGCCCGGCCAGCCACGGGTGCGCGGCGAGGGAAAGCCGTGCGGTGTAGAGGAAGCCGCCGGACTCCGGCAGCTCGATGCCGCCGCCGAGCAGGGGGTGGGCGACGGCGTCGAGGCCGGTGCCACCGGTCAGCAGGGCCACGCGCGGCCAGAACCGCTCGTGCTGGAACGGGTAGGTCGGCAGCTCGACCGCGCGGCCACCGTCGAGGTAGGACTCCCAGCTCACGTCGGCCCCGTGCAGGTGCAACGCGGTCAGCGCGTCGAGCACCGAGTCGTCCTCGGCGCGGTCGCGGCGCAGGCACGGGACCGCGATCGCTTCCGGCGGCAGGGTTTCCGCGGCCAGCGCGCTGAGCACCCCGGCCGGGCCGAGCTCCAGGAACGCCGTGACGCCGTCGGCGAGCAGGGTCGTGATCCCGTCGGCGAACCGGACGGCGGCGCGGACGTGCCGCACCCAGTAGTCCGCTGTGGACAGTTCCGCCCCGGCGACCGCCCCGGTCAGGTTCGACACCACCGGCAGGTCCGCGGGCGCGTACTCGATCGTCTCGGCGACCGCGCGGAAGTCGTCGAGCATCGGGTCCATCAGCGGCGAGTGGAAGGCGTGGCTCACGTCGAGCCGGCGGGTGCGGTGCCCGGCCGCGGCGAACCTGGCGGCGATCTCCGTGACCGCGGCCTCGTCGCCCGAGATGACGACGGACTCCGGCCCGTTGACCGCGGCGATCGACACCCGGTCGTCCAGTGCTTCCGCCACGACGGCTTCGGGCGCGTTGACGGCGACCATCGCGCCACCGGCGGGCAGCGCGGCCATCAGCCGGCCGCGCGCGGCGACCAGCCGGCAGGCGTCCTCGAGCGAGAACACCCCGGCGACGTGCGCGGCCGCCAGCTCGCCGATCGAATGCCCGAGCAGCAGGTCCGGGGTGACGCCCCAGGAGCGCACGAGCCGGTACAGCGCGACCTCGATCGCGAACAGCGCGGGCTGCGCGATGTCGGTCGGCGCCAGGGAAGCGCCGGCGTCGAACATCCGCTCCCGCAGCGACGGGTCGAAGTGCGCGCAGACCTCGTCGAGCGCGGCGGCGAACACCGGGAACCGCTCGGCCAGCTCACGGCCCGCCCCGGCGCGCTGGGCGCCCTGGCCGGTGAACAGGAACGCCGTCCGGACGCCGGACACCGCTTCGCCGACCGCGAGCCCGGGTGCGTCGGTGCCGTCCGCGAGGGCGGCGAGGGCCGCCAGGGTGTCGCCGGTCAGGACCGCGCGGTGCTCGAACGTGGTGCGCGTCGTGGCCAGGGACCAGGCGACGTCACCCGGATCGGACGCCAGCAGCCGGCTCGCCTGCTCCCGCAGGGCTTCCGGGGTGCGGGCCGACAGCAGCCACGGCGCGGGCCGCCCGGCGGAAGCGGGTTCCGGCTCGGCGGCCGGGGGCTGCTCCAGCACGACGTGGGCGTTGGTGCCGCTGATGCCGAACGACGAGACCGCCGCGCGGCGCGGGCGCCCGGTCTCCGGCCACGGCCGGGTCGCGGTGACCAGCTCGATGTCGCCGGCCGTCCAGTCCACATGGGACGACGGCGTGTCGACGTGCAGGGTCTTCGGCACGACACCGGACCGCAGCGCGTAGACGGACTTGATCACGCCGGCGACCCCCGCCGCCGCCTGGGTGTGGCCCAGGTTCGACTTGATCGAGCCGAGCAGCAGCGGCCGGAACTCGTCGCGGTCCTGGCCGTAGGTGGCCAGCAGCGCCTGCGCTTCGATCGGGTCGCCCAGCGTCGTCCCGGTGCCGTGGCCTTCGACGACGTCGACGTCCGAAGTGGACAGTCCGGCCGCGGTGAGGGCCTGGCGGATCACGCGCTGCTGCGACGGGCCGTTCGGCGCGGTCAGGCCGTTGGACGCGCCGTCGGAGTTGACCGCGGAGCCGCGGACCACCGCCAGGACCGGGTGGCCGTTGCGGCGGGCGTCGGAAAGCCGTTCCAGGACGAGGACACCGACGCCTTCGGACCAGCCGACGCCGTCGGCGGCGTCCGCGTAGGACTTGCAGCGGCCGTCGGCGGCGAGGCCGCGCTGGCGGCTGAAGTCGATGAACGTCCCCGGGGTCGCCATCACGGTGACCCCGCCGGCCAGCGCCAGCTCGCACTCGCCGCGCTGCAGCGCGGTCGCGGCCATGTGCAGCGCGACCAGCGACGACGAGCACGCCGTGTCGACGGTGACCGACGGCCCTTCCAGGCCGAAGACGTAGGACAGGCGCCCGGACAGCACGCTGCCCGCGTTGCCGGTGCCGAGGTAGCCGAGCGAGTCGGCCGGGAACTCGACGTTCGCGCCGAGGTAGTCGTGGTACATGATGCCGGCGTAGACACCGGTGCGGCTGCCGCGCAGGGTTTCCGGCCGGATCCCGGCGCGTTCCAGGGCTTCCCACGACGTCTCGAGCAGCTGGCGCTGCTGCGGGTCCATGGCCAGCGCCTCGCGCGGCGAGATGCCGAAGAAGCCGGGGTCGAAGCCGGCGACGTCGTCGAGGAAGCCGCCTTCGCGGGTGTAGCTGGTGCCCGCGTGGTCGGGGTCCGGGTGGTAGAGGGCGTCGACCGGCCAGCCGCGGTCGCCCGGGAAGCGGGAGACGCCGTCGCCGTCGCCGAGCACGAAGTCCCACAGCTCGTCGGGCGAAGTGATCCCGCCCGGGTAGCGGCAGCCCATGGACACGATGACGACCGGGTCGGCCTCGACCGGGGTCGTCCGCGTGGGAGTTTGCACCGCTTCCAGCGTGCCGACCAGTTCGTCGTGCAGGTGGCGGGCGAGGGCGAGGACGGTCGGGTAGTCGAAGACGAGCGTCGCGGGCAGGCGCAGGCCGGTGTCGGCCTGGACGGCGTTGCGCAGCTCGACCGCCGAGAGCGAGTCGAAGCCGAGGTCCGCAAAGGACTGCCCGGGCTCGACCTGGCCGATCGAGCTGTAGCCGAGCAGGCCGACGACGTGCGTGCGCACGAGGTCGACGAGCGCGCGCTGCCGGTCGGCCGGGGCCAGCGCGGCGAGCCGGGCGGTGAGCCCGGAGTCGGCGCGGTTCCGGCGGCGGGTGCTGCCGCGGACCAGCCGGCGCAGCAGCGGCGGCACCTCGGGCGCGGCGGACAGCGTGTCGAGGTCGAGCCGGACGGGCGCGAGGAGGGCGTCGTCCGCGCCGAGGGCGGCGTCGAACAGGCTCAGGCCCTGGTCGAGGGCCAGCGGCGGGGTGCCGGACCGGGTCATCCGGTCGAGGTCGGCGTCGGTGAGGGTGCCGGCCATGCCGGTCTCCCACGCGCCCCAGGCGAGGCTGACCGCGGGCAGGCCGCTCGCGCGCCGGTGGGCGGCGAGGGCGTCGAGGAAGGCGTTGCCGGCGGCGTAGTTGGCCTGCCCGGCCGCGCCGAAGACGCCGGCCACGGACGAGAACAGCACGAAGGTCTCGACGGGCCCGGCCAGTTCGTGCAGGTGCCAGGCGGCGTCGACCTTCGGGCGCAGGACGGCGTCGAGCTGATCTTCCGTCAGTGCCCCGAAAGTGGCGTCGTCGAGGACGCCGGCGGTGTGCACGACGGCGGTGACGTCGTGCTCGGCGAAGACCGCGGCCAGTGCTTCACGATCGGTGACGTCGCAGGCGATCGCGGTGGCTTCGACGCCCAGCTCGGCGATCAGCTCGGCCGCGCCCGGGGTGTCCGGGCCGCGGCGGCCGAGCAGCAGCAGGCGGCGGGCGCCGTGCTCGGCGACCAGGTGCCGGGCGAGGTGCGTGCCCAGGCCGCCGAGGCCGCCGGTGATGAGGACGGTGCCGTCGAAGCGGCCTTCCGACGCGGGCGCGACGGCGGCGCGGCCGAGCCGCGGGACGTGCAGCCGTCCCTCGCGGACGACGACCTTCGGCTCCCCCAGCGCGACGGCCGCGGCGAGGAGGTCGTCGTCGTCGAGGTCGACGAGCGTGATGCGGCCGGGTTGTTCGGCCTGCGCCGAGCCGAGGAGCCCCCAGATCGGGGCGGTGGCGAGATCGGTGGAACCGGCGACGACGACGAGGTGGGAGCCGGCGAAACGGTCGTCGCCGAGCCAGGTCTGAACGGTGTGGAGGACTTCGCGCAGGGTTTCGCGGACGGCTTCGGGGGTGTCCCCGCCGGTGGGCCGGTAGACGACGTGGGAGGGCGTCCCGGTCGCGTCCCCGAGCGCCGGCCAGTCCACCGGACCGGCCGCCGCGCTCGCCGGGACCGGGACCCAGTCCACGGTGAACAGCGACTCGTGCCGCGCCTTCCGGCCCGCGCCGGTGCCCGCGGCGACCGGGCGCAGGGCGAGCGCTTCCACCGACGCCACCGGCTCGCCCGCGGTGCCGGTGACCTCGATCGCCACCGACACCGGGTCGGCCGCGTCGATCCGGACCCGCAGCGCCGAGGCGCCCGGGGCGTGCAGCGTCACGCCGGTCCACGCGAACGGCAGCAGCCGGTCCGCGTCCTCGCCGCGGTCCGCAGCGCCCAAGGCGTGCAGGGCCGCGTCGAGGACCGCCGGGTGCAGGCCGTACGCGTCCGTCGCGCCCGCCATGCGCGGAGCCGTCACCTCGGCGAACACCTCGGTGCCGCGGCGCCAGACCCGCTCCAGGCCCTGGAACGCCGGGCCGTAGCCGAACCCGGCCGAGGCCAGGCCGTCGTAGAAGCCGGTGAGGTCGACCTCCTCGGCGTCCGCGGGCGGCCAGGCCACCGGCGCCGGCACCGCCGCACCCGGGGCGAGCACGCCGCCGGCGTGCCGTTCCCAGGCCGTGTCCTCGGGTTCGTCTTCGAGTCGCGAGTGGACGGTGAACGGACGCCGTCCACTGTGGTCCGGGGCGCCGACAAGCAGCTGCAGCCGGACGCCGCCGCGCTCGGGCAGGACCAGCGGCGCCTCC
Organism: Amycolatopsis sp. cmx-4-83; assembly: GCF_046548815.1. Lineage (NCBI taxonomy): Bacteria > Bacillati > Actinomycetota > Actinomycetes > Pseudonocardiales > Pseudonocardiaceae > Amycolatopsis > Amycolatopsis sp. cmx-4-83. Next base: position 330,290 of record NZ_JAEBEF010000013.1, on the reverse strand, counting down.
AGGGTCAGCTCGGCGACGCGCGGGCAGCCGACGCTGTCGCCCGCGCGCATCGCCAGCTCGAGGAAAGCCGTGCCGGGCAACAGGATCGCGCCCATGATGATGTGGTCGGCGAGCCACGGCGTCGCCGCCGCGGAGAGCCGGCCGGTGAACAGGTGGCCCTCGCCGTCGGCCAGGCCGGTGGCCGCGCCGAGCAGCGGGTGCCCGGCCGCGGTCAGGCCGAGCCCGCCCGGGTCGGTCGCCACCGCGCCCGGCGGGGTCGCGGCCGGCCAGTAGCGCTCGTGCTGGAAGGCGTACGTCGGCAGGTCGATCAGCCGCGCCCCGGTGCCGGCGTAGAACCCGGCCCAGTCCACCGGCACCCCGGCGACGTGCAGCGCGCCGACCGCCGCCGTGACGGTCTGCTCCTCCGGCCGTCCGGCCCGCAGCAGCGGCACGCACTTGACGTCGTCGCCGGCGCCGCTCGCCATCGCGGACAGCACGCCGTCGGGGCCCAGTTCGACGAACCGGGTGACGTCCCGCTCGGCCAGCCACCGCACGCCGTCACCGAAGCGGACGGTGTCCCGCACGTGCGAAACCCAGTACGCCGGGTCCTGCAGCTCGCCCGGTGCCGCGACGCGGCCGGTGCGGTTCGAGACGACCGGCAACGTCGCCTCGCCGTAGGAAATCCGGCGCGCGACGGCGGCGAACTCGCCGAGCATCGGCTCCATCCGCGCCGAGTGGAAGGCGTGGCTGACGCGCAGCCGTTTGGTCCGGCGCTCGCTCAGCGCGGCTTCGAGGGCGTCGATGGCCGCCGCGTCCCCGGAGAACACCACGGAGCCCGGCCCGTTGACCGCGGCCAGCGAGACCTCGGGGCCGGTGATCAGGGCGAGGGCTTCGGCTTCGGTGAGCTCGGCGGCGAGCATCGCACCGCCGGCCGGCAGCTCCTGCATGAGCCGGCCGCGGGCGGTGACGAGCGCGCAGGCGTCTTCCAGCGAGAACACGCCGGCGACGTGCGCCGCGGCCAGCTCGCCGACGGAGTGCCCGAGCAGGTAGTCCGGCCGCAGCCCCCACGACTCGGCGAGCCGGAAGAGCGCGACCTCCAGCGCGAACAGCGCGGCTTGGGCGTTCTTCGTGTCGTCGAGCCCGGTCCCGGTGCGCACGACGTCGGCGAGCGCCGGGTCGAGGTGGGCGCACACAGCGTCCCACGCCTCGGCGAACACCGGGAACGCGGCCCGCAGTTCGAGGCCCATCCCGGTGCGCTGCGCGCCCTGCCCGGTGAACAGGAACGCGACCGCGCCCGAAGCCGCGGCCTCGGAAGTCCCGTCCGCCAGCGCCGCGAGCCCCGCTCGCAGATCATCCACAGTGGACCCGGTGACGACGGCGCGGTGCGGCAGCGCGGCCCGCGAAACACCCAGCGAGTAGGCCAGGTCCAGCGGCACGGGTTCCGTGTCCACAAAGGACAACAGGCGGGCGGCCTGCCCGCGCAGCCCGGCGGCGTTCTTGCCGGACAGCGGCCAGTTCAGCACCCCGGGCACCCGCGGCGCCGGCTCGGCCGCGGCCTCGACCGCGGGCGCCTGCTCCAGGATGACGTGCGCGTTGGTACCGCTCAGCCCGAACGACGAGACACCGGCGCGCCGCAGCCGCCCGGTCGACGGCCACGGCCGCGTCCCGGTGACCAGCGCGAGCCCGCTGCCGTCCCAGTCCAGTGCCGACGTCGGCGCGTCGACGCCCAGGGTCTCCGGCAGGACGCCGTGCTGCAGCGCGAGGACCATCTTCAGCACCCCGGCCACGCCGGCGGCGGCCTGCGTGTGCCCCAGGTTCGACTTCACCGAGCCGAGCCACAGCGGTTCGCCGTCGCGGTCGCGGCCATAGGTGGCGGCCAGCGCGCGGGCCTCGATCGGGTCGCCGAGCGTGGTGCCGGTCCCGTGCGCCTCGACGGCGTCGACGTCGGCCGGGGTGAGCCCGGCGCCCGCGAGCGCCGCGCGGATGACGCGTTCCTGCGCCGGGCTGCTCGGTGCGGTCAGGCCGTTGGACGCGCCGTCCTGGTTGACCGCGCTGCCGCGCAGGACGGCGAGGACCCGGTGGCCGTTGCGTTCGGCGTCGGACAGCTTTTCCAGCACGAGCACGCCCGCGCCTTCACCCCAGCCGGTGCCGGCGGCGCCCTCGGCGAACGAGCGGCAGCGGCCGTCGGGGGCGAGCCCGCGCTGGCGGCTGAACGCGATGAACAACGTCGGGGTGGCCATCACGGTCGCGCCGCCGGCCAGGGCCAGCGAGCAGTCGCCGCGGCGCAGGGCGTGCGCGGCCAGGTGCATCGCGACCAGCGACGCCGAACACGCGGTGTCGACGGTGATCGCGGGCCCCTCCAGGCCGAGCGCGTAGGCGACCCGGCCCGACAGCACGCTGGACGCGTTGGCCGTCGAGAGGTAGTCCTCGGCGCCTTCGGCCGCGCTCGCGGCGAGGTGGATGTAGTCCTGGAAGTTCGTGCCGGTGAAGACGCCGGTCGACGAGCCGCGCAGCGACGCCGGGTCGATGCCCGCGCGCTCGATCGCCTCCCACGAGATCTCCAGCATCAGCCGCTGCTGCGGGTCCATGACCAGCGCTTCCCGCGGCGAGATGCCGAAGAACGCCGGGTCGAAGTCGCCCGCGTCGTGCAGGAACCCGCCGTGGCGCACGTAGGACGTGCCGCGGGAGGCGCCATCCGGGTCGTGCAGCCGGTCGACGTCCCAGCCGCGGTCGGAGGGGAACTCCGTGATCGCGTCGCGCCCCTCGGAAAGCAGCTCCCAGAGCGCTTCCGGCGTCGACGCCCCTCCCGGGAAGCGGCAGCCGAGACCGACGATCGCGATCGGTTCCTGGTCGGCCGTCTCGGCCTCCCGCAGCTTCGCGCGCGTCTCCTGCAACTCCACGGTGACGCGCTTGAGGAAGTGCCGGAGCTTCTCTTCGTTGTCCATCAGCGCTCGCCCATCCTGCGTGCTCACGAGATCCCGAACTCCTTGCCGAGCAGGTCGAACATTTCGTCGTCCGAAGCCGCCAAGACGTCTTCGCCGTCCGTGCGCTCCGGCCGCAGCCCGTCGAGCAGACGGTGCAGCCGCCGGGACACGGCGTCCCGGCGGGTTTCGTCGAGGCCGCCGGCCGCCATCGCCCGTTCCAGGCCGGCCAGCTCGGCGTCCAGTGGATCGGCCGCGGGCCGGTCGGCCGGCACCAGCTCGGCCCGCAGGTACTGCGCGAGCGCGAGCGGCGTCGGGTGGTCGAAGACCAGGCCCTGCGGCAGGTTCAGCCCAGTCCGCCGGGCCAGCAGGTTGCGGAACTCGACCGCGCTCAGCGAGTCGAAGCCGAGCAGCCCGAACTTCGCCTCGGGCTCGATCGCGTCCCCCGAGGCGTGCCCGAGGATCATCGCGGCGGCCGACCGCACCGCCTTCGACAGCGTGCTGACGCGCTCGGGTTCCGGCATCCCGGCCAGCTGTTCGGCCAGCGGTTCCTCGGCGGTCTCCGGTGCTCTCCTGGCGGCTTCGATGGCCGCGCGGGCGGTGGGGACACCGTCGAGGAGGTGGGTGGTCCGCATGAGCGCCATGCCGGGCGCGTACCGCGTCCAGTCGATGTCGGCGACGGTGACGGAGGTGTCCCCGCGGCGGAGTGCTTCCCCGAGGGCGAGGAGCGCCCGTCGGGGTGCGAGAGCGGCGGCGCCGCTGCGGCGCATGCGTTCCTGGATGGCCGGGTCGGCCGCCATGCCGACCTCGCCCCAGGCACCCCAGGCGACCGACAGCGCGGGCAGCCCGGCGGCGGCCCGCTGTTCGGCGAGGGCGTCGAGCACGGCGTTCGCGGCGGCGTAACTGCCCTGACCCGGTCCGCCGACGGTGCCGGCGATGGAGGCGAAGAGCACGAAGAGGCTGAGGTCCTTCGTCAATTCGTGCAGGTTCACGGCGGCGGTGGTCTTGGGCCGCAGGACCGTTTCGAACCGGCTCGGGTCGACGGCGTCGACCACGCAGTCGTCGAGCACCCCGGCGGCGTGGACCACTCCGCGCAGCGGGAACTCCTCGGGCAGGCCCTCGATGAGGGTCCGCAACGCGTCCCGATCGGAGACATCGCAAGCGGCGACGGTCACCCGGGCGCCCGCGGCGGTCAGCTCGTCCGCCAGTTCGCGGGCACCGGGCGCGTCGGGCCCGCGGCGGCTGGTCAGCACGATGTGGCCTGCACCGGACTCGGCGAGCCAGTGCGCGAGCTTGCCCCCGAGAGCGCCGGTACCGCCGGTCACGAGCACCGTGCCGTCGGCGGGCACCTCGCCCAGGCGCCCGGTGGAGGCTCCGGTCGGGTCGGGCACCAGCCGCCGGACCAGTGCGCCGTCCGGGCGCACCGCGATCTGGTCCTCCTCCCCCGCCGCCGCGAGCGTGGCCGGCAGGCGGGTCAGCGCGCGGGGCTCGAAGTCCGCCGGCACGTCGATGAGCCCGCCCCATCGGCCGGGGTACTCCATCGCCGCCACCCGGCCGAGGCCCCAGACCGCGGCCTGCGCGAGGCTGCCCGCCGCGTCCCCGGGACCGGTCCGGACCGCGCCGGTGGTCAGGCACCACAGCGGCGCGTCGACCCCGGCGTCGCCGAGGGCCTGCACCAAAGCCGCGGTCGTGGCGAGCCCGCCCGGTACCGATGGCGTGTCCGGCGCCGGTGTCTCGTCCAGCGCCAGCAACGACAACACGCCCGCCGGGCTCGGGAACGTCTCCAGCAGCGCCGTGATCCGCTCCGCCAGCTTCGCGCGGTCGGGGCCGTCGACGACGAGCCGGACCGTGTCCGCGCCCAGCACGTCGACCAGCACCTCGACGCGCTCGTCGCCGTCGAGCGACGCGGGTACCGCGATCAGCCAGTCCTCGCGGCGCGGCGCGGCCGTCCCCGCGAACGGCTGCCAGTCGACGCGGTAGCGCCAGCCGTCCGTCGTGGTCCGGTCCACGTGTCCCTTGCGGTGCGCGGAAAGCGCGGGCAGGACCCGGGCCAGCTCGTCGGCGTCGGCACCGAGTTCCGCGGCCAGCGCCGGGATGTCCGTGCCTTCCAGCGCCGCCCAGAAACCGTCCGCGGGCTCGACCGGCGCGGCCGGGACCGAGGCCTCCGGCCAGAACCGCTCGCCGTCGAACGGGTACGCCGGCAGCCGGACGCCGCGGGCGTCCACCCCGGCGAAGAACCGGGACCAGTCGATCGCGAGGCCGTCGACGTGCAGGCGGCCCAGCGCGGTGACGATCGTTGTTTCCTCGTCGCGGCCCGCTCGCAGCAGCGGCACGAACGTGGCGTCGACGGTCTCGGCGGCCATCCCGCACAGCACGGCGTCCGGGCCGACCTCGACGAACCGCGTCACCCCGCGCCCGGCCAGGTCCGCGACGACGTCGCCGAAGCGGACGGTCCGGCGCACGTGGTCCACCCAGTACTCGGCCGTGGCGAACAGCTCGCGTTCCGGCCGCCCGGTGACCGCGGAGATCAGCGACCGCTTCGGCACCCGCAGGTCGAGGCCGGCGACGACCTTGGCGAAGTCCTCCAGCATCGGCTCCATCAGCGGCGAGTGGAAGGCGTGGCTGACGGTGAGCCGCCGGGCCTTCTCGAACCGCTCGGCCACCGCGAGCGCGGCGGCTTCGGTCCCGGCGACCACCACCGACGACGGCCCGTTGACGGCGGCGAGCGCAACATCCGGGCCGAGCAGCGGCTCGACGTCGGCGGCGCTCGCGCGCAGGGCGAACATCGCCCCGCCGCCGGGCAGGTCCTGCATCAGCCGGGCCCGCGCCGCGACGAGCGTGCACGCGTCCGTCAGCGAGAGCACCCCGGCCGCGTGGGCGGCGGCGATCTCGCCGATCGAGTGCCCGGCCAGGTGGTCCGCCCGGACTCCCCACTCGTCCAGCAGCCGCAGCAGCGCGACTTCGACGGCGAAGATCGCCGGCTGCGCCCAGCCGGTGGTGTCCAGCAGAGCGGCGTCCTCGCCGAAGACGACGTCGCGCAGCTCGTCGCCGAATTCGGCGCAGACCTCGTCGAACGCCGCCCGGAACACCGGGTAGCGGTCGTACAGCCCGCGGCCCATGCCGGGCCGCTGCGAACCCTGGCCGGTGCACAGCAGCGCCGTGCCACCATCCTGCGCGAGACCTTCGACGAGGTTTCCGGCCAGCGCCGAGCGCATCTCCTCGACGTCGGCCCCGACGACGACCGCGCGGTGCTCCAGCGCGGCCCGGCGGGTGGCGAGGGCGAGCCCGGTGGCGGCGAGCGGCGACCCGGCCCCGGCCAGGCGGGCGGCCTGGGCGTGCAGCGCGGTCCGGCTGCGGGCCGAAAGCACCCACGGCACCACGGCGGACGGGGGTTCTGGGGCGGGTGCGGGCGCTTCGGGAGCCTGTTCGAGCACGACGTGCGCGTTGGTCCCGCTGACGCCGAACGCCGACACCCCCGCGCGGCGCGGCCGGGCCACCTCGGGCCACGGCGTCGGCGCGGTGACCAGGTCGATCGACCCGGCCGTCCAGTCCACGTGCGACGAGGGCGCGTCGACGTGCAGGGTCGGCGGTACCAGGCCGTGCCGCATCGCCTGCACGACCTTGATCACCCCGCCCACCCCGGCGGCGGCCTGGGTGTGGCCGATGTTGGACTTGAACGAGCCCAGCAGCAACGGTGTTTCGCGGTCCTGCCCGTAGGTCGCCAGCAGGGCCTGCGCTTCGATCGGGTCGCCCAGCGTGGTCCCGGTGCCGTGTGCCTCGACGACGTCGACGTCCGAAGTGGACAGTCCGGCGTCGGCGAGCGCGGCCCGGATCACCCGGCGCTGCGAGGGGCCGTTGGGGGCGGTGATGCCGTTGGACGCGCCGTCGGAGTTGACCGCGGAACCGCGCACCACGGCCAGGACCTCGTGCCCGTTGCGGCGCGCGTCGGAAAGCCGTTCCACGACGAGCATCCCGACGCCTTCGGCCCAGCCGGTGCCGTCGGCGGCTTCGGCGAACGCCTTGCAGCGCCCGTCCGGCGCGAGGCCGCCCTGCTGGCTGGTGCCGAGGAAGTAGTTGGCGCTGGACATCACGAGCACGCCGCCGACGAGCGCCAGCTCGCACTCCCCCGTCCGCAGGGCCTGTGCCGCCAGGTGCAGCGCGACCAGCGACGAGGAACACGCCGTGTCGACGGTCATCGACGGGCCTTCGAGACCGAGCACATAGGACACCCGCCCGGACACCGCGCTGGCGGCGTTGCCGAGCCCGGCGTGCGCGCCGACGTCGGCGTCGCTGCCCGCGAGCACGCTCGCGTAGTCCTGGCCGTTGGTGCCGACGAACACGCCGGTCGGGGTGGCGCGCAGGCCGAGCGGGTCGATCCCGGCGTCCTCCAGCGCTTCCCACGACGTCTCCAGGACCTGCCGCTGCTGCGGGTCCATCGCGAGGGCTTCGCGCGGGGAGATGCCGAAGAACGCGGCGTCGAAGCGGTCGATGCCGTCGAGGAAGCCGCCGTAGGTGGTGGCGGACGCGCCCGCGGCGAGCGTCGCGAGGTCCCAGCCGCGGTCGCGCGGGAACGGGCCGACCGCGTCGTGGCCGTTCGCGACCATCGTCCAGAGGTCATCGGGCGAGCGGACGCCGCCCGGGTACCGGCAGCTCATCCCGACGATGACGACGGGGTCGTCGGTGCGCGCCCGGGTCCGGCGGGCCGGGCCGGCGCGTTCGTCGTCGCCGAAGAGCCCGGCCAGCAGCAGGCGCGCGACGGCGGCCGGAGTCGGGTGGTCGAACACGAGCGTGGCCGGCAGCTCGAGGGCGGTGGCGGTGGTGAGCCGGTTGCGCAGCTCGACCGACATCATCGAGTCGAAGCCGAGGTCGGTGAACGGGTCGCCGGTGCCGACCGCGCCGGTGTCGCCGTGACCGAGCACGGCGGCGACGGTGGTCCGGACCAGGTCTTCGGCCGCGCGGACGCGGTCGGCCTCGCCGAGCGCGGCCCAGTCGCCGGCCACCGGGCTCGCCGGGACGCGCACGGGGGTGGCCGGCGCGGCTTCGATCTCGGTGACGGCGCTGCCGAACCCGACCTCGGCGGCGACGAACACCGGCCGGTCCGCGGAGTCGAGCAGCGCGAGGCTGACGGTCGTCTCCCCGAGCGGGGCGACGCGCAGCCGCAGCCGGGCCAGCCCCCGCGCGTGCAGCGAGACCCCGCGCCAGGAAACAGCTTCCGCGCCGCAGGCTCGGAGGGCTTCGGCGAGCAGGAGCGGGTGGAGGTCGAACGCACCCGCGTCGCCGTCGAGGGTGACATCGGTCAGGTACGCACCCTCGGACAGCACAGCGGGTTCCGGACCGGCGGCCGCAGCCAGAACGCCACTGGCGTGGTGCGTCCAGCCCGCCCCGGAGTCCGCACTTTCACGTGAAAGTGCGGCCCCCTGGTGCGCACTTTCACGTGAAAGTGCGGCGTTCGCGGAGTGCACGTCGACCGGGCGGCGGCCGTCGGTGTCCGGGGGGCCGACGCGGACCTGCAGCGCGACGACGTCCTTCGGGGCCAGGGCGAGCGGTGCGGTGAGGGTGAACTCGGCGAGCTCCGGGCAGCCGAGGTTGCGGGCCGCGCGCAGGGCGAGTTCGAGGAAGCCCGTGCCGGGGAACGAGGTCCGGCCGGCGAGCCACGGCTGGGTGGCCGGGGACACGGTGCCGGTGAGCACGGTCTCGGTGCTCGCGGCGACGTCGAGGGCGGCGCCGAGCAGCGGGTGCCGCACCGGGGTGAGACCGAGGCCGGCCGCGTCGCCGGTGCGCGGGGTGAGCGTGGGCCAGTAGCGCTCGCGCTGGAAGGCGTAGGTGGGCAAGTCGACCGGACGGGCACCGGGGTGCACGGCCGCCCAGTCGACGGTCCCACCAGCGACGTGCAGCGCGGCGAGCCCGGCGATCAGGGCGGCGTCCTCGTCCTGGTCCTTGCGCGCGAGGGGGATCGCGCCGGTGACCAGTCCGGAAAGGACAGCTGACGGGCCCAGCTCGGCGAACCGCGTCACGCCGGACTCGCTGAGCCGGGTGACCGCGTCGCCGAAGCGGACGGTGTCGCGGACCTGCCGGACCCAGTACTCGGGATCGGTGACGTCCCCGCCTGCGATCACCGGGATCCGCGGCGCGGCGAAGGAGAGTTTCGCGACCACCGCGCGGAAGTCGTCGAGCATCGGGTCCATCAGGCGCGAGTGGAACGCGTGGGACACCTTGAGCCGCCGGGCGCCGGGGAACCGCGCCGCCACGGCGGTGACCGCGTCTTCGGGGCCGGAAAGCACCACCGACTCCGGGCCGTTCACGGCGGCGATGTCGACGTCCCCGGCGTCGATGTCCGTTTCGGACGCCCGGACCGAGATCATCGCGCCGCCTTCGGGCAGCGCGCCCATCAGCTTCGCGCGGGCGGAGACGAGGGTGCAGGCGTCGTCGAGCGACAGCACCCCGGCGACGTGCGCGGCCGCGATCTCCCCGACCGAGTGCCCGGCCAGGAACGCCGGGTGCGCGCCCCACGATTCCAGCAGCCGGAACAGGGCGACTTCGTAGGCGAACAACGCGGGCTGGGCGTGCTCGGTCCGATCAAGACGGTCGTCGGTGACCACGCCCAGGCGTCCGGCGATCTCCGCGAATGCCTCGGCGAAGACCGGGTACACCTCGGCGAGCCGCGTGCCCATCCCGATCCGCTGTGCGCCTTGGCCGGAGAAGAGGAACGCGGTTTCGCCGCGCGACGCGGTCCCGGTGGTCACGTTCGCGGCGGCACCCTGCTCGAGCCAGGAACGCAGGCCGTCGCGCAGGGCCGCGGTGTCCGGCCCGGTGACCGCGAGGCGGTGTTCGAAGGCCGTGCGGGTGACCGCTGTCGACCAGGCGACGTCGGCCGCGCCGGCGTCGTCGGTGGTGGCGGCCAGCAGTGCTTCGGCCTGGGCGCGCAGCGCGGGTTCCGAGCGGGCGGAGACGAACCACGGCACCGGCCCGGCGGCGCGCGGCCCGCGTCCGGCAGGCTCGGGTTCGGGGGCCTGCTCGATGATCGTGTGCGCGTTGGTGCCGCTGACCCCGAAGGACGACACGGCGGCGCGACGCGGGCGGCCGGTCTCCGGCCAGGCTGCCGCTTCGGTCACCGGCCGGACGGCGCCGGCTTGCCAGTCCACTTCGGACGAAAGCCGGTCGGCGTGCAGGGTGCGCGGTACTTCGCCGTGTTGGATGGCCAGGATGGCCTTGATGATCCCGGCGACGCCGGCCGCGGCCTGCGTGTGCCCGAAGTTCGACTTGACCGAGCCGATCAGCAGGTCGTGCTCGCGGTCGCGGCCGTAGGTGGCCAGCAGGGCCTGCGCTTCGATCGGGTCGCCGAGCCGGGTACCGGTGCCGTGCGCCTCGACGACGTCGATGTCCTTTGTGGACAGTCCGGACGCGGCGAGCGCGGCCTGGATCACCCGCTGCTGCGAGGGTCCGTGGGGGACGGTCAGGCCGCTGCTGGCGCCGTCGGAGTTCACCGCCGTACCGCGGAGGAGGGCGAGGACGGGGTGGCCGTGGCGCCGGGCGTCGGAAAGCCTTTCCAGGACGAGGATCCCGGCGCCTTCGGCCCAGCCGACGCCGTCCGCGCCGTCGGCGAACGCCTTGCAGCGCCCGTCCGGCGCGAGGCCGCCCTGCTTGCTGAACTCGGCGAACGCCTCGGGGGTCGCCATGACCGTGACACCGCCGGCGAGCGCGAGGGAGCACTCGCCCGAGCGCAGCGCCTGCGTGGCCCAGTGCGCGGCGACCAAAGAGGACGAACACGCGGTGTCGACGGTGGCCGACGGGCCCTCGAAGCCGAAGGAGTAGGCGATGCGGCCGGAGAGCACGGCCGCGGTGGTGCCGGTGCCGGCGTGGCCTTCGACGGTCTCGCCGGACGCGGCGAGGAGCTTGCCGTAGCTCTGGCCGTTGGTGCCGACGAACACGCCGGTGCGGCTGCCGCGCAGGCTCGCGGGCACGATCCGGGCGCGTTCGAGGGCTTCCCAGGTCACTTCGAGCAGGAGCCGCTGCTGCGGGTCCATCGCGAGGGCCTCGCGCGGCGAGACGCGGAAGAAGCCGGCGTCGAACCGGTCCGCGCCGTCGACGAAGCCGCCGCGCCACGCGTCGACGTCCCCGAGGCTGATCGTGCTGCGGTCCACGCCGGCCAGCAGCGCGGACCACCCGCGGTCGGCGGGCAGCGGCCCGATCGCGTCGGTGCCGCCGTCGAGGAGGTCCCACAGCTGGTCCGGCGTCGCGACCCCGCCGGGGAACCGGCACCCGATCCCGACGACGGCCACCGGCTCCACGGCGGCGGCTTCCATCTCCCGCACGCGCTGACGCGACCGGTGCAGGTCGGCGGTGACGCGCTTGAGGTAGTCACGCAGCTGGCTCTCGCTGGCCATCCTCGCCTCTCGGTGTCGTCCGGCCGGGACTCGCGGCACCGCGGGTCCGGTTTCCGCATCGGCCGAGTCAACCGCGTCCGGCGCCCGCAAACCCTTAGTCTTCGCACCCGCCCGCCGGCCCCCGGAACTCCAGCGGAATGTAGGTGATTCACGGAAAAGCCGTTGTTACGGTCGCGGCGGCCGTGTGCTCCCGCCGAGGAAAGGTGCTTCTCCATGAGCCGAGAACGGCGTCCGATCCTGTTCGTCAGCTCACCCGACAGCGGGCTGGTCAACTCCCTGCTCGTGCTGGCGGCGGAACTCTCCCGGCGCGGGGTCCCCGACGTCTACTTCGCCACCTTCGACAACCGCCGCGCCGAGGTCGAGGCCATCGGGGCCGACGGCTCCGGCAGCCGGATCGCATTCCGGTCGCTCGGGGCGCCGATCCCGGAGCTGTCCTCTGGGGAGTGGGACGACGAGACCTACCACGCGGTCACCCAGAAGTCCCGCTGGAAGGCGCACAAAGCGCTGATGCGCCACACCTTCGACACCCGCTTCCGCGACCAGGCCTACCGCGCGCTCACCGAGATCGTGCGTGAGGTCGAGCCGGCCACGATGGTGATCGACTCGCTGCTGCACGCCGGGTTCGAGCTGGCCGTGACGCAGCAGATCCCGCACGTCGTGAGCGTGCCCTTCTCGGTGAGCAACCACCTGACGAAGCTGCCGCCGGGCTTCCCCGTCCCGCACTCCGGGCTGCCGCTGGAAATGACCGCCGGGCAGCGCCTGGCGAACGCGTGGTTCGGGTTCCGCCGCAAGGCGCTGTACTTCACCGATTCCCTGCTGCGCAAGCGGGTCGTCGAGTACGTCAAGTCCAACAAGGAGCTCGGCGTCTCGCGGCTCGCCGCCAAGTACACGTCCCGGATCGACGAAGCCGCGCTCGTGCTGGTCTACTCGCTCGCCGAACTCGAATACCCGGTCGACATCCCGGCGCACTTCCGGATGCTCGGCGCGATCGTGCCGCCGCTGCCGGAACTGCCGGACGAGCAGGACGTCAAGGGCTGGCTCGACCGGCACGAATCGGTCGTCTACATCGGGTTCGGCACGGTCGTGCGGATGAGCGAGGCCGAGATCAAGGGCCTGGTCGAGGTCGCGCGGCGCCTCGAGGGCAAGCACGCCGTGCTCTGGCGGCTGCCGGCCCAGTCGTGGCACCTGCTGCCGCCGTCCGACGAACTGCCGTCGAACCTGCGGGCCGAGAAGTGGCTGCCCTCGCAGCTCGACGTCCTCGCCCACCCGCACGTGCGCGCGCACTTCACCCACGGCGGCGGCAACGGCTACATCGAGAGCCTCTACTTCGGCAAGCCGCTGCTGCTGCGCCCGCTGTTCGTCGACGGCTACGACCAGGCCGTCCGCGCGCGGGACACCGGCGTCGGCCTCGTCGTCGAGTCCTCGCACGGCATCGACGTCGACGACGTCGCCGCGAAGCTGACCGAGGTCCTGGAGAACCCGTCCTTCACCCGGCGGGCGCGGGAAATGGGACGGCTGCAGCACGAGCCGGGCCGCGGGCGCGAGGGTGCCGTCGACGCGGTGCTCGCGCTGGCCGCCGGGACGCCGGCCGCGACCGAGCCGGCCCGGTGATCGAGGCCGCGGGCCTGGCCCGCACCTTCACCGCCGACGGCCGGGAGGTCGCCGCGGTCCGCGGGGTCGACCTGCGGGTCGAGGCCGGCGAGATCGTCGCCTTCCTCGGCCCGAACGGCGCCGGCAAGACCACGACCATGCGCATGCTCACGACATTGCTGCGCCCGACCGCCGGGACCGCCCGGATCGCCGGCGCCGACTTGCTCACCGAGCAGAAGCGCGTGCGGCGGCACATCGGGTACGTCGCCCAGGGCGGCGGCACGGTCGACGAGCGCAAGGTCCGCGAAGAGCTCATGCTGCAGGCCCGGCTCTACGGGCTCAACAAGACCGACGCCGCCGAGCGCGTCCGCGAGGTCTCGGGGCAGCTCGGCCTGACCGGCCTGGAAGACCGGCTGACGTCGGCGATGTCGGGCGGCCAGCGGCGGCGGCTCGACCTGGCGCTGGGCATGGTGCACCTGCCGGTGGTGCTGTTCCTCGACGAGCCGACCACCGGCCTCGACCCGCAGAGCCGCGCCCACCTCTGGAGCCACATCCGGCGGCTGCGCGACGAGCAGGGCGTGACGGTGTTCCTCTCGACGCACTACCTCGACGAGGCCGACGCGCTGGCCGACCGGATCCAGGTGATCGACGACGGCGTGATCGTCGCCGAGGACACCCCGGAGGCGCTCAAGTCCCGCCTGCTCGGCGACGGCGTCGAGGTGACGGTGCCGCCGGAACGCGCGGACCACGCGGAACTGCTGCTCGGCGGCCTGCCCGGGATCCGCGGCCTGCGCCGCGAGGACGCGACCCTGCGGTTCCAGGTCGCGCAGAGCGAAGAGGTGCTCTCGCCGCTGGTGCGGGCCCTCGACCAGCACGACATCCCGCTGGTGGCGCTGCGCGTCCAGCGCCCGACGCTCGACGACGTGTTCTTCGCCCTGACCGGCCGGGGCCTGCGCGAGCCCGTCAAGGAGGCGACCGATGCTGCGTGAAGCGATCCTGGTGTACCGCAGCGAAATCGCGGTGCTGCTGCGCAACAAGCCGTACCTGGTGATGGGCATGATCCAGCCGGTGCTGTACCTGGTGCTGTGCGGGCCGCTGCTGGCGGTGCTGGTCAGCAAGACACCGGGCGTCGCGGCCCAGACGTCCTGGGTGGACCTGACCCCGGCGCTGATCATCCAGATCGCGGCGACCAACGGCGTCTACTGCGGCTTCGTCCTGCTGTCGGGCATCAAGGCGGGCGCGGTCGACCGGCTGCGCGTGACCCCGGTGAGCCGCACGGCGCTGAGCCTCGGCCAGGCCCTGCCGTCGGTGACGCTGTCGCTGCTGCAGGGTGTGATCATCCTGTTGCTGGCGAGCCTGGTGTTCGGCGTGGCGGTGAGCGCGGTGGGCGTGGTCCTGGTGCTGGTGATCACGGCGCTGACGGCGTTGACGATCGCGTGCTGCGCGAACGCGATCGTGCTGAAGCTGCGCAACGAGGACACGTTCTCGTCGATCGTCAACATCGTGATCCTGCCGCTGACGCTGCTGTCGGGCATCCTGCTGCCGATCACCCCGGACCGCGCCCCGATGTGGCTGTACGTGCTGTCGCGGTTCAACCCGCTGGCGTACGTGGTGGACATCAGCCGGGCGAGCTTCCGGGAGACACTGCCGGTGGTGCCGACCCTGGTGGGCGCGGTGGTGATCATCGGGCTGACCGCGCTGGCGGTGCGGTGGAACTCGCGCACCTTCCAGGCCGTGGCTGCCTGATCCGGCTCTGCCGACCGGGCCGGGGGATCCCTTCCCCCGGCCCGGTTTTTTCGTGCCCGGCCGGGGTTCAGCGCACGCCACCGAGCGAGGTCGCGGATGACACCTCGGGCACGACCGACCGCCGGCGGACGTCATGAAGCGGTGGCGATCATCGGACTGACCGCGCTGACGGTGCAGTGGAACCCGCGCACCTTCCAGGCCGTGGCTGCCTGATTTCCACTCGAACCGAGCCGGGGATCCCTTCCCCCGGCCCGGTTTTTCGTGCCCGGCCGGGGTTCAGCGCGCGCCACCGGGTGGACGTCATGAAAGGGCCGTCAGCGACCTCAGTCCGCGCCCAGCTCCGAGTCGATCAGGCGGAACAGCTCCCCGTCACTCGCCGAGTCCAGGGACTCCAGGAACTCGGTGTCCCCGCCGAGCCGGTCCAGCAGCGAACGCAAGCGGGTCGTCACGAAACCCACCGTCTCCGGGGTCAGCGACGGGTCCCCCACCAGTGCCTCGAAGCTGCTCAGCGACGACAGCACCTGCGCGGACGCGTCCACCGGCTCCGGGCTCAGCAGCGACAGCAGGTGCGTGCTCAGCACCCGCGGGTTCGGGTGGTCGAACAGGACCGTCGCCGGCAGCGTCAGGCCCGTCGCGTAACCGAGGCGGTTGCGCAGCTCCACCACCGTCAGGGAATCGAAGCCGATCTCCGTGAAGCCCGTGTCCGGGTCGATCGCCGCCGGGGAGCCGTGGCCCAGGACGCTCGCCGCCAGCTCGCGGACCAGGGTCAGCAGCTCGCGGGACTGCGCGTCCGGGGCCAGCTCGCCGAGCCGGGGCACGAACGAACGGACGCCGTCGGCGTCGATGCGGGCCGTGCGGCGGGTCTTCGGGACCAGGTCGCCCAGGACCGGCGGGACGATGTGGCCGCGCAGCACCGCCAGGTCGAGGCCCACCGGGACCACCATCGCGGCCGGGGAAGCGACCGCCGTGTCGAACAGCGCCAGGCCCTCCTCCGGGGTGAAGCGGCGCATGCCGGACTTCGCCAGGCGCTGGGCGTCGACGTCGGCGAGCGTGCCCGCCATGCCGTCCGCCTGCGCCCACGGGCCCCACGCCAGCGACACCGCCGGCAGGCCCTCCGCCCGCCTCGACGCCGCCAAGGCGTCCAGGAACGAGTTCGCCGCCGCGTAGTTGCCCTGGCCGACGCCGCCGAGCAGGCCGCTCGCCGACGAGTACAGGACGAACGCCCTCAGGTCGAGGCCGCGGGTCAGCTCGTGCAGGTGCCAGGCGCCGTCCACCTTGGGGCGCAGTACCTTCTTCAGCCGCGCTCGCGTCAGCGACCCCACGACGCCGTCGTCGAGGACGCCCGCCGCGTGCACCACCGCGGTCAGCGGGTGGCCTTCGGGGACGCCGGAGAGCAGGTCGGCGACGTCTTCGCGGTCGGCGGTGTCGCACGCCGCGACGCGGACGTCCGCGCCCAGGCCCTTCAGCTCGTTCACCAGGTCCGCGGCGCCCGCGGAGCCGAGGCCCCGCCGGCCGGCCAGCAGCAGGTGCCGGACGCCGTGGCGGGTCACCAGGTGCCGGGCCAGCAGCCGGCCCAGCCCGCCCGTGCCGCCGGTGACGAGCACCGTGCCGTCCGGGTCGCCGAAGCCGGGCTCCGGCCGGTCCGCCGCCGGGGCCCGGACCAGCCGGGCGCGGTGCGGGACGCCGTCGCGCACCGAGACCTGAGGTTCGCCGGAAGCCAGTGCCGCGTCGGCCGCGTCCCCGTCGACCAGCACGAACCGGCCCGGGTTCTCCGACTGCGCCGCCCGGACCAGGCCCTGCACGGCCGCGGCCGCCGGACCGCCACCGGTGCGGAACACCACCTGGACGTCGTCGGCGGCGAGGAAGAACTGCAGCTGGTCCAGCACCTGCGCGGTCGCGCGGTGGGTCGCGGCGACCGGGTCGCCGCTCGTGTCCACTCCGACGACGGCCACGCCGTCGTCCTTCGCCGCGGCCACCAGCCCGGCCAGGTCGGTCGCGTCCTCGCCCAGCACGACGAGCCGCCGTCCCGACGGCGAAACCTCCGGCAGCGGCGTCCACTCGAGGTGGAACAGCGAGTCGTGCCCCTGCGCCGTCGCGACGGCGGCTTCCCCGAACGACACGGCTGCCGCGGACGCGATCGGCGCCCCGGCCGGGTCGGTCAGGGTGAGCGCGATCGTGTCGCCGTCCCGGCGGAGGTGGACGCGCGCGGCCGCCGCGCCGCCGGCGTGGAGCGCGAACCGCGTCCAGCCGGTCGCCGGGCGGAGCGGGACGTCCAGCAGGGTCACCGCCTGCAGGGCCGCGTCGAGCAGCGCCGGGTGCAGGCCGAACGCGGCCGCGTCGTCCTGGCGGGAGGCCGGCAGCGCCACCTCCGCGAAGACGTCGTCACCCGAGCGCCACGCCGACCGCAGGCCCCGGAAGGCCGCGCCGACCTCGGCGAAGTCCTCGTAGAAGCCGTCGAGCTCGATCTCCACGCCCGCGGGCGGCCACGCCGGGTCGACCGCGGGTTCGGGCGCGCCGGGGGCGAGCCGGCCGGCCGCGGTCCGCGTCCAGGGGTGCTCCCCCGCGCCTTCGGGCCGGGTCCAGACGGTCACCTCGCGCGTCCCCGCGGTCCCTTCCGGGCCGACGACGACCTGCGCGTGCACGCCGCCGACCGGCGGCAGTGTCAGCGGGACCTCGACGGTCAGCTCCTCGACGAGGTCGCAGCCGACCTCGTCGCCCGCGCGCACGGCCAGTTCGACGAACCCGGCCTCGGGGAACACGATCACGCCGTCCACGGTGTGGTCGGCCAGCCACGGCTGCAGCTGCGGCGAGAGCGCCCCGGTGAACAGGAACCCGCCCGACTCCGGCAGCGCGACACCGGCGCCGAGCAGCGGGTGCTCGGCGGAGTGCAGGCCGGACAGGCGCAGGTCGCCGTTCGCACCGTGGAAGCCCTCGGGCCAGTAGCGGTCCGGCGCGAACGGGTACGTCGGCAGCGCGACGGGGCGGCCGCCGCCGAAGAACTTCGCCCAGTCGACGGGCACCCGCGCGTGGTGCAGGTGGGTGAGCGCGGTGACCAGCGTCCGGGGCTCGGCACGCACGGCCGCGACGGTCTCCCCGCCGGTGAGGCTCTCGGCCGCCATCGCGGCGGCGACGCCGTCCGGGCCGACGTCGAGGAACGTCGTGACGCCCGCGCCGGCCAAGGTCGTCACGGCGTCGGCGAACCGCACGGCTTCCCGCGCCTGCCGCACCCAGTACTGCGGCGAGGTGAAGTCGGCGTCGCCGGTGACGGTCGAGACGATCGGGATCGACGGCGCCGCGAGTTCGAGCCCGGCCACCACCCGGCCGAACTCGGCCAGCGCGGGTTCGATGAGCGGTGAGTGGAAGGCGTGCGAGACGGCGAGACGGCGGGTCTTGGCGAAGTGTTCCCCCACCGCGAGCACGGCGGCTTCGGTGCCGGAGACGACGACCGAGCGCGGGCCGTTGACGGCGGCGATCACGACGTCGTCGCCGAGCAGCGGGACGACCTCTTCTTCGTTCGCCACCACGGAAAGCATCGCGCCACCCGGCGGGAGCGCCTGCATGAGCCGGCCGCGCGCGGCGACCAGCCGGCACGCCCCGGCCAGGCTGAACACCCCGGCGACGTGCGCGGCCGCGATCTCGCCGACCGAGTGCCCGGCCAGCTGGTCCGGGGTGATCCCCCACGATTCCAGGAGCCGGAACAGCGCGACTTCGAACGCGAAGATCGCCGCCTGCGCGTACTGCGTCTGGTTGAGCAGCTCGGCGTCGTCGCCGTGCACGACCTCGCGCAACGGGCGGTCGAGTTCGACGTCGAGGTGCGCGAGGACGGCGTCGAGTGCGTCGGCGAACACCGGGTAGGTGGCCGCCAGCTCGCGGCCCATGCCGAGGCGCTGGCTGCCCTGCCCGGCGAACAGGATCGCGAGCTTGCCCTCCGGCGCGGCCAGGGTCGGGCCCTCGAGCGCGCGCAGCCCGGCGAGCAGCTCGTCCCGGTCGGTGGCGACGACCGCGGCCCGGTGGTCGAAGTGCGTGCGGGTCGTCGCCAGCGCGGCGGCGAGATCGGTCAGCTCCGGTTCCGTGGCGAGGAAATCGGCGATCCGCGCGGCCTGGGCGGCGAGCCGCTCGGGGGTGCGGGCGGAGAGGAGCACCGGCACCGGGCCGGTCACCGCGGCCGGGAGCACCTCGGTGTCGCCGGCCTGTTCGAGGATCACGTGCGCGTTGGTGCCGCTGACCCCGAACGACGACACGGCACCGCGGCGGGCGCGGCCGGTCTCGGGCCAGGCGCGTTGCTCGGTCAGCAGCGAGATCGACCCCGCCGTCCAGTCCACTTGGGACGTCGGCTCGTCGAGGTGCAGCGTCTTCGGCAGCACGCCGCGGCGGATCGCCTCGATCATCTTGATCACGCCCGCGACGCCCGCGGCGGACTGGGCGTGCCCGAGGTTCGACTTGATCGAGCCCAGCAGCAGGGGCTCGTCGCGGTCGCGGCCGTAGGTGGCGAGGAGTGCCTGGGCTTCGATCGGGTCGCCGAGGGACGTCCCCGTGCCGTGCGCCTCGACCGCGTCGACGTCCGATGTGGACAGTCCGGCACCGGCGAGTGCCTGGCGGATCACGCGTTGCTGCGAGGGGCCGTTGGGGGCGGTGAGGCCGTTGGACGCGCCGTCGGAGTTGACGGCGGTGCCGCGCAGCACCGCCAGCGGGGTGTGGCCGTTGCGGCGGGCGTCGGACAGCCGCTCCAGCAGGAGCAGGCCGGTGCCCTCGGCCCAGCCGGTGCCACCCGCGGACTCGGCGAACGACCGGCAGCGCCCGTCGGCGGCGAGGCCGCCCTGGTAGCTGAACTCGACGAACGCGCTCGGCGTCGCCATCACCGTCACGCCGCCCGCGACGGCCAGCGAGCATTCGCCCGACGCCAGCGCCCGCGCGGCCATGTGCAGCGCGACCAGCGACGACGAGCACGCGGTGTCGACGGTGACCGAGGGGCCTTCCAGCCCGAACAGGTAGGAGATCCGGCCGGACAGGACACTGGTGGCGGCGCCGGTGAGCAGGTGCCCGGCGAGTTCCGGCGGCGGCGAATAGCCGTTGCCGGACCCGCCGACGTAGACGCCGGTGGTGCTGCCGCGCAGGCCTTCGGGGTCGACGCCGGCGCGTTCGAACAGCTCCCACGCCACTTCCAGGAGCTGGCGCTGCTGCGGGTCCATCGCGAGGGCTTCGCGCGGGGAGATGCCGAAGAACCCGGCGTCGAAGTTCGCGACGCCGTCGACGAAACCGCCCTCGTGGACGTAGGACGCGCCGCCCTGCAGGCCCAGCAGGTCCCAGCCGCGGTCGCCGGGGAACTCCGTGATCGCGTCCGTGCCGTCGGCGACCAGGCGCCACAGGTCCTCGGGCGAGCGGACGCCGCCCGGGTAGCGGCAGCTCATGCCGACCACGACGATCGGGTCGCCGTCGACCACGCCGGCCGCGACCGGGGCCGCGGCCTGGTCGTCGTCGCCGAGCAGTTCGGCGGCCAGGAGCCGGGCGACGGCGTCCGGGCGCGGGTGGTCGAAGACCAGGGTGGACGGCAGGGTGAGGCCGGTGGCCGCGTTGATCCGGTTGCGCAGTTCGACCGAGGTGAGCGAGTCGAAACCCAGTTCCTTGAACGGGCGGCGGGGCTCGACCGCGGCCGCGCCGGCGTAGCCGAGCAGGCCGGCGACCTGCTCACGGACCAGGTCGAGCAGCAGCGTCTCGCGCTCGCGCGGGTCGATCTCGCGCAGGCGGGCCAGCAGATCCGACGCCGCCGTGACGTCGCCCGGACCGGCGTCGGCGAGCGCGCGGACTTCGGGCAGCTCGTCGAGCAGCGTCCCGTCGCGGCGGGAAGTGAGCGCCGGGACGAACCGGTCCCACCGGACGTCGGCGAGCACGACGGCGGTGTCGTCGTGGGCGACGGCCTGGCCGAGCGCGAGCAGCGCCTGCTCGACCGGCAGCGGCGGGAGGCCGCGGGCGCGCAGGAACCCGGCGGTCTCCTCGTCTTCGGCGACGCCGGTGTCCGCCCAGGCGCTCCACGCGACGGCGGTCGCCACCTGGCCGCGGTCGCGGCGGTGCCGGGCGAGGGCTTCGAGGCCGGTGTCGACGGCGGCGCGGTCGCGCTGGCTTTCGGCACCCCACACCGCGCTCACCGACGTGAACAGCACGAACGCTTCGAGGTCGGCGCCGGCGAGGGCTTCGTCGAGCTGGACGGCGGTGGTCCACGCGCCGGGGTCGCCGGTCATCCCGGCGGTGTGCAGGACGGCGGTGAGCTGCCGGTCCTCGGGCACCGCGGTCACGACGCGGGCACCGCACCCGGTGACCCACTCGGCCACCCGCGCGCCGAAGCCTTCCTCGGCGCCGGTGACCAGCACCGTGCCGTGCGGGCGCCACGGTTCGGCGGCGCCCCCGGCCGCGGCGTGCACGAGCCGGCGGCCGAAGAGCCCGGACGCGCGCACGGCGACCTGGTCTTCCACGCCGCCGAGGGCGGCGGCGAACCGGGCCACGGCCCGCTCGTCGAGGGTTTCGGGCAGGTCGATCAGGCCGCCCCAAACCCGCGGGTACTCCAGCGCGAGCACCCGCCCGGCACCCCACAGCGCGGCGCGGGCGGGGTCGGCGGGCGGGTCCGAGCGGCCTACGGACACCGCGCCGCGGGTGACCGCCCACAGCGGGACCACCGGGTCGGCTTCGGCGAGGAATTCGACGAGTGCGGCGGTCTTCGCGAACGTCGTCCCGTCGAGTTCCAGGAAGGAAACGACCCCCGCGTACTCTCCGAGTCCCGCACGCAGGACCTCGACCGGGTCGGCGTCCGGTGCCACCACCAGCCGGTCGGCGTCGAAGGGCAGGTCGAAGTCTTCGGGCACCAGCGCGAGCCAACGTCCGGTCGCGGCTGTCCTGGCGGACAACGGCTTCCACGTGACGCGGTAGCGCCAGCCGTCCACAGCGGACTGTTCACAGCGGCGGCGGCGCCACGAAGACAGCGCGGGCAGCACGCGGGTGAGCGCGTCCTCTTCGACGTCGAGGGTGCTGCTGAGCGACGCGAAGTCGGCGTCGTCGACCGCGGTCCAGAACTCGGCCTCCGCCGGGTCCGCGGTGGCCACCGGAGCGGGTTCGGGCCAGTAGTTCTCGTGCTGGAAGGCGTACGTCGGCAGCGGGACGACCTTCGCGCCCTCGGCCAGGAAGCTCGCCCAGTCCGGGCTGACGCCGCGGACGTGCGCCTTCGCCACCGAGGTCAGGAACCGGTCGAGGCCGCCGTCGGTGCGGCGCAGCGTGCCGGTGACGACCGCGCGGGCGCCCGCGTCCTCGGCGATCTCCTGCAGCGGGACGTTGAGCACCGGGTGCGAGCTGATCTCCAGGAACGCTTGGTATTGCAGGGAAAGCAGCTCGCGGATGGCCTCCTCGAACCGGACGCGCTGCCGCAGGTTGCGGTACCAGTAGCCGGCGTCCAGCCGGGTCGTGTCGAGCCACTCACCGTCCACTGTGGAGAAGAACGGGATCTCCGACGGCCGCGGCTTCAGCCCGGCCAGCGCGGTCGCCAGCTCGCCGGAGATCAGCTCGACGTGCGCGGAGTGCGAGGCGTAGTCGACGTCGATGCGGCGGGCCCGCAAGCCGGCTTCGGCCAGTTCGGCGAGGAACTCCTCCCCCGCCGCCGGATCACCGGCGACGACGACGGACGACGGGCTGTTGGCCACGGCGACCGACAGCCTGCCCTCGAACCGGGCGAGGCGGGCTTCGACGTCGGCGGCGGGCACCGACACCGACAGCATGATCCCGGCTCCGGCGAGCCGGCGGGCGATGGCCTGGCTGCGCAGGGCGACGACCCGCGCGGCGTCGGCGAGGTCGAGCGCGCCGGACACGCAGGCCGCGGCGATCTCGCCCTGGGAGTGGCCGACGACGGCGTCCGGGGTGATCCCGTGGGCCTGCCACAGCGCGGCGAGGGCGACCATCACGGCGAACGACGCGGGCTGCACGACGTCGACGCGGTCCAGCGGGGCCGTCCCGCGCAGGACGTCGGTCAGCGACCAGTCGAGGTACGGGGACAACGCGGCTTCGCATTCGGCGATGCGGGCGGCGAACACCGGCGACTCGTCGAGCAGCCGGGCGCCCATGCCCGCCCACTGCGCGCCCTGGCCGGGGAAGACGAACACGACCCGGCCGTCGACGTCGGCGACGCCGGTGGTCACCGCCGGGCCGGGCGTGCCCGCGGCCAGCGCGGCGAGGTCGTCGCGCGGGTCCTCGGCGACGATGACGGCCCGGTGTTCGAGGGCGGCCCGCGACTTCGCCAAGGACCACGCCAGGTCCGCGGAAGTGATCTCTTCGGCGTCGAGGTGCTCACGCAGGCGGGCGGCCTGCGCGGCGAGCGCGGCTTCGGTGCGCCCGGCCACGACGAACGCGCGGACACCGGGTCGCGCCTCGGTTTCGGGCTGCTCGACCGGTTCCGGCTGTTCGAGGATCACGTGGGCGTTGGTGCCGCTGATCCCGAACGAAGACACCGCGGCCCGGCGGACGCGCTCGACTGCGGGCCAGGGCGTGTGCTCGGTGACGACCTCGACCGCGCCCGCCGTCCAGTCCACGTGGGACGACGGCTCGTCGAGGTGCACCGACTTGGGCACGACGCCGTGGCGCATGGCCTGGACCATCTTGATCACGCCCGCGACCCCCGCGGCCGCCTGGGTGTGCCCGATGTTGGACTTGACCGACCCCAGCAGCAGCGGCGTCGTGCGGCCCTTGCCGTAGGTCGCCAGGAGG
The DNA here is from genome assembly GCF_046548815.1 of Amycolatopsis sp. cmx-4-83. Lineage (NCBI taxonomy): Bacteria > Bacillati > Actinomycetota > Actinomycetes > Pseudonocardiales > Pseudonocardiaceae > Amycolatopsis > Amycolatopsis sp. cmx-4-83. Next base: position 306,931 of record NZ_JAEBEF010000013.1, on the reverse strand, counting down.
CTCTGCGCCTCGATCGGGTCGCCGAGGGGCGTGCCGGTGCCGTGGCCCTCGACGACGTCCACATCGGACACCGTGAGCCCGGAACTCGTGAGCGCCTGCCGGATCACCCGCTGCTGCGATGGCCCGTTGGGGGCGGTGAGGCCGTTGGACGCGCCGTCCTGGTTGACCGCCGAACCCCGCAGCACGGCGAGGACTTCGTGGCCGTGGCGGCGCGCGTCCGCCAGCCGCTCCAGCAGGACGAGACCGACGCCTTCGGCCCAGCCGACGCCGTCGGCGGACTCCGCGTAGGACTTGCACCGCCCGTCGCGGGCGAGGCCACCCTGCGCGGAGAAGTCCACAAAGGACCCCGGGGTGGCCATGATCGTGACACCGCCGGCGATCGCCAGCTCGCAGTCGCCGGCCCGCAGCGCCTGCGCGGCCCAGTGCATCGCCACCAGCGACGACGAGCACGCCGTGTCGACGGTGACCGCCGGGCCTTCCAGCCCGAGGGTGTAGGAGACGCGGCCGGAGAGCACGCTGCCCGCGGTGCCGACGCCGAGGAAGCCCAGCGCCTCTTCGGGGAACTGCGCGCCTTGGCCGTAGTCGTGGTACATCACGCCGGCGAACACGCCCGTCTTGCTGCCGCGCAGCGAAAGCGGGTCGAGCCCGGCGCGTTCGATCACCTCCCAGGAGACCTCGAGGAGGTGGCGCTGCTGCGGGTCCATGGCCAGCGCCTCGCGCGGGGAGATGCCGAAGAGGCCAGGATCGAAGCGGCCCGCGTGGTCGAGAAAACCGCCTTCACGAACGTACGAACGTCCTCTTTCATCGCCGAACAGACCCCCCAGGTCCCAGCCCCGGTCTTCGGGGAACGCTCCGATGCCGTCACCGCCGTCGAGCACGAGGTCCCACAGCCCCTCGGGCGAGGTGACCCCGCCCGGGTAGCGGCAGGCCATCGACACGATCGCCACGGGTTCCGGTTCCGCCGTTTCGAGCTCCTCGACGCGTTTGCGCGTCTTGGCGAGGTCGGCGGTGACCCACTTCAGGTACTCGACGAGCTTCTTGTCCTCGGTCATGGCGGCCTCAGCCCTCCCGCTCGAGTCCGGACCCGTCGCCGAGCCGGCCCAGTTCGTGGTCGATGAAGGCGAACACCTCGTCCGTGCTGGCCGCGTCGAGCCGCTCGGAGACGTCTTCGCCGGCGGGCGCCGCGTCGGCGATCTTCGCCAGGAGCCGGCGCAGCCGGGCCGCGACGTCCGCCTCGGCGAACTCGCCCGCCGTGCCCGCGGCGACCAGCTCTTCGAGCCGGTCAAGCTCCGCCGGCAGCGAAGTCGCGGCGGCCGGGGCCGGGGCCAGCTCGGCCCGCAGGTGCGCGGCGAGCCCGGCCGGGGTCGGGTAGTCGAAGACGACGGTCGCCGACAGGGTCAGCCCGGTCGCGGCGGTGAGCCGGTTGCGGAATTCGACCGCGGTCAGCGAGTCGAAGCCCAGTTCGCGGAATTCCAGCCCGGCCCCGACCTGCTCGGCCGGGTGGCCGAGCACCGCCGAAACCTGGGTGCGCACCAGGGAAAGCAGCGTCCGTTCCTGCTCGCTCTCCCGCATCGAGGCCAGCTGCCCGCGCAGGTCGGCCGCGGCGGCCCGGTCCGGACCGGCGGCCGCGCTGCGGCGGCCGGGCCGGCCCACCGGGCGCAGCAGCCACGGCAGCTCGCCGCGCGTGCGCAGGGTCGGGAGGTCGACGCGCACCGGGACGACGTGCGCGAGGTCGCCGGCCACCGCGCGGTCGAACAGCTCGGTGCCCTGCTCGGCGCCCAGGGGCGGCATCCCGCCGCGGACCATCCGCTCGCGGTCGGCGTCGGTCAGGTCGCCGGTCATGCCGGTGTCCCAGGCACCCCACGCGAGCGACAGCCCGGCCAGCCCGCGGCCGCGGCGATGCGCGGCGAGGGCGTCGAGGAACGCGTTCGCGGCCGCGTAGTTGGCCTGCCCCGGCGTGCCGATGGTGCCGGCCACCGAGGAGAACACCACGAACCCGGCGACGTCCCCGGCGAGTTCGTGCAGGTGCCAGGCCGCGTCGAGCTTCGGCGCGAACACCTTCGCCAGCCGTTCCGGGGACTGCGACGCGAGCACGCCGTCGTCGACGACGCCCGCGGTGTGCACGACGGCGGTCAGGTCGGGCACCCCGGCGAGCACCGCGGCGAGCGCGTCCCGGTCGCCGACGTCGCAGGCCACCACCCGCACGTCGGCACCGGCCAGCTCCGCGACCAGTTCACCGACCCCCTCGGCGGCCGGCCCCCTCCTGCTGAGCAGCAGCAACTTCCGCGCCCCCCGAGCCACGAGGTGCCGGGCGAAGACCCGCCCCAGCCCACCGGTCCCCCCGGTGATCAGGACGGTCCCCTCCGGGTCCCAGCCCGCACTTTCACGTGAAAGTGCGGGGCCCAGGTCGGCACTTTCACGTGAAAGTGCGGCTCGGGCGAGGCGGGCGACGCTCAGGGTGCCGTCGCGCAGGAGGAGCTGCGGTTCGCCGGTGGCCAGTGCCGCGCGGATCGTGTCGCCGTCGGGCTCGTCGGCGTCCAGCAGGACGAACCGGCCGGGTTCCTCGGACTGCGCCGAGCGCACCAGGCCCCAGACCGCGGCCGCGGCGACGTCGTCCCCGGCGACCGCGCCGCGGGTGACGAACACCAGCCGCGGTGCCGGGCTTTGCAGGTATTCCAGGACTTCCGCGGTGAGCGCGTGGGCCGAAGCCGCCGCGTCGGGCCCGCCGGTGACCGGGATGGCGAGGACGTCGGCGCCGGACGCCAGCGCGGTCGCGAAGTCCGGGTGGGCCTCGACGCCGAGCGCGGTGGCGAGGTCGGTCCCGACGGCCGCCCAGGTTTCGGCACCCGGCTCGGGGAGCGGAACCGGCGTCCAGCGCAGCTCGAACAACGCGTCGGCCTCGGCGGGGGCTTCGGCCGCGCGGAGGGTGACGCCGGTCGCGGTCAGGACCGGCTTCCCGGCGTCGTCGGCCAGCGCCAGGGACACGGAGTCGCCGCCCGCGGGGGTGATCCGGACGCGGGCGCGGGTCGCGCCGGACGCGTGCAGGGTGACGCCGGTCCAGGCGAACGGCAGCCCGGCCGGGGCGCCCTCGCCGAAGCCGATGGCCTGCAGGGCCGCGTCGAGCAACGCCGGGTGCAGCCCGAACCGGCCGGCTTCCAGGCTTTCGGGCAGGGCCAGTTCGGCGTAGACCTCGGCGCCGGAGCGCCAGACGCGGTGCAGGCCCCGGAACGCGGGCCCGTAGGCGAACCCGGCTTCGGCCGCCTGGGCGTAGAAGTCCGTGAGGTCGGCCTCGACGGCCCCGGCCGGCGGCCACGTGCCGGGCACCGCCTCGGCGGGCACGGCGCGCGGGACCAGCGTGCCGGTCGCGTGCCGGGTCCAGTCTTCGTCGGCCCGCGAGGAGATCGTCAGCTCGCGGCGGCCGCGTTCGCCGGGCTCGCCCACGGCCAGCTGCAGCACGACGGCGCCGTCCGGGTCGAGCACGAGGGGCACGGCCAGGGTCAGGTCTTCGACCGCCGCGCAGCCGACCTCGTCGGCCGCGCGGACCGCGAGTTCGAGGAAAGCCGCGCCGGGGAACAGGATCGTGCCGCCGACGACGTGGTCGCGCAGCCACGGCTGGGTCGCCGCGGACAGCCGTCCCGAGAAGACCACGCCCGGCGAGTCGGCCAGTGCGAGGGTCGCGCCGAGCAGCGGGTGCCCGGCCGGGGTGAGGCCGAGGCCGGTGGCGTCGCCGCCGGCGGCCGGCAGCGGCCAGAACCACTCGTGCTGGAAGGCGTACGTCGGCAGCGCCACCCGCCGGGCCTTCGGGAAGCGGGCGGCCCAGTCGACGGCGACCCCGGCGACGTGCAGCCGCGCGAGGGCCTCGGCGACCGCGGCGGCTTCGTCGCGGTCCTTGCGCTGCACCGGGATCACGTGCGCGGCCGGCTCGTCGACGATGGCGGTGAGCGTGGCGTCCGGGCCCAGCTCGGCGAACACCGTGACGCCGGCCTCGGTGAGCCGCTCGATCGCGTCGCCGAAGCGGACGGTGTCGCGGATCTGGCTGACCCAGTACGCCGGAGAAGTCACGTCGCCCGCCGACACGACCGGCACCCGCGGCTCGGCGAAGTCCAGTTTCGCGACGACGTCGCCGAACTCGGCGAGCATCGGTTCCATCAGCACGGAGTGGAAGGCGTGCGAGACGCGCAGGCGCCGGTGCTTGGCGAACTTCGCCGCGACCGCGACGACGGCGTCCTCGTGTCCGGAAAGGACGACCGAGCCGCGGCTGTTCACGGCAGCGACGTCGACGCCTTCGCCGACGAACGGGAGAACGTCCTCTTCGGACGCCCGCACCGCGACCATCACCCCGCCGGTCGGCAGCGCGCCCATCAGCCGGGCCCGTGCCGAAACGAGCGCGCACGCGTCCGGCAGGGACAGCACGCCGGCCACGTGGGCGGCGGCGATCTCGCCGACCGAGTGCCCGGTGACGAAGTCGGGGTGCACGCCCCAGGACTCCAGGAGCCGGAACAGCGCGACCTCGAAGGCGAACAGCGCGGGCTGCGCGAACTCCGTGCGGTCGATGCGGGTCTCGTCGTCGAGGGCGGCCCGCACGTCCGGGTCGAGCAGCGCCAGCACCTCGTCGAACGCGGCCGCGAACACCGGGTGTGCGACGTACAGGCCGCGTCCCATGTGGATTCGCTGCGCACCCTGGCCGGAGAAGAGGAACGCGACCGGCGGGGCGACGCGCGCCTCGCCCTGCACGGCGGCGTCCCCGGCGGCGATGGCCCGCAGCCCGGCGACGACCTCGGTGAGCTCGCTGCCGACGACCGCGGCGCGGTGCGTGAACGCCGCCCGGGTCACCGCGGCCGAGAACGCCAGGTCGCTCATCGGGTTGTCGGTCGCTTCCCAGTGTTCGGCCAGGCGGGCGGCCTGGGCACGCAGAGCTTCGGGCGTGCGGCCGGAGACCACGACCGGCACCGGACCGGTGTCCGAAGTGGTCGCCCGGGGTGCGGGCTGCTCGGCCGGCTGCTCGAGGATGACGTGGGCGTTGGTGCCGCTGATTCCGAACGACGACACCGCCGAGCGGCGGACGCGGTCCACCTCGGGCCACGCCGTGGTGTCGGGGACCAGGTCGACCGCGCCCTCGGACCAGTCCACATGGGACGACGGTTCGGCCGAGTAGCGCGACTTCGGGACGACGCCGTGCCGCATGGCCTGGACCATCTTGATCACGCCCGCCACGCCGGCGGCGGCCTGGGTGTGGCCGATGTTGGCCTTCACCGAACCCAGCAGCAGCGGCGTTTCGCGGTCCCGGCCGTAGGTGGCCAGCAGGCTCTGCGCCTCGATCGGGTCGCCGAGCGGGGTGCCGGTGCCGTGGCCTTCGACGACGTCCACATCGGACGTCGTGAGCCCGGAGACCGTCAGCGCCTGGCGGATCACGCGTTGCTGCGAAGGGCCGTTGGGGGCGGTGAGGCCGTTGGACGCGCCGTCCTGGTTGACCGCCGAACCGCGCACCACGGCGAGGACTTCGTGCCCGTTGCGGCGGGCATCCGACAGCCGCTCCAGCAGGACCACGCCGACGCCTTCGGCCCAGCCGACACCGTCGGCGGAGTCGGAGAACGATTTGCACCGGCCGTCCTGCGCGAGGCCGCCCTGAGCCGAGAAATCGACAAAGGCACCCGGCGTCGCCATCACCGTGACACCGCCGGCGATCGCGAGTTCGCAGTCCCCGGCCCGCAGGGCCTGGGCCGCCCAGTGCATCGCGACCAGCGACGACGAACACGCTGTGTCGATGGTGACCGCCGGGCCTTCGAGACCGAGCGCGTAGGCGACGCGCCCGGACATGACGCTGCCCGCGGTGCCGATGCCGAGGAAGCCGAGGGCCTCCTCCGGGAACTGCACGCCCTGGCCGTAGTCGTGGTACATCACGCCGGCGAACACGCCGGTTTTGCTGCCGCGCAGGGAAAGCGGGTCGACGCCGGCGCGTTCGATGACCTCCCACGACGTTTCCAGCAGCAGCCGCTGCTGCGGGTCCATCGCGAGGGCCTCGCGCGGCGAGATGCCGAACAGGCCGGGGTCGAACATCCCGGCCTCGCCGAGGAAACCGCCTTCGCGGACGTACGAGCGGCCGCGGTCGGCGCCGAAGAGCCCGGCGAGGTCCCAGCCGCGGTCGGCCGGGAAGGGCCCGACGCCGTCGCCGCCGTCGAGGACCAGCTGCCACAGCTGCTCGGGCGAGGTGACCCCGCCCGGGTAGCGGCAGGCCATCGACACGATGGCGATCGGGTCGTCGGACACCGGCGCCTTGACCGTGGTGCGGGCGACCGGGACGTCCTCGCCGGCCAGTTCGCCGCGCAGGAAGCCGGCCAGCACGACCGGGGTCGGGTGGTCGAACACCAGGGTCGCCGGCAGCCGCAGGCCGGTCGCGGTGGCGAGCTGGTTGCGGAACTCGACGGCGGTGAGCGAGTCGAAGCCGAGGCCGCGGAACTCGCGCTCGACGTCGACGCTCGCGGCGTCGAACCCGAGCACGGCGGCGACCTGGGTGCGGATGACCTCCAGCAGGGCCTTGCGCTGTTCGCCCTCGCGGAGGCCGGACAGCCGCTCGCGCAGGGCGTTCGCGGCAGGCGTCGCCCGGCCCGCGCCGCGACGGCTCCGGCGGCCGACCGGGCGCAGCAGCCACGGCGGTTCGGCCAGGCCGCGCAGCCGCGGCAGGTCGATCAGCACCGGCACGAGCGCGGGTTCGGTGAGCGCGACGGCCCGGTCGAAGAGCGCGCAGCCCTGCTCGACCGGCAGCGGCGGCATGCCCGCGCGGACCATCCGCTCGCGGTCGGCGTCGGTGAGGGTGCCGACCATGCCGGTCTCCCACGCGCCCCACGCCAGCGACGTCGCGGCGAGCCCGCGGGCGTGCCGGTGCGCGGCGAGCGCGTCGAGGAAGGCGTTGGCGGCGGCGTAGTTCGCCTGCCCCGGCGAGCCGATGGTGCCGGCGACCGAGGAGAACAGGACGAACGCGTCGACGTCGCCGGCCAGCTCGTGCAGGTTCCAGGCGGCGTCGGCCTTCGGGCGCAGCACGGTCTCGAGGCGGCCGGGGTCGAGGGAGCCGAGGACGCCGTCGTCGAGGACCCCGGCGGCGTGCAGGATCGCGGTCAGCGGGCGGTCGGCCGGGATGCTTTCCAGCAGGTTCTCCGCGGCGGCGCGGTCGGCGAGGTCGCAGGCGGCGACGGTGACTTCGGTGCCGTGCGCGGCGAGTTCGGCGACCAGTTCGACGACCCCGTCGGCGTCCCCGCCACGACGGCTGGCGAGCAGGACGTGCTTGACGCCGTACTCGGCGGCCAGGTGCCGGGCGAAGACGCGGCCGAGCCCACCGGTGCCCCCGGTGATCAGGACGGTCCCCTCCGGGTCCCAGCCCGCACTTTCACGTGAAAGTGCGGGGCCCAGGTCGGCACTTTCACGTGAAAGTGCCGCTCGGGTCAGGCGGGCGGCCCGGGCGGTGCCGTCGCGCAGCAGCAGCTGCGGTTCGCCGGTCGCGATCGCGGCGGGCAGTCCGGCCAGGGAGGCGTCGTCGACGTCGGCGAGCACGAACCGGCCCGGGTTCTCGGTCTGCGCGGAGCGGACCAGGCCCCAGACGGCGGCCGCGGCGAGGTCTTCCCCGGCGACGGCGCCCTCGGTGACGAAGACGATCCGGGTGCTCTCGTTCGGGGTCTGCAGGATGGCGAGGACGTCGGCGGTGACCCGGCGGACGTCGGCGAGCACGTCGGTGCCGCCGTGCACTCCGACCAGCAGCACGTCCGGCTCCGCGGCCAGCGCCGTGGCGACGTCCGGGTACTCGGTGCCGAGCTCCGCGAGCCGGGCGCCCAGTACCGCGCAGCTTCCCTCGGGTTCGGCACCGGGCAACGGCAGCCAGTCGACGCGGAACAGCGACTCGGGCCCGGACTCGACCGGCGTCGCCGCGCGCAGGGTCAGCGCGTCCACCGACAGCACCGGCGCACCGGTCTCGTCCGCGAGGTCGAGGGTGACCGAGTCGTCGCCGGCCCGCGCGATCCGCGCCCGGACCCGGCGCGCGCCCGTGGCGTGCAGTTCCGCGCCCGCCCACGAGAACGGGAGCCCGCCCGGCACTGAATCAGCGAAAGAGATCGCGTGCAGCACCGAGTCGAGCAGGGCCGGGTGCAGGCCGTAGTCCTCGTGGTCGTCGCCCGGCAGCTCGGCTTCGGCGAAGACCTCGCCGTCACGAAGCCACACCCGGCGCAGGCCGCGGAACTGGGGCCCGTAGGCGAACCCGGCCTCGGCGAAGTTCTCGTAGAACCCGTCCAAGTCCACTTCGGACGCTCCGGCGGGCGGCCACTCCCCCGCGTCGAAGCCGGCCGGGAGCGTGCCCGGGGCCAGGACGCCGGTGCCGTGGCGGACCCACTCGGCGTCGGCGCGCGAGGACACGCTGACCTCTCGGCGGCCGTCCGCGTCCGGGGCGCCGGCCACGACCTGCACGAGCGTCGCGGCGGACAGCACCAGCGGCGCCGCCACCGTGAAGTCCTCCACGCGGCCGCAGCCGACGTGGTCGCCGGCGCGCACCACCAGTTCGAGGAACCCGGCGCCGGGGAACAGGACCTGGCCGCCGATGACGTGCTCGTCGACCCACGACGGCGAGAGCCTGCCGGAGAAGACGACCTCGCCGGAGCCGGCCAGCTCGGTGACCGCGCCGAGCAGCGGGTGCCCGGCCGCGGTGATGCCGAGCTGCCCCGGGCCCGGGATGAGCCGCGGCCAGTAGCGCTGCCGCTGGAACGCGTACGTCGGGAGCGGGACGCGCCGGGCGCCGGTGCCGTCGAAGAGCGCGGTCCAGTCCACCGGCACGCCGTTGACGTGCAACGCGGCCAGCGCGGTGACGGCGGTCGTCTCCTCGTCGCGCCCGGCACGCAGCACCGGGGCGAGGACTTCGCCGTCGACGAGCGCGGTGAGCACGGCGTCCGGGCCCAGTTCGGCGAACGCCGTGACACCGGCCTCGAGCAGGCGCGCGGTCGTGTCGGCGAAGCGGACGGTGTCGCGGACCTGCCGCACCCAGTACTCCGGCGAGGTGAAGTCGCCGATGACCGGGATTTCCGGTGCGGCGAAAGCCAACCCGGCCACGACCGCGCGGAAGTCGTCGAGCATCGGGTCCATCGCCGCCGAGTGGAAGGCGTGCGACACGGCGAGCCGCTTGGTCTGCTCGAAGCCCGCCGCCGCGGCCAGCACGGCGTCTTCGGCGCCGGAGAGCACGACCGACGACGGCCCGTTCACCGCGGCGAGCGAGACGCCGCCGGTCAGCAGCGGCCGGACCTCGTCCTCGGTGGCGCGGACGGCGACCATCGCGCCGCCGGACGGGAGCGCCTGCATGAGCCGGGCGCGGGCCGCGACGAGCGTGCACGCGTCGGCCAGCGACAGCACCCCGGCGGCGTGGGCCGCGGCGATCTCGCCGACCGAGTGCCCGGCGAGGAACGCGGGCCGCACGCCCCACGAGCGCACCAGCCGGAACAGCGCGACTTCGAGCGCGAAGAGCGCGGGCTGGGCCCAGCCGGTCTCGTCGAGCAGCGCGGGGTCGTCGCCGAAGACCACTTCGCGCAGCGGACGCGGCAAGGCGGTGTCGAGGTGCGCGCAGACCGCGTCGAAGGCGTCGGCGAAGACGCCGAACCGTTCGTAGAGCCCGCGGCCCATGCCGAGCCGCTGCGCACCCTGGCCGGTGAACAGGAACGCGACCGTCCGCTCCCGCGCGATCCCGCGGGCGACCGGCGTGCCGTCGACCAGCACGGCCCGGTGTTCGAACGCCGAGCGCGTGGTGGCGAGCGAGAACCCGGCGTCGAGCGGGTCGAGGTCGCGGGGCAGGGAGGCGAGCTGCGCGTCGAGGGCGGCTTCGGACCGGCCGGCGACCGGCCACGGCACCACGCCCGGCGTGACCTCCCGCCGCGGTTCGACGGGAGCGGCGGCCGGGGCCTGCTCGATGATCACGTGCGCGTTGGTGCCGGACAGGCCGAACGACGAGACGCCGGCCCGGCGCGGGTGCCCGTTCTCACGCCACTCGACGGGCTCGGTGAGCAGCTCGACCCCGCCCGAAGTCCAGTCGACGTGGGTGGAGGGCTCGGTGACGTTCAGGGACGCCGGGATCCGTTCCCGTTGCAGGGCCAGGATCATCTTGATGACGCCGGCGACGCCCGCCGCGGCCTGGGTGTGGCCGAGGTTGGACTTCACCGACCCCAGCAGCAGCGGCCGTTCACGTTCTTGACCGTACGCGGCCAGCAGCGCCTGCGCCTCGATCGGGTCGCCGAGGGTCGTGCCGGTGCCGTGGCCCTCGATGACGTCCACATCGGACGGACGCAGTCCCGCACTGGCCAGGGCCTGCCGGATCACGCGCTGCTGCGAGGGGCCGTTGGGCGCGGTGAGGCCGTTGGACGCGCCGTCGGAGTTGATCGCCGAACCGGCGACCACCGCGAGGACGTCGTGGCCGTGCCGGCGTGCGTCGGACAGCCGCTCGACGACGAGCACGCCCGCGCCTTCGGACCAGCTCGTGCCGTCGGCCGAGTCGGAGTACGCCTTGCACAGCCCGTCCGGCGCGAGGCCGTTCTGGCGGCTGAAGCCGACGAAGCTGACCGGGGTGGCCATGACCGTGACGCCGCCCGCGAGCGCGAGGTCGCACTCCCCCGCGCGCAGGGCCTGCGCCGCTAGGTGCAGCGCGACCAGCGAAGACGAGCACGCCGTGTCGATGGTCATCGCCGGGCCTTCGAGCCCGAGCACGTAGGACAGGCGGCCGGACACGACGCTGGCCGCGACGCCGGTGCCCGCGTGGGCCTCGACGTCGGTGGCGGAGCGGACGATCACGCCGGCGTAGTCCTGGCCGTTGGTGCCGACGAAGACGCCGGTGCGGCTGCCGCGCAGGCCGGTCGGGTCGATGCCGGTGCGTTCCACGGCCTCCCACGACGTCTCCAGCAGCACGCGCTGCTGCGGGTCCATCGCCAGTGCTTCGCGCGGGGAGATGCCGAAGAACTCGGGGTCGAAGTCGGCGGCGTCGGGCAGGAACCCGCCGCGGTCGACGTAGCTGCTGCCGCGCCCCTCGCCCGCCAGCGCGGACATGTCCCAGCCGCGGTCGGCGGGGAACCCGGTGATCGCGTCGCGGCCTTCCGACAGCAGCGTCCACAGGTCCTCGGGGGTGCGGACGCCGCCGGGGAAGCGGCAGCTCATGCCGACCACGACGATCGGGTCGTCGGTGGCGTTCGCCGGGCCCGCCACGGCGGTCGCCGGGACGTCGCCGCCGAGCACTTCGACGAGGAGGAATTCGGCCAGCGCGAGGGGGTTCGGGTGGTCGAACACCAGGGTCGCGGGCAGGCTCAGCCCGGTGGCGGCGTCGAGGCGGTTGCGCAGCTCGATCGCGGTGAGCGAGTCGAACCCGAGGTCCGAAAACGCCCGCGTGGCCCCGATTTCCGCGGTGCCGGCGTGGCCGAGCACAGTGGCGACGTGCTCGCGGACCAGGTCCAGCAGCACGCTCGCGCGTTCGGCCGCGGGGGCCGCGAGCAGGCGCGTGGCCAGTGCTCCCCCGGTGGCCGGTTCGGTGGCCAGGTCGGCGAGGACCCGGCGGACGACCGGCAGGTCGGCCAGCAGCGGGCTGCGGCGGATGCTCAGCAGCGACCGCAGGACGTCGGCGTTCTGGATGTCGGCGACGACGAGCTGCGCGGCTGGGCCGCCCGCGTCGGCGAGCACGGTGACGGCGAGGTCGGGGTCCAGGCCACCCCCGAGACCGGCCGCCATGCCGTCCCCGGCCCAGGCGCCCCAGGCGATGGACGTCGCGGCCTGCCCGCGGGCGCGCCGGGCTTCGGCGAGCGCGTCGAGCACGGCGTTGGCGGCGGCGTAGTTGGCCTGGCCGGGGTTGCCGACGGCGCCGGCCACCGAGGAGAACAGGATGAATGCGTCGAGGTCGCCGGTCAGCTCGTCGAGCAGCACCGCCGAATCGACCTTCGCGCGGAAGACGGCGTCGAAGCGGTCCGGGGTGAGGCTGCCGAGGACGCAGTCGTCGAGGACGCCGGCGGCGTGCACGACGGCGTCGGGCCGGTGAGCTTCGAGGAGTCCGGTCAGCTGGGCACGGTCCGCGACGTCGCAGCGCGCGACGACGACCCGCTCGTCGGGGCCCGGTTCGCCGCCGGAGCGGCTGGCCAGCACGACCCGCTCGGCGCCCTGGCCGAGCAGCCACTTCGTGACGTGGCGGCCGAGCGCGCCGGTGCCGCCGGTGACGAGGACGGTGCCGCGGGGCCGCCACGGCGTGGGCGCGGCGGTCGCCGGGACGAGGCGGCGGCCGTAGACACCCGAGGCGCGGACGGCGATCTGGTCGTCGTCGCCGTCGAAGGCCCCGGCGAATCTGGCGAGGAGCCGGGCGTCGAGGTCGGCCGGGAGGTCGGCGAGACCACCCCAGCGGCGGGGGTACTCCAGCGCGGCGACGCGCCCGAGGCCCCAGATCGCCGCCTGGGCGGGTGCGGTGACCGGATCGGCCGGGCCGGTGGACACCGCGCCGCGGGTGACGCACCACAGCGCCGTGTCGGCACCGACGTCGTCCAGGGCCTGGATGAGCGCGGTGGTCTCGGCGAGCCCGAGCAGCGAGACGACCGTCGGGGCGACGTGCGGGCGCAGGAGGCCGGCCAGCTCGTCCCGGTCCACAGTGGACACGGTCAGCGAGGTACCCAGCGCGGCCGCGACCTCGCGGACCCACGGGTCGTCCGTGGGCGGGACGAGGACCAGCCGTTCGCCTGCCGTGGCGGCCGCGGTCGGCAAGGGGCGCCATTCGACGCGGTAGCGCCAGCCGTCCACAACGGACTGCCGCTGCCGTCGCGCGCGCAGGGCCGACAGGGCGGGGACGACCGACTCCAGCGCCGGGGCGTCGACCTGGAGGTCCGCCGCCAGCGACTCGAGGTCGCCGTTCTCCACCACCGACCAGAAGGAGTCGTCCGCCGCGGCGCGCGCGGCGGGTTCCGGCCAGTAGCGGCGGTGCTGGAAGGCGTAGGTGGGCAGGTCCGTGGCCCGGGCGCCGGTGCCGGCGAACCAGGCGGCCCAGTCGATCCGGGTGCCGGCGACGTGCAGGGCGGCCACCGCGGCGGCCACGGCGGCGCGGTCGCCGCGGTCGCGGCGCAGCACCGGGACGACCGCCGCGCCCGGGACGTCGACCAGCGCGGTGAGCACGGCGTCCGGCCCGACCTCGACGAACGCCGTCACACCGCGCTCGGCCAGCCCGGCGACCGCGTCGGCGAACCGGACGGTGCCGCGGACGTGCCCGACCCAGTACTCCGGATCGGTGACGTCCCCGGCGGCGGCGACCGGGATCTCCGGCTCGGCGAAGGACAAGCCGGTGACGACGCGGCGGAAGTCGTCGAGCATCGGGTCCATCAGGTGCGAGTGGAACGCGTGGCTGACGGCGAGCCGCTTGGTCTTCTCGAACCGCGCCGCCACTTCCAGCACCGCGTCTTCGGCGCCGGAAAGCACGACCGAACGCGGCCCGTTCACCGCGGCAAGGTCGACCTCGCCGGTCAGCAGGGGGCGGACGTCCGCTTCGGAGGCTTCGACGGCGACCATCGCGCCCCCCGGCGCAAGCGTTTGCATCAGGCGGCCGCGGGCGGCCACCAACGTGCACGCGTCTTCCAGGGACAGCACCCCGGCGACGTGCGCGGCGGCGATCTCGCCGACGGAGTGCCCGGCGACGAAGTCCGGCCGCACGTCCCACGACGCCAGCAGCCGCACCAGGGCGACCTCGATCGCGAACAGCGCGGGCTGCGCGTGCCCGGTCTGGGCCAGTGCGTCGGCGTCCGTGCCCCAGATGACGTCCCGGAGTCCGGGGTCGAAGAAGGCGAGCACCTCGTCGAGGGCGGCGGAGAAGACCGGGTAGGCCTCGGCCAGTTCGCGGCCCATGCCGAGCCGCTGCGCGCCCTGCCCGGTGAAGAGGAACGCCGGCACCGGCGGGCGGCCGGTCTCGGTGGCGCCGGTCAGTGCCCGCAGCTCGCGGACCGCGGCTTCCGGTTCGGTGGCGACGATCGCGGCCCGGTGCGCGAAGCTCGCGCGGGTCGTGGCCGCGGCGAAGGCGACGTCGAGCAGTTCACCGGACGTCTCGAGCCGCTCGGCGAGGCGGGCGGCCTGGTCCCGCAGCGCGTCGGCGGTCCGGCCGGAGACGACGAGCGGCACCGGGATCGCGGCCGGCTCCTCGCGCGGGGTTTCCGGGCGCGCTTCGGGCGCTTCGAGGATGACGTGGGCGTTGGTCCCGCTGATCCCGAACGACGAAACGCCCGCGCGGCGGGCCCGGCCCACCGACGGCCAGGGAACGGCCTCGGCGACGACCTCGACCGCACCGGCTTCCCAGTCCACATGGGACGACGGCTCGCCGACGTGCAGCGACTTCGGCACGACCCCGTGCCGCATCGCCTCGATCACCTTGATCATCCCGGCGACGCCGGCGGCGGCCTGCGTGTGCCCGATGTTGGACTTGATCGACCCGAGCAGCAACGGCGTGCCGCGGTCCTGCCCGTAGGTCGCGAGCAGCGCCTGGGCTTCGATCGGGTCGCCCAAGGTGGTGCCGGTGCCGTGCGCTTCGACGACGTCGACGTCCGAAGTGGACAGACCGGCGCTGGCGAGTGCGGCGCGGATGACGCGCTGCTGCGACGGCCCGTTGGGCGCGGTCAGGCCGTTCGACGCGCCGTCCTGGTTGACCGCGGAACCCCGCACCACGGCGAGGATCCGGTGCCCGTGGCGCAGTGCGTCGGACTGCCGCTCGACGACCAGCAGGCCCGCGCCTTCGGACCAGCCGGTGCCGTCGGCGTCGTCGGAGAACGCCTTGCAGCGGCCGTCGGGGGCGAGGCCGCTCTGGCCGCTGAACCCGATGAACCCGCCCGGCGTCGCCATCACGGTCACGCCGCCGGCGAGGGCGAGATCGCACTCCCCCGACCGCAGCGACTGCGCGGCCAGGTGCAGCGCCACCAGCGACGACGAGCACGCGGTGTCGATGGTCATGGCTGGGCCCTCCAGGCCCAGCACGTACGACAGCCGGCCGGAGGCGACGCTCGCGGCCAGCCCGGTGCCGGTCTGCCCCCGCAGGTCGGCGTCGGTGGTCATGAGCAGGTCGGAGTAGGTCTGGCCGTTGGTGCCGACGAACACGCCGGTGCGCGAACCCCGCAGGCGCGACGCGTCCAGCCCGGCGCGTTCGAAGGCCTCCCACGACACCTCGAGGAGCAACCGCTGCTGCGGGTCCATCGCGACGGCCTCACGCGGGGAGATCCCGAAGAACGCGGCGTCGAATTCGGCGGCGTCGTAGAGGAACCCGCCCGCCTGGGTGTCGCTGGCGGCCAGCGCCGCGGGGTCCCAGCCGCGGTCGGCCGGGAAGCCCGAGACGGCGTCCCCGCCCGAGGCGACCAGGTCCCACAGCCCGTCGGGACCGGTGACGCCACCCGGGAAGCGGCACGCCATGCCGACGACCACGACCGGGTCGTCGGACACCGGCCCGGTGACCACGACGGCGGAGCCGGTGCCGGCCGAGCCGACCAGCTCGCCGCGCAGGAACTCCGCGACCGCGCCCGGGGTCGGGTAATCGAACACCAGCGTCGAGGGCAGTCGCAGGCCGGTCACCGCGGCGAGCCGGTTGCGGAACTCCACCGCGGTCAGCGAGTCGAAGCCCAGCTCGCGGAACTCCCGCGTGGTCTCGACGTCGTCGGCCGCGTGCCCGAGCACGGTCGCGACCTCGGCGGCGACGTGCCCGGTGAGCACCCGCAGCTGCTCGGCCGGGCGCATCCCGGCGAGCTGTTCGCGCAGCGACCCGCGCACGTGCTCGGCGTCGCCACCCGCGCGGCGGCGGCCCGGCCGGGCGACCGGGCGCAGCAGCCACGGCAGCTCGCCCTGGGCGCGCATCGCCGTGAGGTCGACGCGCATCGGCACGACCACGGCGCTCGGCGAGCGGGTCGCCCGGTCGAACAGCCGGATGCCCTGCTCGACGGTCAGCGGCGGCACGCCACCGCGGGCCATCCGCTCGCGGTCGGCGTCGGTGAGCGTGCCGACCATGCCGGTTTCCCAGCCACCCCAGGCCAAGGAGAGCGCGGCGCGGCCTTCGACGTGGCGGCGCTGGGCGAAGGCGTCGAGGAAGGCGTTGGCGGCGGCGTAGTTGCCCTGCCCGGCCGAGCCGACCGTGCCGGCGACCGAGGAGAAGATGATGAACGCGGCCAGGTCGAGCTCGCGCGTCAGCTCGTCGAGGTGGACGACGGCGTCGGCCTTGGGCCGCAGCACGGTGTCCAGGCGCGCCGGGTCGAGCGAGGCGACGACGCCGTCGTCGAGGACGCCCGCGGTGTGCACGACACCCCGCAGCGGGTGCGCGGCCGGGATCCGGGCGAGCACGGCGGCGAGCTGGTCGCGGTCGGCGACGTCGCAGGCCGCGATGGTGACGTCGACACCCAGCTCTTCGCGCAGCTCGGCCGCGCCGGGGGCGTCGGGCCCGCGGCGGCTGGTGAGCAGGAGGTGCCGGACGCCGTAGGTGCGCACGAGGTGGCGGGCCAGCTCGCGGCCCAGCCCGCCGGTGCCGCCGGTGATCAGCACGGTGCCGTCGGGTTCCCAGCGCGGCGGCAGGGTCAGCACGATCTTGCCGACGTGCTTCGCGCGGCTCATGTGCCGGAACGCGGCCGGGGCCTGGCGCAGGTCCCAGCTCCGGATCGGCAGCGGGGTGAGGACGCCGTCTTCGAACAGCCGCAGCAGCTCGACGAGCAGTTCGGCGGTGCGGTCGGGCCCGGCCTCGCCGAGGTCGAACGCGCGGTAGCGGACCCGCGGCAGCGCGGCGGCGTCGCGGATGTCGGTCTTGCCCATCTCGAGGAACCGGCCGCCGTCGGCGAGCAGGTCCAGGGAGGCGTCGGCGAACTCGCCGGTCAGCGCGTTGAGCACGACGTCAACGCCCGAGCCGCCCGCGCCGCCGATCACGCGGCGGAAGTCGGCGCCGAACTCCAGCGAGCGCGAGGAGGCGATGTGGTCGTCGGCGACGCCGAGTTCGCGCAGGACGTGCTGCTTGCCCGCGCTCGCCGTGGCGAAGACCTCGGCGCCGAGGTGGTGGGCGAGCTGGATGGCGGCCATGCCGACGCCGCCGGCGCCCGCGTGGATCAGGATCTTCTGGCCGGGCTTGAGGTCCGCGAGGTCGACCAGCGCGTAGTAGGCCGTCAGGAACACCAGCGGGACGGACGCGGCGGTGCGCGCGGACCACCCGGCGGGCACCGGCGCGAGGTAACGGACGTCGGAGACGCTGTGGGTGCCGAACGAGCCGGGCAGCATGCCGAAGACGCGCTCGCCGACGCGGGCCGGGTCGACGCCCGGGCCGGCCGCCTCGATCACGCCGGCGCCTTCCGCGCCGAGGTCGCCGAGCTTGCCCGGGTACATGCCGAGCACGGACAGGACGTCGCGGAAGTTGAGCCCGGCCGCTTCGAGGCGGACCCGGACGTGACCCGCGGGCGGGTCGTCGAGCACGGCCGGGCACGCTTCGGCGCCCAGGTCGTCGATGCCCGCGGGACCGGCGGTGAGCCGCCACGCCGGTACCGCGGGGGGCAGGAGGTCGCCGTTGCCGACGAGGCGGCCGAGCCGGGCGACGCGGACGCTTTCGCCGCGGACGGCGAACTGGGGTTCCCCGGAGACGACGAACCCGGTGCCGGGGAGGGACGCGCCGGCTTCGAGGTCGACGAGGACGAACCGGTCGGGCTGCTCGGACTGCGCGGACCGCACCAGCCCCCAGACGGCCGCGGCGGCGGAATCGGCGATCCGGTCCCCGGGCTCGACGGCGACGGCTTCCCGGGTCACGAAGACGACCCGGCGGGCCCGCTCGTCGGCGTTCTGCAGCACGCCCAGCGCGTGGGCGGTCACTTCCCGGACGGCGGTGAGCAGGTCGTCGTGCCCGGCGCCGATCGGGACCAGGAGGACGTCCGGTTCCAGGGCCAGTGCCGTTTCGAGGTCCGCGCAGGGGCGGGCCACCGCCGCCAGCTGCGGGTCGTCGCCGAGCAGGGCCCAGGTGCCCGCCGGTGCGTCCTTGGCCAGGGCGGCCGGGACCCACGTGGTCTGGAAGAGGGAGTCGTCGTCCGCGTCGCGCTGGGCCGCTTCGCGCAGCTGGAGCGACTGGACGGTCAGGACCGGCTCGCCGGCCTCGTCGGTGACCGCGATCGCCACCGACTCGCGGTCCACCGGCGTGAAGCGGGCACGGATCCGCGTCGCGCCCGAGGCGTGCAGCGACACCCCGGACCACGCGAACGGCAGGCCGCCCGCGATCGTGTCGAGCCGGTGGAGGGCGTGCAGGGCCGCGTCGGACAGGGCCGGGTGCAGGCCGTAGTCGCCGTCGGCTTCGCCGGGCAGCTCGGCCTCGGCGAGCAGCGTGTCGCCGTCCAGCCAGGCCCGGGTCAGGCCGCGGAAAGCGGGTCCGTAGGCCAGGCCGGTCGCGGCCAGTTCCGGGTACACGGTGGACACGTCGAGCTCGGTCGCCCCGGCGGGCGGCCACTCCCCCGGCGGCGCCGCCGGGTGTTCCCCGACCGCGACGAACCCGGCCGCGTGCTGCACCCACTCGGCGTGCGGGCCGGTGCCGCGGGCGGAGATGGTCAGCTCGCGGCGCCCGGCGTCGTCCGGGCCGCCGGCGGCGATCTGCAGCAGCACCGGCTCGTCCGGGCGCAGCCACAGCGGCGCGGCGATGGACAGGCTTTCCACGGCCGAGCAGCCGACCTGGTCCGCCGCGCGGACGGCGAGGTCGAGGAACCCGGTGCCGGGGAACAGCACGTGCCCGCCGACGACGTGGTCGGCCAGCCACGGCTGGGCGTCCCGCGAAAGCAGCCCGGACAGCACGACACCGCCGGAGTCGGCGAGGTCGACGGCGAAGTCCAGCAGCGGGTGCCCGGCCGGGGTCAGCCCGAGGCGCTCGACGGCGCCGCGGCCCGGCACTCCCCGCGGCCAGTAGTGCTGCCGCTGGAAGGCGTACGTGGGCAGGGTGATCCGCCGGGCGCCGGTGAACCACGGCGTCCAGTCGACGTCGGCGCCGGCAACGTGCAGCCGGGCCAGTCCATTGAGGACGGTCTCGGCTTCGGGGCGGTCCTTGCGCAGCAACGGGGTCACGAGTGCGCCGGGCTCGTCGACCAGTGCCGAGAGGACCCCGTCCGGGCCGATCTCGACGAACGCCGTGACGTCCAGGTCCGCGAGGACGTCGGCGAAGCGGACGGTGTCGCGGACGTGGCGGACCCAGTACTCCGGGTCGGTGACGTCGCCGGTGGTGGCGAGCAGGGTCCGCGGCGGCGTGAACGCCAACCCGGCGACGACCGCGCGGAAGTCGTCGAGCATCGGGTCCATCAGGTGCGAGTGGAACGCGTGGCTCACCTTGAGCCGCTTGGTCTTCTCGAACGTCGACGCCACCGCCAGCACCGCGTCCTCGGCGCCGGAGAGCACGACCGCGCGCGGGCCGTTCACCGCGGCGATGTCGACGCCGCCGGTGAGCCGGGCGCGAACGTCCTCTTCGGACGCTTCGACGGCGACCATCGCGCCGCCGCGCGGCAGGGCCTGCATCAGGCGGCCGCGGGCGGTCACCAGCGCGCAGGCGTCCTCGAGGGACAGCACGCCGGCGATGTGCGCGGCGGCGATCTCGCCGACCGAGTGCCCGGCGACCCGGGCGGGCCGGACGCCGTGCGCCTCGGCCATCCGGGCCAGGGCGACTTCGAGGGCGAACAGCGCCGGCTGCGCCCAGCCGGTTTCGGCGAGCAGGCTCTCGTCGTCACCCCACAGGACGTCCCGCAGGCCGGGGTCGAGGTGGGCGAGGACGGCGTCGAGCGCGGCGGCGAACGGCTTCGAGGTGCGGTACAGCTCGCGGCCCATGCCGAGCCGCTGCGAGCCCTGGCCGGTGAACAGGAAGCCCACCGAGAGCGCTTCCACGGTTCCCCGCGCGATCTCGCGGACGCCGTCCGGCGTGGCCGAAAGCACCGCGCGGTGCGGGAAGCTCGCGCGGGTGGTGGCCAGGGAGTACCCGGCGTCGAGCGGGTCGGGCCCGGCCTCGGTGAGCCGGGCGATCTGGGCGGTGAGGGCGTCCTCGGTCTTGGCCGACACGACCCACGGCACGACCGGAACCTCCGGTCGCGGCGCGGGGACGGGCCGCGGCTCGGGTGCTTCGAGGATGACGTGGGCGTTGGTGCCGCTGATCCCGAACGACGAAACCCCGGCCCGCCGCGCCCGATCCACCGCGGGCCACTCGACGGCTTCGGAGACGACCTCGACCGCGCCGGCTTCCCAGTCCACATGGGACGACGGCTCGCCGACGTGCAGCGACTTCGGCACGACCCCGTGCCGCATCGCCTCGATCACCTTGATGACCCCGGCGACACCCGCGGCCGCCTGCGTGTGCCCGATGTTCGACTTCACCGACCCCAGCAGCAACGGCGTCTCACGGTCCTGCCCGTACGTCGCCAGCAGCGCCTGCGCCTCGATCGGGTCACCCAGCGTCGTCCCGGTACCGTGCGCCTCGACCACGTCGACGTCCGAAGTGGACAGACCGGCGTCGGCCAGCGCGGCGCGGATGACCCGCTGCTGCGACGGGCCGTTCGGCGCGGTCAGGCCGTTCGACGCACCGTCCTGGTTGACCGCGGAACCCCGCAGCACGGCGAGGATCTCGTGCCCGGCGCGGAGCGCCTCGGACTGCCGCGCCAGCACCAGCACGCCGACACCTTCGGACCAGCCGGTGCCGTCGGCGTCGTCGGAGAACGCCTTGCAGTGGCCGTCCGGCGCGAGGCCGTTCTGGCCGCTGAAGCCGACGAACCCGCCCGGCGTCGCCATCACCGTGACACCGCCGGCCAGCGCCAGGTCGCACTCCCCCGCCCGCAGCGACTGCGCGGCCAGGTGCATCGCGACCAGCGACGACGAACAGGCGGTGTCGATGGTCATCGCCGGGCCCTCCAGGCCCAGCACGTAGGACAGCCGGCCGGACACGACGCTGCCGGCGATCCCGGTGCCGGTCTGGCCGCGCAGCTCGACGTCGGCGGTGAGGAACAGGTCGGAGTAGGTCTGGCCGTTGGTACCGACGAACACGCCGGTGCGCGAGCCGCGCAGGCCGGTCGCGTCCAGCCCGGCGCGTTCCAGTGCCTCCCAGGACACTTCGAGCAGCTGACGCTGCTGCGGGTCCATGGCGACGGCTTCGCGCGGGGAGATGCCGAAGAACCCGGCGTCGAATTCGGCGGCGTCGTAGAGGAACCCGCCCGCGCGGGTGTCGGAGGCGGCGAGCGCGGCCGCGTCCCAGCCGCGGTCGGTGGGGAAGCTCGACACCCCGCTGCGGCCGCCGGCGACCAGGTCCCACAGGTCTTCGGGGCTCTCGACCCCGCCGGGGAAGCGGCAGGCGACCCCGACCACGACGATCGGGTCGTCGTCCCGCCGTCCGGTGGTCACCGCGGCGGGGGTGGCCGCGTCGCCGAACAGCTCGGCCAGCACCAGCCGGGCGACCGCGACCGGCGTCGGGTGGTCGAACACCAGCGTCGAGGGCAGCCGCAGCCCGGTCACCGCCGCCAGCCGGTTGCGCAGCTCGACGGCGGTCAGCGAGTCGAAACCCAGGTCGGAGAACGACTTCCCGGCCCCGACCGCGGCGGGATCGGAGTGGCCGAGGATGGTCGCGGCACGGCCGCGGACGAGGTCGGTGACCTTCGCGAGCCGCTCCTCGTCGCTCAGGGCGCGCAGCTGCCCGGCGAGGTCGGCGGCGGCCCCGGACGTCGTGGCGGCCGAGCGGCGGATGCCCCCGGCCAAGCCGCGCAGGATCGGCGGCAGCTCGTCGAGCAGGCGCAGGGCGGCGAGGTCGACGGCGACCGGCACCACCAGGGCCCGCGGCAACGCGAGGGCGGCGTCGAACAGCGCGAGGCCGTGGTCGAGTTCGAGCGGCGGCATGCCCGAGCGGGCCATCCGCGCGCGGTCGGCTTCGGCGAGCGAGCCGGCCATGCCGACCGTCCACGAGCCCCAGGCCAGCGAGTGGGCGGGCAACCCGGCGGCGTGGCGGTGCTCGGCGAGGGCGTCGAGGAAGCTGTTGGCGGCGGCGTAGCTGCCCTGCCCGGCGCCGCCCATGATCCCGGCGACGGAGGAGAACAGCACGAACGCGTCGAGGTCGTGGGTCAGCTCGTGCAGGTGCCACGCGGCGGCGGCCTTGGCGGCCAGCACCGGGGCGAGCCGCTCCGGGGTGAGCGCGGTGACGACGCCGTCGTCGAGCACGCCGGCCGCGTGCACGACCGCGGTCAACGGGTGTTCGGCCGGAACCGCGGCGAGCGCGGCGGCCAGGTCGTCGCGGTCGGCGACGTCGCAGGCGCGGATCTCGACGTCGGCGCCGAGTTCGTCGCGCAGCTCACGGGCGCCGGGCGCGTCCGGGCCGCGGCGGCTGAGCAGCAGCAGGTGCCGGACACCGTGCTCACGCACGAGGTGCCGCGCGAGTTCGGCCCCCAGTCCCCCGGTGCCGCCGGTGATCAGGACCGTCCCGTCCGGATCCCAGGCCGCACTTTCACGTGAAAGTGCGGCCCCCAGGTGGGCACTTTCACGTGAAAGTGCGGCCTCCAGGCGGGCGAGGCGGGGGGCGCGGGCGGTGTTGCCGCGCAGCTGCAGCTGGGGTTCGTCGAGGGCGAGGGCACGGGCGATGGTCGCGTCGGTGGTCTCGGCGTCGACGTCGAGGAGCACGAAGCGGCCCGGGTTTTCGGCCTGGGCGGTGCGGATCAGGCCCCAGACGGCCGCGGCGGCGAGGTCGCCGGCCTCGGTCACGAAGACCAGCCGCGACGCCGCGGACTGCTCGTCCGCCAGCCAGTCCTGCACCAGTTCGAGGGCGCGGGTGGTCAGCGTGGTGAGGTCGTCCAGGGGACTGCCGTCGCCGGCCAGCCGGACGAGGGTGACGTCGGTGGCGCCTTCCGGGGGCAGCACGACCGGCACCCAGCGCGGTTCGAACAGCGAGTCCACCTCGGACTCCGCGGCCACGGCTTCCGCGCGCACCGAGCCGACCGACGCCACCGGCTGCCCGGCGGTGTCGGTGAGGGCCAGCGACGGGCCGTCACCCACCCGGACGCGGACGCGGGCCGCGCCCGCGGCGTGCAGCGAAACCCGCGTCCACCGGGTGGGGTACCCGGTGATCCCCGCGACCCGCAGCGCCTCCTCGAGGAGCCGGGGGTGCAGCCCGAACCGGGCCGTCTCCGCTTCGTCCTCCCCGAAAGCGACCTCGGTGGAGGAGTCGTCGGCGAAGTCTTCGTGGTGTGCGCCGGTGGCGAGGACGCCCTCGGCGCGGCGGATCCAGCGCCCCTCGGTCCGGGTGTGGACCTCGAGCCGGCGGCGACCGGTCCCGTCCGGCTCGCCGACCGAAAGCTGCAGGTCGGCGGCCTCGCCGGCGGCGAGGACCAGCGGGGCGCCGAGGGTGAGTTCTTCGACCAGGTCGCAGCCGAGGTCGAGCCCGGCGCGCAGGGCGAGTTCGACGAACCCGGTGCCCGGGAACACACCGTCGGTGAGCCACGGGTGGGTGCGCGCCGAGATGCGGCCGGTCAGCAGCAGGCCGTCGGACCCGGCCGGGGCCAGGGACGCGCCGAGCAGCGGGTGGGTCACCGGGTCGAGCCCGAGCCCGGCGGCGTCGGCGGCGACGTCCACAGTGGACGGCCAGAAGCGTTCGCTCTGGAACGGGTACGTCGGCAGGGAAACCGTGCGCGCGCCGGTGCCGGCGAAGAACGCCGGCCAGTCGACCCGCACGCCGGCGGTGTGCAGCCCGGCCAGCGCCGCGGTCAGCACCGCGGCTTCGTCGGAGTCCCGGCGCCCCAGCGGAATCGCGGTGCCGTCCCCGATCAGCGGGGTGAGCGCGGCGTCCGGGCCCAGCTCGGCGAGCACCGAAGCACCGGACCCGGCGAGCCGCGCCACGGCGTCGGCGAACCGGACCGGTTCCCGCACGTGGCTCACCCAGTACTCGGGCGACGTCACGTCCCCGGAAGCGATGAACGGCAGCACCGGCTCGGCGAACGACAACCCGCCCACGACCGCGCGGAAGTCGTCGAGCATCGGGTCCATGAGCGGCGAGTGGAACGCGTGCGACACCGAAAGCCGGCGCGGGCGCTCGAAGTGCGCGGCGGCGGCGAGCACGGCGTCCTCGGCCCCGGACAGCACGACCGACCGCGGCCCGTTGATCGCGGCGACGGCGACGTCGTCGCCCAGGTACGGCCGGACGTCCTCCTCGCTCGCGCGGACGGCGACCATCGCGCCCCCGGCGGGCAGCGCCTGCATCAACCGGGCCCGGGCACCGACCAGTACGCAGGCGTCGTCGAGGGACAGCACACCGGACACGTGCGCGGCGGCGATCTCGCCGACCGAATGCCCGGCGACGAAGTCGGGCCGGATCCCCCAGGACTCCAGGAGCCGGAACAGCGCGACCTCGATCGCGAACAACGCGGGCTGCGCGTACCCGGTCTGGTCCAGGGCGGCGGCGTCGTTGCCCCGCAGCACTTCGCGGACGGCCGGGTCGAGCCGGTCGAGCGAAGCGGCGAGTGCGTCGGCGAAGACGGGGAACCGCGCGGCCAGCCCCCGGCCCATCCCCGGCCACTGCGCGCCCTGGCCGGTGAAGACGTACGCGAGCGCGGGCGGCCGCTCGACCGAACCCGTGACCACGCCGGGCGCGTCCCCGTCCGCCAGCCAGGCGGCCAGCGCCGCACGAGGGTCCGGGTCGAGGACGCTCAGCCGCTCTTCGAAGGCCGACCGGGTGGTGGCGAGGGAGTAAGCGACGTCCAGGGGATCGCCGGTGACGTCGACGATCCGGGCGACCTGGGCGCGCAAGGCGGCCGGGGTGCGCCCGGACAGCAGCCACGGCGCCGGAACGTCCGCCCGCTCGGTCTCGACGGCCGGTGCGGCGGGCGCCTGCTCGATGAGGACGTGGGCGTTGGTGCCGCTGACCCCGAACGACGAGACCCCGGCCCGGCGCGCACGATCGACCGCGGGCCACGGCTCGTTCGCGGTGGCGAGCCGCACCGCACCGGAGCTCCAGTCCACATGGGACGACGGCGTCTCCGCGTGCAACGTCCGCGGCACGACCCCGTGCCGGATCGCCTCGACCACCTTGATGATCCCGGCGACCCCCGCCGCCGCCTGGGTGTGCCCGATGTTGGACTTGACCGACCCCAGCAGCAGCGGCGTCCCGCGGTCCTGCCCGTAGGTCGCCAGCAGCGCCTGGGCTTCGATCGGGTCGCCGAGCTTCGTGCCGGTGCCGTGCGCCTCGACGACGTCGACGTCCGAAGTGGACAGTCCGGACGCGGCCAGCGCGGCCCGGATCACGCGTTGCTGCGAAGGTCCGTTGGGGGCGGTGAAACCGTTGGACGCGCCGTCGGAGTTGACCGCGGTCCCGCGGACCACGGCGAGCACCTCGTGCCCGTTGCGCTGCGCGTCCGACAGCTTCTCCAGCACCAGCACGCCGACGCCTTCGGACCAGCCGGTGCCGTCGGCGTCGTCGGAGAAGGCCTTGCAGCGGCCGTCGGCCGAAAGCCCGCCCTGGCGGCTGAACTCCAGCAGCGACCCGGGCGTCGACATCACGTTCACGCCCGCGGCCAGCGCGAGGGTGCACTCCCCCGCCCGCAGCGCCTGCGCGGCCAGGTGCACCGCGACCAGCGACGACGAGCACGCCGTGTCGACCGTGACGACCGGGCCTTCCAGGCCGAGCGTGTAGGCCACCCGGCCGGACAGCGCGCTCGCCGCGATGCCGGTGCCGACCGAACCGTCGGCGTCGGCCAGCGAACGGACCATCAGGTAGGCGTAGTCCTGCCCGTTGGTCCCGGCGAAGACACCGGTCCGGCTGCCGCGCAGCCGCCGCGGGTCGAGGCCGGCCCGCTCGATCGCCTCCCAGGACACCTCCAGCAGCAGCCGCTGCTGGGGGTCCAGGGACACCGCCTCGCGGGGTGAGATCCCGAAGAACCCGGCGTCGAAGTCCGTGATGCCGTCGAGGAACCCGCCCGCCTGGCTGACGCCCATGCCCCGCTCGTCCACTCGAGCGCCGGTAACCGCCTCGACGTCCCAGCCGCGGTCGGCCGGGAACGGCCCGATCGCGTCACCGCCGGCTTCGAGGAGCCGCCACAGCGCTTCGGGGCCGCGGACGCCGCCGGGGAACCGGCAGCCCATGGCCACGATGGCGATCGGCTCCGTGGCGGCGGCGCGCAGCTCCTGGTTCTGCCGCTTGAGCCGCTCGGACTCCTTCATCGCGGCACGGAGTGCTTCGACGACCCGGTCGCTCGGGGTGGACATGTGTCAGCTCCGTAGGTTCATCGGGGTCAGGTGGCCTCGCCGTCGAGCGCCGCGCGGACCAGGTCGTCGACCGACATGCCGTCGAAGTCGGCGGCCCCGTCCCCGGCCGGGTCGGGCCCGGCCAGGCGGCGCAAGGTGTCCAGCACGCCGCTTTCGCGCAGACGCGCCGGGGAAACGGCCGCGAGCAGGGCCCGCAGCTCGGTGTCCAGGTCATCGGGGACCCGCTCGTCACCGACGAGCTGCCGCACCAGGTCGGCGGCGAGCACGGCGGGCGACGGCTGGTCGAACACGAGCGTCGCGGGCAGGTCGAGCCCGGTCGCCGCGGCCAGCTGGTTGCGCAGCTCGATCGCGCTGAGCGAGTCGAAGCCGAGCCCGGAGAACGGCCGCTCCGGGTCGACCGCGTGCGGCCCGGCGAATCCGAGCACCGCGGCGACCTGGGTGCGGACGACGTCGAGCGCGGCCTTCTCGCGGTCCGGCACCGGCAGCTTGCCCAGCCGCTCCCGCAGCACGACTCCCACTTCGACCGGCGCTTCCGCGGTGAGCCGCTGGTACTCCGGCAGATCGGTCAGCAGTGGTGCCGGCCGGGCCGCGGTGAAGGTCCGCAGGAAAGTGGCGTGGTCGATGTCGGCGACCACCGGAGCCGCGTCGGCCGCGACCACCACCTGCGCGAACGCGGTGAGCGCGAGCTCCGGCGGAATCGGCCGGGTGCCGGTGCGCTGGGCGCGGGAGGCCGCGTCGGCGGTCTCGGCCATACCCGCTCGCCAAGCGCCCCAGGCGATCGAGGTGCCCGGCAGGCCGTCCGCGCGCCGGCTTTCGGCGATCGCGTCGAGCACGGCGTTCGCACCGGCGTAGTTCGCCTGGCCGGCGTTGCCGACCGAGCTGGACGCCGAGGAGAACATCGCGAAGACGTCGAGGTCGAGTTCGCGGGACACGCGGTCGAGGACCAGCGCGGACTCGGCCTTCGCCGCGAACACGGCGTCGAACCGGTCCGGGCCGTAACCCTCGAGGACACCGTCGTCGAGGACGCCGGCCGCGTGGATCACCGCGGTGACGTCGGCGGTGAGCAGGTCACGGACGGCGGCCGGGTCGGTCAGGTCACAGGCGACGACCGAGGCCCGCGGGCCCAGGTCGGCCAGCAGCGCGACAGCGTCCGGGGTGTCCGGGCCGCGGCGGCCGGTGAGCACGACCCGCGCGGCGCCTTCGCTCAGCACCCAGCGGGCGACGTGCTTACCCAGCGCGCCGGTCCCACCGGTGACGACGACGGTGCCGCGCGGCTGCCACGCCCGTGGCGACGGACCGGCCGGGGCCCGCATGAGCCGCCGGGCGAAGGTGCCCGCCGCCCGCACCGCGACCTGGTCTTCGGTCCCGGCGAGCACCGCCCCGAGCCGGGCGAAAGCGTGTTCGTCCAGGTCAGCCGGTAGGTCCACGAGGCCGCCCCAGCGCTGCGGCTGCTCCAGCGCCGCGACACGGCCCAGGCCCCACAGCGCGGCCTGCGCGATCGAGGTGACCCGGTCCGACGGCACCGCGGTGACCGCGCCGCGGGTCACGCACCACAACCGGGCCGCGCTGCCGGCGAGAGCCTGCAGCAACGCGGTGGTGGCCGCGGCACCCGCGGTCGGCGTCGATTCGTCCAGGCCCAGCAGGGAGACGACGCCGATGACGTCGTCGGGCAAGGTCTCGGAGCCGGAGAACTCCACCAGCTCGGCGCCGAGCGCCTTGACCACGCCGGCGACCCAAGGGTCTTCGGCGAAGCCGGCGGGCACGACGACCAGCCACGTCCCGTCCGGCACCGCACCCGCAGCGCCGCCGAGCGGCTTCCAGGCGACGCGGTACCGCAGCTCGTCCACAGTGGACTGCTGCGCCCGGCGGTGCTGCAGGTCGAGCAGGGCGGGCAGCACGGCGTCGAGCGCGGCGCGGTCGACGTCGATCTCCTTGGCGAGCACGTCGGCGTCCAGGCCGGTCAGGAAGTCCGGCGTGGCGGTCGCGGCGACCGGGGTGTCCGGCCAGAAGCGCTCGTGGTGGAACCGGTAGGTGGGCAGGTCGACCGGGCGCGCCCCGGCGAACAGCCCGGCCCACTCCACCGGGGTGCCGCCGACGTCGAGCCGGGCCAGCGCGGAGAGCAGCGTCGGCTCGTCCTCGCGGCCGGCGCGCAGGGCGGCGGTCACGGTGGCGGACTCGCCGGTGAGCGTCCGGGTGAGCGCGGCGAGGGTGCGGTCCGGGCCCAGTTCCAGGTACTTCGTGACGCCGAGCGAGTCGAGCGCGGCGACCGCACCGGCGAACAGCACCGGACGGCGGACGTGCTCGGCCCAGTACGCCGGGCTCCCGAGCTCGCCGGTGACCGGGGACGCGGTGACGGTGGACACGACCGGCAGCACCGGCGGGGCGAACTGCACCCCCGCGGCGATCCGCTCGAATTCGTCCCTCATCGCGTTCATATGTGACGAGTGAAACGCGTGGCTGACCCTTAAATGTCTAGTCTTTCGGCCGCGGGCCGCGACGAGCTCCGCGACCTCGGCGACCGCGTCGGTGTCTCCGGAGACGACCACGGCTTCGGGTCCGTTGACCGCGGCGATCGACAGCGGCCGCCCGCTGATCAGCTCTTCCGCCTCGATCTCGGTGACCTGCAGCGCGGCCATCGCCCCGCCCGGCAGCTCCTGCATGAGCCGGCCGCGGGCGGCGACCAGCGTGCAGGCGTCGGCCAGCGACAGCACCCCGGCCGCGTGGGCGGCGGCGAACTCGCCGATCGAGTGCCCGGCCAGGTGGTCGGGCCGCACGCCCCACGACTCGACGAGCCGGTAGAGCGCGACCTCGACGGCGAACACCGCCGGCTGCGACCACCGGGTCTGCGCCAGCACGCCGGCGTCGTCGCCGAAGACGACGTCCCGCAGCGAGCCGGGCAGGTCGAGGTCCAGGTGCGCGCAGGCCTCGTCGAACGCGGCGGCGAACACCGGGAACCGTTCGTACAGGTCACGGCCCATGCCCGGGTACTGCGACCCCTGCCCGGAGAACAGGAACGCGAGCTTCCCGGCCGCCGGCCGGCCGGTGTGCACCAGCGGTGACGACGTCCCCGCGGTGAGCGCGCCGAGCCCGGTCAGCAGTTCCTCCCGGTCCCCGGCCACGACGACCGCCCGCGACTCGAACCACGCGCGGGTCGTCGCCGCGGAGAAGGCCACGTCGGGCAGCGCGAGTTCGGGGTGCGTGACCAGGTGGTCCCGCAGGGCGCGGGCCTGGGCCCGCAGCCCGTCGTCGCTGCGCGCGGACAACCGGACCGGCACGGTCGCCGGAGCGGCGGCCGGGCGCGGCTCCACCGCCGGGGCCTGCTCCAGCACCAGGTGGGCGTTGGTGCCGCTGGCGCCGAACGCGGAGATCCCGGCCCGGCGGGGGTGCCCGGTCTCAGGCCACGGCCGGCTCTCGGTGAGCAGCGCGACGCGGCCCGCCGACCAGTCGACGTGCTCGGACGGCTTGTCCACGTGCAGGGTCTTCGGCAGCAGCCCGTGCCGCATCGCCAGCACCATCTTGATCACCGCGGCCGCACCGGCCGCGGCCTGCGTGTGGCCGAGGTTCGACTTGACCGAGCCGAGCAGCAGCGGCTGGTCGCGGTCACGGCCGTAAGTGGCCAGCAAGGCTTGCGCTTCGATGGGATCGCCGAGCTTCGTGCCGGTGCCGTGCGCCTCGACGGCGTCCACTTCGGACGGTGCCAGCCCCGAGACGGCGAGGGCGCGCTTGATCACGCGCTGCTGGGCCGGGCCGCTGGGCGCGGTGAGCCCGTTGGACGCGCCGTCGGAGTTGACCGCCGAACCCCGCACCACGGCGAGGACCGGGTGCCCGTGGCGGCGCGCGTCGGACTCGCGTTCCAGCACGATCATGCCGACGCCTTCGGACCAGCCGGTGCCGTCGGCGGCGTCGGCGAAGGCCTTGCAGCGCCCGTCCGGGGACAGCGCGCCCATCTCGCCGAACTCGACGAACCCGGTCGGGCTCGACATCACCATCACGCCGCCGGCGACGGCCAGGGAGCACTCCCCCGTCCGCAGTGCCTGCGCGGCCAGGTGCAGCGCGACCAGCGAAGACGAGCACGCGGTGTCGACGCTGACCGACGGGCCTTCCAGCCCGAGTGCGTAGGAGACGCGGCCGGAGAGCAGGCTGGCCGCCTGCGCGGTGGCCTGGTGACCGGGGGTGTCGGTGGGCGGGGTGTAGTCGCCCGAGCCGCCGCCGATGTAGACGCCGGTGTCGCCGCCGCGCAGCCCGGTGGCGTCGATGCCGGCGCGTTCGAAGGCCTCCCACGCCACTTCGAGGACGAGCCGCTGCTGCGGGTCCATCACGATCGCCTCGCGCGGCGCGATCCCGAAGAAGCCGGGGTCGAACTCGGCGGCGTCGTGCAGGAAGCCGCCTTCCTTGGCGGCGCTGCTGCCCGGGCCGTCGCCGGTGAGCGTGGCCAGGTCCCAGCCGCGGTCGGCCGGGAAGCCGCCGACGACGTCCCGTTCGTCGACGACCGCCCGCCAGAGGTCTTCGGGCGAGCCGATGCCGCCGGGGTAGCGGCAGCTCATGCCGACGATGACGACCGGGTCGTCCCCGAGCGCCGCCGGAGCGGCTTCGGTGGTGACTTCTTCTTCGTCGCCGAACAGCTCGGTCAGCAGGAACGCGGTCAGCTCGCGCGGGGTCGGGTGGTCGAACACCAGCGTGGCCGGCAGCCGCAGCCCGGTCTCGGTGCTCAGGACCGTGCGCAGGTCCATCGCGGTGAGCGAATCGAAGCCCAGCGCGGAGAACGCGCGGTCGGCCTCGATCCGGTCGGTGCCGGGGTGGCGCAGCACGGTCGCGGCCGCGGTCCGGACGAGGTCCAGGACGACGTCGGACCGTTCGCCCGGAACCAGGTCGCGCAGGCCGGAACCGGTCGACGGCGCCGGGGTGAACAGCGGCGACAGCAGCGGGCTCGGGCGCGCCGCCGTGAACGCCGGGCCGAAGCGGTCCCACCGGACGTCGGCGACGACCGTGGTGAGGTCGGCGGACCGCACGGCGGTGCGCAGCGCGGCCGTGGCGGCGGCCGGGTCGAGCACGGGCAGCCCGCTGTCGCGCAGGTGGGCCTCGTCCTCGCCGGTGCCCGCCCACGCCGCGAAGGCGACGACGGACGCGGGTTCGCCGCGGTCACGGCGTCGCCGCGCGAAGGCTTCCAGTTCGGCCGCTTCGGCGGCCTCGTCGCCGCGGCCGCGCACGCCCCAGACCCCGGCGATCGAGGTGAGCAGGACGAACGCGTCGAGCGGCCACTCGGCGTACCGCCTGGCCTCTTCGAGGCTCCCGCTGTGGATGACCGCGTCCGGCGGCGACGCCAGCGCGGCCGGATCGCGGACGACGTCGACCCCGGTCAGGTGGTCGGCGAGGAGTGCGGCGGGTCCGTCGCCGGTGACGAGCACGGTGCCGCGCGGCTCCCAGCGCTCCCCGCCCGCGGTGGCGCGGGTCAGACGGCGGCCGTAGACCCCGGCCGCGCGGACGGCGACCTGGTCTTCCGCCCCGCCGAGCACCGCGCGCAGCCGGGCCGCGGCGCGGGTGTCCAGCTCGGCCGGGACGTCGACGAGCCCGCCCCAGCGCTGCGGGTCGTGCAGGGCCGCGACGCGGCCGAAGCCCCACAGCGCGGCCGGGCCGTCGACGCGTTCGGCCGGGGTGACCGCGACCGCGCCGCGCGTCAGGCACCAGACCGGGACGTCGACCTCGGCGAGGAGTTCCCTCGTTCCCGCAACGGTTTCCCGCAGCGACACGACGAGGTCGGCGCCGGCCGGGTCGCGGCCGGCCCCGAGGGCTTCGGTGACCCGAGCGGCCCACTCGGCGTCGTCGCCGGGGACGACTGCGATGTTCGCGGCCTTCGGCTCGGGCCCACTGTCATGAGGGGCACCCTCATGGCCTTTATGTCCATGAGGGTGCCCCTCATGACGCGCGGCGAGCCCAAGCGGGGGCGCGACGGTGACCGGCTGCCAGGTGATCCGGTAGCGCAGTTCGTCGGCCGCGGCCGCTTCGGCCTGCTTGCGCCGCCACGCGGCGAGCGCGGGCAGGACCGCGTCGAGCGTGGCCGGTTCGATGGCGAGCTGGTCGGCGAGCCCGGCGGTGTCCGCGCGGTCGACCGAGGCCCAGAAGCCGTCGTCGGCCGGCCCGCTCGTGACCACCTCGGGCCAGTACCGCTCGTGGTCGAAGGGGTAGGTCGGCAGTTCGGTGCGGCGGGCGCCGGTGCCGGCGAACCATGCGGCCCAGTCCGGGTCGACGCCCGCGGTGAACAGCGTGCCCAGCGCGGCCGCGGCACTGTCCTCTTCGGACCTGCCCCGGCGCGCCAACGGGACGACCACGCGGTCGCCGGCCGGTTCGACCAGCGGTGCCAACGCGGCGTCGGGCCCGACCTCGACGAACAGCGACACCTCGGCCAGCCGGTCGAGGGCGTCGCCGAAGCGGACGGTCTCGCGCACGTGCCGCACCCAGTACTCGGGCTCGGTGACGTCGCCGTCGCTGACGAGCGGGATGACCGGGGCCGCGAACCGCAGCCCGGTCACGACAGTGCGGAACTGCGGCAGCATCGGGTCCATCAGCGGCGAGTGGAAGGCGTGGCTCACGGTCAGCCGCCGTCCGCCGCCGAAGGTTTCGGCCACCGCGAGCACGGCGTCCTCGTCGCCGGAGAGCACGACGGACTCCGGGCCGTTGACCGCCGCGATGGCGACGCCGTCGGTGAGCCGCGTGCGGACGTCGGCTTCCGAGGCGCGGAGAGCGACCATCGCGCCGCCTTCCGGCAGCTCCTGCATCAGCCGGGCCCGGGCGGCGACGAGCGTGCACGCGTCTTCCAGCGAGAACACCCCGGCCACGTGCGCCGCGGCGACCTCGCCGATCGAATGCCCGGCGACGAAGTCCGGGCGCACCCCCCACGACGCCAGGAGCCGGAACGCGGCGACCTCGAACGCGAACAACGCGGGCTGCGCCCGGCCGGTCCGGTCCAGTTCGGCCGCGTCCTCGCCCCAGGCGACGTCGCCCAGCGGCATCCCGAGGTGCGCGCAGACCTCGTCCCACGCGTCGGCGAACACCGGATACCGCGCGTACAGCTCGCGGCCCATGCCCAGGCGCTGGGCGCCCTGACCGGAGAACAGGAACGCGGTGACCCGCTCGCGGGCCACTCCCCGGCTCACGACCTCGCCGCCGACCAGCACGGCGCGGTGGTCGAGCGCGGCCCGGCCGGTGGCCAGGGTGTACCCGGTGTCGAGCGCGTCGCCGGCCACAGTGGACAGCAGCGCGTCCAGCGCCGTCTCGGAACGCGCCGACACCGGCCACGGCACGACCGCGGGTGCGGTGCCGGGCGCGGCGTCCCGCACGGGCGGGGCTTCCAGGATGACGTGCGCGTTCGTGCCGCTGACCCCGAACGACGACACGGCCGCCCGGCGCGGACGGGCCGTCTCCGGCCACGCGGTCGCCTCGGTGACCAGGTCGAGCGCGCCGGCCGTCCAGTCCACATGGGACGTCGGCGCGCCGACGTGCAGCGTCTTCGGCACCACGGCCCGGTTGAGGGAGAGCACCATCTTGATCACGCCCGCGGCACCCGCGGCGGCCTGCGTGTGCCCGAGGTTGGACTTGACCGACCCCAGCAGCACCGGCGTCTCGCGGTCCTGCCCGTAGGTGGCCAGCAGTGCCTGGGCCTCGATCGGGTCACCGAGCGTCGTCCCGGTGCCGTGCGCCTCGACGACGTCGACGTCCGAAGTGGACAGACCGGCGTCGGCCAGCGCCGCCCGGATCACGCGTTGCTGCGACGGGCCGTTCGGCGCGGTGAGGCCGTTGGAAGCGCCGTCCTGGTTGATCGCGGACCCCTTCACCACGGCGAGGATCTCGTGGCCGTGCCGGAGTGCGTCGGACTGCCGCTCGACGACGAGCACGCCCGCGCCTTCCGACCAGGCCGTGCCGTCGGCGTCGTCGGAGAACGCCTTGCAGTGCCCGTCGGCGGCGAGGCCGCCCTGGGCGTCGAACTCGGTGAACGAGAACGGGCTGGTCATCACGGTGACGCCGCCGACCAGGGCCAGCGAGCATTCGCCGTCGGTCAGTGCGCGGGCGGCCCAGTGCAGCGCGACCAGCGACGAAGAGCACGCGGTGTCGACCGTGACGGCCGGGCCTTCCAGGCCGAGGGTGTAGGACAACCGTCCGGAAAGGACACTCGCCGTGGTGCCGGTGGCCATGTGCCCGGCGACGTCGGCGTCGGAGTTGAGCAGCAGCCCGGTGTAGTCCTGGCCGTTGGTGCCGACGAAGACGCCGGTGTCGGTGCCGCGCAGGCTCGCCGGGTCGATGCCGGCGTGCTCCAGCGACTCCCACGACGTCTCCAGCAGGAGCCGCTGCTGC
Source organism: Amycolatopsis sp. cmx-4-83 (assembly GCF_046548815.1). Taxonomy (NCBI): domain Bacteria; kingdom Bacillati; phylum Actinomycetota; class Actinomycetes; order Pseudonocardiales; family Pseudonocardiaceae; genus Amycolatopsis; species Amycolatopsis sp. cmx-4-83. Next base: position 272,377 of record NZ_JAEBEF010000013.1, on the reverse strand, counting down.
GGGTCCATCGCCAGTGCCTCGCGCGGGGAGATGCCGAAGAAGCCGGCGTCGAACCCGGCAGCGTCGGGCAGGAAGCCGCCGTGGCCGTCGCCGAGCTTCGCGAGGTCCCAGCCGCGGTCGGCCGGGAACGGCCCGATCGCGTCGCCGCCGTCCTCGAGGAGCTGCCAGAAGGTGCGCGGGGAGGTGACGCCGCCGGGGAAGCGGCAGCCGATGCCGACGATCACCACCGGGTCGCCGGCGGCGGCGCGGGTGGTGACCGTGGTGCCGGCCGGTGTGTCGGCGCCGAGCAGCTCGCCGAGCAGGAACGCCGTGAGCGCGCGCGGGGACGGGTGGTCGAACACCAGCGACGACGGCAGCGCGAGCCCGGTGGCCGCGCCGATGCCGTTGCGCAGCTCGACCGCGGTGAGCGAGTCGAACCCGAGGTCGGCGAACGCGGCGTCCGGGGCGACCGCGCCGGCGTCGGCGTGGCCCAGCACCATCGCGACCTGCGTGCGCAGCAGGCCCAGCAGGTGCTTCTCGCGGTCGGCGGGCGGCAGCGCGGCGAGGGTGCCGCGCAGGTCGCCGCGCTCCCCCGCTTCCCGGGCTTCGCTGAGCACGGCCTTCGCCCGCGGCAGGTCGGCCAGCAGCGGGAACGGCCGGCCGATCGTGAAGGCCGGGACGAACCGCGCGAAGTCGATGTCCGCGACCAGGATCCCGGTGTCGCCGGCGCCGATCGCGCGCCGCATCGCCGCGACGGCCCGGTCCGGCGGCAGCAGCGCGAGCCCGCCGCGGCCGACGCGGTCCTGCACCCCCGCGTTGCCGCCGAGCATGCCGGCGCCCGCCCACGGGCCCCACGCGATCGACGTCGCCACGCGGCCGGCCTCCCGGCGGCGCGCGGCGAGCGCGTCGAGGTGGGCGTTGGCGGCCGCGTAGTTGCCCTGCCCGGCCGCGCCGAACGTGCCGGCGGTCGAGGAGAACAGCACGAACGCGTCCAGGTCGAGGTCCGCGGTCAGCTCGTCGAGGTGCTCCGCGCCGGCGCACTTCGCCTCGAACACGGCCGCGAACTGCTCCGCGGTGAGGGAGTCGGTGGTGCCGTCGTCGACCACACCGGCGGTGTGCACGACGGCGGTCAGGTCCGGGATCGTGGCGATGACCCGGCCGAGGGCGTCGCGGTCGGCGACGTCGCAGGCTTCGAGGGTGACGCGGGTGTTCAGCTCCTCGGCCAGCTCGGCCGCACCCGGAGCGTCCGGGCCGCGGCGGCTGAGCAGCACGAGGTGGTCGGCGCCCGCATCGGCCAGCTGTCGCGCGACCTCCGCGCCGAGCCCGCCGGTACCGCCGGTGATCAGCACCGTACCCCGCGGGGTGTAGTCCGTTATACGACCTGCGGGTGCGGTGGTGAGGCGGCGGGCGAAGACGCCCGAGGGGCGGATGGCGACCTGGTCTTCGTCGCCGATCCCGCGCAGGACGGCGAAGAGGCGGCCGGCCGCGCGGGCGTCGAGGACCTCGGGGAGGTCGACGAGCCCGCCCCAGCGTTGCGGCTGTTCCAGGCCCAGCACCCGGCCGAGGCCCCAGAGCGCGGCCGCGTGCGGGTCGGGCGCGGGGTCCGCCGCGCCGGTGCTGACGGCGCCGCGGGTGCCCCACCACAGCGGGGCCTTGTCCCCGAGTTCCCGCGCGAAGTGCAGCGATTCGGCGGGGTCGGACAACAGCGAAAGCACGTGGTCGGCTTCGGGCAGCTCGGCGCCCGGCTCGACCCGGGTACCGCCGAGGGCTTCGGCGACCGAGTCCGCCCACGGGTCGTCGTGGGCCACGACCAGCACCCTGCTGGGCGCGGCGGGTTCGGCGCGGACCGGGCTCCAGACCACGCGGTAGCGCCAGTCGTCCACTTCGGACTCTTCGCGCACGCGGTGGCGCCACGCGGTGAGCGCGGGCAGGACGGTGCCGAGCGCGTCGCGGTCGACGTCCAAGGTGGTCGACAGCTCTTCGACGTCGGCCGCTTCCAGCGCGGTCCAGAAACCGGTGTCGGCTTCCGGTGCCGCGGCGGCGGGTTCCGGCCAGTAGCGGGACCGCTGGAAGGCGTACGTGGGCAGGTCGATCCGGCGGGCGCCGGTCCCGGCGAAGAACGCGGCCCAGTCCGGCCGGTACCCGCGGGAGTGCAGGTCGGCGAGCACCGCGGCGACGGTCTCCTCCTCCGGCCGGTCCTTGCGCAGCATCGGCTTCGCGGTGGACAGCGCCGACAGGACCGCGTCGGGCCCGAGTTCGACGTAGGCGGTGACCCCGGCTTCGTCCAGGGTCGTGAGGGCGTCGGCGAACCGGACGGCCTCACGGGCGTGCCGCACCCAGTAGTCCGGGCCGTCGACCGGGTCGGTTCCGTCCACCGCCGAGACGAACGGCAGTTCCGGTGCCGAGAAGGTGAGCCCGGCGATGGCGGCGCGGAACTCGTCCAGCACCGGGTCCATCGACGCGGAGTGGAAGGCGTGCGACACGGTGAGCCGCCGGGTCTTCCCGAACCGTTCCGCGAAGGCGAGCACGGCGTCCTCCGGTCCGGAGACCACAATGGACTCCGGGCCGTTGACCGCGGCGACGTCGACGCCGTCCGGCAGCTGCGCGCGGACGGCCGCCTCGGTCGCCCGGATCGCGACCATCGCGCCACCGGCCGGGAGGGCCTGCATGAGCCGGCCGCGGGCTTCGACCAGCGTGGCCGCGTCGGCCAGGGACAGCACCCCGGCGACGTGCGCGGCGGCGATCTCGCCGACCGAGTGCCCGGCGACGTGGTCGGGCCGCACGTCCCAGGACTCCAGGAGCCGGGCCAACGCGACCTCGATCGCGAACAGCGCCGGTTGCGCGTACCGGGTTTCGTTCAGCAGCGCGGCTTCCGGCGTGCCCGGCTCGGCGAAGAGCACGCTCCGCTCCAGCTCGAGGTGCGCGAGGACTTCGTCGAGGGCCTCGGCGAACACCGGGAACCGCTCGTACAGCTCCCGCCCGGCGCCGGGCCGCTGGCTGCCCTGGCCGGTGAAGAGGAACGCCGTCGTGGGACGGGTGGCCGACGTGCCCCGCAGGACGTGCGGGGCGGGCTCGTCCTCGGCGATCGCGGTCAGACCGCTTCGGACATCCTCGGCCGTCGCGGACAGGATCACAGCGCGGTGGCTGAGGTCCGCGCGAGCCGTGGCCAGGGTGAAGGCCAGGTCGGCCGGTTCGCCGGGCCACGCCCTGAGCCTGGCGGCTTGGGCGCGCAGGGCTTCCGGTGTCCGGGCCGAGACCACCACGGGCACGGTCCCGAGCGTCATCGGCTCCGGCGCCGCGGCCGGTTCGGGGGCCTGCTCCAGTACCGTGTGGACGTTCGTGCCGCTCAGGCCGAACGAAGACACCGCGGCTCGCCGGGGTTTCCCCGTGTCCGGCCAGTCGGCGGTCTCGTCGAGCAGCCGGATGGCGCCGCCGGACCAGTCGATGTGCGACGACGGCGTGTCCGCGTGCAGGGTTTTCGGCAGCACGCCGTGGCGCATGGCCATGACGAGCTTGACCACGCCGGCGATGCCCGACGCCATCTGCGTGTGGCCGAGGTTGGACTTGACCGAGCCGAGCAACAGCGGTCGTTCGCGGTCACGGCCGTAGGTGGCCTGCAGCGCCTGGACCTCGATCGGGTCGCCGAGCGGCGTGCCGGTGCCGTGGCCCTCGACCGCGTCGATGTCCGAAGTGGACAACCCGGCGCTCGCGAGGGCCTGGCGGATGACACGTTGCTGGGACGGGCCGTTCGGGGCGGTCATGCCGTTGGACGCGCCGTCGGAGTTCATCGCCGAGCCGCGGACGACCGCGAGGATCTCGTGACCGTTGCGCTGGGCGTCGGAAAGGCGCTCGACGAGGACCAGCCCGACGCCCTCGGCGAGGCTCATGCCGTCGGCGTCGTCGGAGTAGGCCTTGCAGCGGCCGTCGGGCGCCATCGCGCGCTGGCGGCTGAACCCGATCCACGGCGCCGGCGTCGCCATCACCGTGACCCCGCCGGCGAGCGCGAGCGAGCTCTCGCCCGAGCGCAGCGACTGGCACGCCAGGTGCAGCGCGACCAGCGACGACGAGCACGCCGTGTCGAGCGTGACGGCCGGGCCCTCCAGCCCGAACAGGTAGGCGATCCGGCCGGAAAGGACACTCGACACCGCGCCGGTGATCATGTGCCCTTCGGAGCCCTCGGCCGCGTTGAGCACGGTCGAGGCGTAGTCCTGGTAGCTGGCGCCGACGAACACGCCGGTCCGGCTCCCCCGCGCCGCGGCCGGGTCGACGCCCGCGCGTTCGAAGGTCTCCCAGGCGACTTCCAGCAGCAGGCGCTGCTGGGGGTCCATCGACAGGGCCTCGCGCGGGGAGATCCCGAAGAAGCCCGCGTCGAAGTCCGCGACGCCGTCGAGGAACCCGCCGAGCGTCGAGTAGGTCTTGCCGCTGCGGTCCGGGTCGGCGTCGAACAGCCCGGCGGCGTCCCAGCCGCGGTCGGGCGGGAACGACGAGATCGCGTCGCCGCCGCCGATGATCAGGTCCCACAACGCTTCCGGCGAGGTGACCCCGCCGGGGAACCGGCAGCTCATGCCGACGATGGCGATCGGCTCGTCCACGGCGGTGGCCGCGACGACGGTCTCGCCGGCCACCGGGCCGTCCAGGGTGGACAGGATGAAGCCGGCCAGGGTGTCGGCGTTCGGGTAGTCGAACACGACCGTGCTGGGCAGGCTGAGCCCGGTCACGACCTCCAGGCGGTTGCGCAGGTCGACCGCGGTGAGCGAGTCGAAGCCCAGCTCGCGGAAGGCGCGATCGGCTTCGACGGCGTCGCCACCGGAGTGGCCGAGCACGGCGGCCGCTTCGGCGCGCACGAGGTCGACGACGAGCCGCCGCCCGGCGTTGGCGGGGAGCGCCCGGACCCGGCTCGCGAACGCCGAGGCGTCCGCGGTGTCGTCGGCCGCTTCGGCGAGCTTGCGGACGGCCGGCAGCTCGGAGAACAGCGGGCTGGGCCGCACCGACGTGAACACCGGGTGGTAGCGGTCCCAGTCGAGGTCGGCGATGAGCAGCGAGGTTTCGTCGTCGGCCAGGGCGCGCTCGAGCCCGGCGAGCGCCAGGCGGGGTTCCATGAACCGCAGGCCGCTGCGCAGGATCCGGCCGGGGTCGACCCGGCCCAGCTCGCGGTCGTCGGCCCAGATCCCCCAGGCGACGGTGGTCGCGGGCACCCCGCGGGCCCGCCGCTGCTCGGCGAGGGCGACGAGGTGGGCGTTGGCGGCCGAGTAGGCGCCGTGGTCCCCGCTGCCCCACAGGCCGGCGGTCGAGGAGTACATCACGAAGTGCTCGAGTTCGCCGTCGTCGAGGAGTTCGTCGAGGACGCTGTCGAGGTTGGTGGCGCCGGTGACCTTGGCGTCGAGCACCTCGGCGAAGGCGGTCGCGTCGGTGCCGGTGAGCGGGGCCAGCGCGATGTGGGCGGCGGTGTGCACGACGGTGGTGATCCGCCGTCCTTCGCCTTTGAGCCGGCCGATCAGCGCGGCGACGGCATCCCGGTCGGTGACGTCGAGCGAGACCACCTCGGCCGACGCCCCCAGCTCGTCCAGGAGGGCTTGGGCGTTGGGCGCGTCCGGCCCGCGACGACCCGTGAGCACGAGGTGCCCGATGCCTTCCGCAGCGAGCCAGCGGGCCAGGTGCGGCCCGAGGGTGCCGGTCCCGCCGGTGATGACGGCGGTCCCGTGGGCGCGCCAGGGCCGCTGGGGCGCACCGCTGACGGGGGCGGGCACGAGCCGGCGGGCGAAGACGCCACCCGAGCGGACCGCGAGCTGGTCTTCGTCCCCGGCCCCGGCGAGCACAGCGACGAGCCGCCGGGCGGCCGCGGCGTCGAGCGTTTCGGGCAGGTCGACGAGCCCCGCCCAGTGCGCGGGGTGTTCGAGGGCGGCGGACCAGCCGAGCCCGTGCACCTGGGCTTGCGCCGGGTCCCGGACGGGATCGGCGGGCCCGGTGGAGACGGCGCCGCGGGTCAGCGCCCAGACCCGGGGCGCGGGCTCGGCCCCGGCGACGGCCTGGACGAGCGAGAGGGTGCGGAGGAGACCGCGGTCGAGGCCGGGGTGGCCGGTCGGGGTGTGGTCGGCGGCGAGGAGGGAGACGATCCCGGTGACCCCGTCGAGGTCCCCCAGTGCGGCGGCCACGTCGTCGTCCTCGATGGCGGCCACGCGCACGTCGGCGCCGTGAGCGCGCAGAACGTCGGCGACGTCGTCACCACTGCCGAGGACGAGCCAGGTGCCGGTCAGCGTCGTGCCGGCCGGGCGGACCGGGCGCCACGCGATCCGGTAGCGCCAGGAGTCCACCGTGGACTCGTCGTCGCGGCGGGCGTGCCAGGCCGACAACGCGGGCAGCAAATCCGTCAAAGCGTTCTGCTGCCGGTCGTCCAGGTCGAGCAGGCTCGTGAGCCCCGCCCAGTCGTCGCGGGCGATGGCCTGCCACAGCTCGTCGTCGGCCGGAGCCACCGTCGCGTCGGTCTCGTCGATGGCCCAGTAGTGCTCGTGCTGGAAGGCGTACGTCGGCAGGTCGATCCGCCGCCCGCCGGTGAGGGTGTCCGCCCAGTCGACCGCCACCCCGCGGGTGTGGGCCTCGGCCAAGGACTTCAAGAAGCGCTCGACCCCGCCGTCGTCGCGGCGCAGCGTGCCCAGCGCCGTGACCGGGACGCCGGCCGTCTCGGCCAGCTCGCCGATCGCCATGCCGAACACCGGGTGCGGGCTCGACTCGACGAACACCGCGTGCCCGTCGGCGACCGCGGCCGACAGCGCCGCGGCGAACTCGACCGTGCCACGCAGGTTCCGGCACCAGTACTCGCCGGTCAGCTCGGCCGGCTCGACCAGCCCGCCGGTGACCGTCGAGTAGAACCGGACTCCGGTCTCACGCGGGGACACCGGCGCCAGCAGCTCCGCCAGCTCGGCGGCGATCCCGTCGACCTGCGGCGAGTGCGCGGCGAAGTCGACACCTTCCAGGCGCCACCGCATCAAGCCGGCCTTCGCCAGGCGGACTTCCAGCTCCGCCAAGGCAGCGGGCTCGCCGGACACGGTGATTGAGCGTGGCCCGTTGACCGCGGCGACCGCGATCCGGTCGGCCAGCTCCCCGATCAGCGAACGGACCTCGTCCCGGCTCGCGACGACCGACAGCATCGCGCCGTGCCCGGAAAGCCGCTCGGCGATCAGCTTCGACCGCAGCGCGACCACCCGCGCACCGTCCTCGAGGGACAACGCACCCGCGACGCACGCGGCCGCGATTTCCCCCTGCGAGTGCCCGATCACGGCGACCGGCTCGACGCCATGCGCGCGCCACAGCTCGGCGAGCGACACCAGCACGGCCCACAGCACCGGCTGGACGACGTCGACGCCGGTCAGGGCGTCGTCGTGCAGCACGTCCGCGAGTGACCAGCCGACGAAGGGGTCGAGCGCGGCGGCGCACTCGGCCAGCCGTCCGGCGAACACCGGCGACGTGGTCAGGAGTTCGCGCGCCATGCCGGCCCACTGCGAGTCCTGGCCGGGGAAGACGAACACCGGCGCGCCGGACCGCTTGGCCGTGCCCTGCACGAGCGCGGGGTCGGCGGTGTTCCCGGCGAGCGCGGTCAGGCCGCGCCGCAGGTCGGCGATGTCTTCGCCGACGACCACGGCGCGCTGTTCGAACGTCGCGCGGTGGTGCGCGAGCGTCCGGCCGACGTCGACCGGGCGCTCGTCCCCGAGGAAGTCCAGCAGCCGCAGCGCCTGGACCTTCAACGCGGGCGCGCTCTTCGCCGACAGCGGCCAGACGACCGGGCCGGTGTGCTCGGGCGTCGCGGCTTCTTCGGCCGCGGGCGCGGCTTCGATGATCGCGTGGGCGTTGGTGCCGCTGATGCCGAACGACGAAACGCCGGCGCGGCGCGGGTGCCCGGTCTCCGGCCACGCCGTTTCCTCGGCGAGCAGCTCGATCTCGCCGGCGGTCCAGTCGATCTTCGTGGACGGCTTGGCCACGTGCAGGGTACGCGGCAGCACGCCGTGGCGCATGGCGTGCACCATCTTGATCAGGCTCGCGACCCCGGCGGCCGACTGCGTGTGCCCGATGTTGGACTTCACCGAGCCGATCAGCAGCGGGCGTTCGCGGTCACGGCCGTAAGTCGCCTGCAGCGCCTGGACTTCGATGGGGTCGCCGAGCGCGGTGCCGGTGCCGTGCGCGTCGAGCGCGTCCACTTCGGACGGTGCGAGACCGGCGTTGGCCAGCGCCTGGCGGATCACGCGCTGCTGCGACGGGCCGTTGGGCGCGGTGAGGCCGTTGGACGCGCCGTCGGAGTTGACCGCCGTGCCGCGCACGACGGCGAGGATCGGGTGCCCGTGGCGCTGGGCCTCGGAAAGCCGTTCCAGCACGAGCATCCCGGCGCCCTCGGCGAGGGACATGCCGTCGCCTTCGTCGGAGAACGCCTTGCAGCGGCCGTCGAAGGCCAGCGCGCGCTGGCGGCTGAATGCGACGAACGGGTCGGGCGAGGCCATCACCGTGACACCGCCCGCGATGGCGAGTTCGGACTCGCCGGAGCGCAGCGACTGGCAGGCCAGGTGCAGCGCGACCAGCGACGACGAGCACGCCGTGTCGACGGTGACCGACGGGCCCTCGAAGCCGAACAGGTACGACAACCGTCCGGAAAGGACACTCGGGATGGTGCCGGTGACGAGGTGGCCTTCGGTGCCGTCGCCGGTGGCGACGCCGTAGTCCTGGAAGCTGGAGCCGACGAACACGCCGGTCCGGCTGCCGCGCACGGCCGCCGGGTCGACGCCCGCGCGTTCGAAGGCTTCCCAGGAAACTTCGAGCAGCAGCCGCTGCTGGGGGTCCATCGACAGGGCCTCGCGCGGCGAGATGCCGAAGAAGCCGGCGTCGAACTCGGCGGCGTTCTCGAGGAACCCGCCGAGCGTCGAGTAGGTCTTGCCGCCGCGTTCGGGATCGGGGTCGAACAGGCCGGCGGCGTCCCAGCCGCGGTCGCCGGGGAACGCCGAGATCGCGTCGACGCCGCCGGTGACCAGGGTCCAGAGCTCTTCGGGCGTGGTGACGCCGCCGGGGAAGCGGCAGCCCATGCCGACGATGGCGATCGGCTCGTCGGTGGCCCCGGTCGCGGCGGCCACGGCGTCGGCGGCGCCCGGGCCGTCGATCTCGGCGCGCAGGAACGCGACCAGCGCGAGCGGGGTCGGGTGGTCGAAGACGAGCGTCGCGGGCAGGGCGAGGCCGGTGGCGTCGGCGAGGTGACGGCGGAATTCGACGGCGGTGAGCGAGTCGAACCCGAGGTCGCGGAAAGCGCGTTCTTCGGCGACGGCGTCCGCGGTGACGTGCCCGAGCACGGCGGCGGCCTCGGTGCGGACGAGGTCGAGCAGCGCGCGGTCGCGTTCGTCCTCGGACATCCCGGCGAAGCGGGCGGCGAAGGCGCTGACGACGGCGCTCACCGGCTCGGCCCGGGTCTCGGCGAAGGCGTCGAAGAGCCGGGTGGCGCGGGTGGCGGTGAAGACGGGCAGGAAGGTGTCCCAGGCGACGTCCGCGACGACGACGGCGGTGTCGTCGCGCACCAGGGCGCGTTCGAGCTCGGCGAGGGCGCTCGCGGTCGGCAGGAAGCCGAGCCCGCGCCGGCTCAGCTGGCCGGCGACGTGCTCGTCGGTGGCCATGCCCTCTTCGGCCCAGGCCCCCCAGGCGATGGAGGTGGCCCGGCGCCCCTTGCCGCGGCGCGCCTCGGCGAGGGCGTCGAGGTAGGCGTTGCCGGCGGCGTAGGCGGCCTGGCCCCCGCTGCCCCAGACGCCCGCGACGGAGCCGAAGAGCAGGAAGAAGTCGAGGTCGTGCCCGGCGAGGAGGGCGTCGAGGTGCGCGGCGCCCTGGGTCTTGGCGGCCATGACGCGGGTGAGTTCGGCGAAGTCCGTGGTGTGGACGGGGTCCATGGCCTGCGCGATGCCGGCGGTGTGGACGACGCCGGAGATGCCGGCGTGCTGCTGGAGGAGCGTTTCGACGGCTTGGCGGTCTCCGATGTCGGCCTTGGCGATGGTGACGCGGGCGCCGGCGGCGGTGAGTTCTCGTTCGAGCGCTTCCGCGCCGGGGGCATCGGGACCGCGGCGGCTGACGAGCACGAGGTGCTCGGCTCCGGCGCCGGCGAGCCACCGGGCGACGGACGCGCCGAGAGCGCCGGTGCCGCCGGTGATCAGGACGGTGCCGCGGGCTTGGAAGCGTCCCGGGGTTTCGGCCGGCTGGTAGCGCGTGATGCGGCGGCCGAAGGCGCCTTGCGGCCGGAGGGCGACCTGGTCTTCGCCGTTCGCGCCGGCGAGGACGGCCGCGAGCCGCCTTCCCGCGGCGAGGTCGAGGTCGGCCGGGAGGTCGACGAGGCCACCCCAGAGCGCGGGCTGTTCGAGCGCGACGGTGCGGCCGAACCCCCAGAGCCGGGCGGCCCGGGGGTCGGGCCCGTGGTCACCGGGGGTGGCGACGGCGCCGGTGGTGAGGCACCAGAGCCGCAGCCCGAGGTCGGCGTCGCCGAGGGCTTGGACGAGGGTGAGGAGGTCTTCGAGGCCCCGGTCACCGGTGGCGGGGAGGTGGATGACGCCCTCGGCCGGACCGGCGGCGGTGAGCGCGGCGGCAAGAGCGGCGCGGTCAGCGTCTCCAGGCCCATCGATCTGGTCGGCGACCGCGAGATCCGCCGTGGCGATGCGGGTCACCGTTGCGCCGTGGGCCACCAGCGCCGACTCGACCTCCGCTCCCTCCCCCGCGGCGGCCGTCACGAGCAGCCAGCGGCCGGTCAGTGCCGGGGTCTCCGCCGTGCGGAACGAGGTCCACTCCGTCCGGTACCGCCAGGACTTCGCCGTCTCTTCCGCCGCTCGGCGGTCGCGCCAGCCGGTCAGGGCCGGGAGCAGAGTCTCCAGGGACGACCGCTGGTCCTCCCCCAGGTCCAGCAGCCCGGCCAGCTCCGCGGCGTCGCCCCGGCCGATGGCCTCCCAAAGGGGGCCCTCCGACTGCTGTTCCGGGGCCCGCCGAACCGGGGTCGCCCAGTAGTGCTCGCGCTGGAACGGGTACGTCGGCAGATCCACCGTCCGGCCGCCGCCCAGGTACGTGCGCCAGTCGACCGCACACCCGCGGGTGTGCAACGTCGCCAGCGCCCAGACCGCCGACTCCGGCTCCGGGCGGTCCTTGCGCAGCAGCGGCACCGTGCCCGGCCGGTCCAGCAACGCCGACAGCGTGCCGTCCGGGCCCAGCTCCAGGTACGTCGACGCCGCGTCCGCGACCGTCTCCGTGAAGCGGACCGTCGCGCGCACGTGCTCGACCCAGTACTCCGGTGAGCACACGTCCCCGTGCGAGACGAAAGACAGAGCCGGCGCGGCGAAGTCCAAGGTGGAAACCACCGCACGGAACTCGTCCAGCATCGGGTCCATCAGGTGCGAGTGGAACGCGTGCGACACCGCAAGCCGCGTGGTCTTCCCGAACCGCGCCGCGACCGCCAGCACCGCCTCTTCGACGCCCGACAGCACCACCGACTCCGGCCCGTTCACGGCCGCCAGGTCGACACCGTCCACAAGGGCCGCCCGGACATCCTCTTCGGACGCCCGGACCGCCACCATCGCCCCGCCCGCGGGCAGCGCCTCCATCAAGCGGGCCCGAGCCGACACCAGCGTGCACGCGTCGGCCAGCGACAACACGCCCGACACGTGCGCGGCCGCGATCTCGCCGACCGAATGGCCCGCGACGACGTCCGGGCGCACGCCCCACGACTCCAGCAGCCGGAACGCCGCCACGCCGAACGCGAACAGCGCCGGCTGCGCGTTCCCGGTCCGCTCCAGCGCGGCCGCGTCCGTACCCCACACGACGTCGCGCAGGGCCGGGTCGCACCGGTCGAGCACGTCGGTGAACACGCCGGCGAACACCGGGAACCGCGAAGCCAGCTCACGTCCCATGCCGAGCCGTTGCGCGCCCTGGCCCGGGAAGACGAACGCCAGCCCACCGCCGGTGACCGACCCGGTCACCACGCCGGGAGCCGGGCCGCCGGCGGCCAGCGCGGCGAGTGCCGCAGGAGTGTCCGGGCCGAGCACCACGGCCCGGTGTTCGAACGCCGTCCGCGTCGTCGCCAAGGACCACGCCAGGTCGCCGCGCGGGAAGTCGAGCCGGGCCAGGTTCGCGGCCTGGGCGCGCAACCCCTCGGCGGTCCGCGCCGAAAGCAGCAGCGGTGCGTCCTCGAGAGTCTCGACGGGGCCGGACACGACCGCGGGGCCCGCTTCGAGCACCACGTGCGCGTTCGTCCCGCTGATGCCGAACGAAGACACACCCGCCCGGCGCGGCCGGTCGGCAGCGGGCCACGGCGTCGAAGAAGAAGCCAGCGACACGGCTCCGGCCGTCCAGTCGACATGGGACGAAGGCGTGGCCGCGTGCGGGGAACCCGGCACCGTGCCGTGCTCCATCGCCAGGACCATCTTGATGATCCCCGCGACACCCGCCGCGGCCTGGGTGTGCCCGATGTTCGACTTCACCGAACCCAGCAGCAGCGGCGTCTCACGGTCTTGGCCGTACGTCGCCAGCAGCGCCTGCGCCTCGATCGGATCGCCCAACGTCGTCCCGGTGCCGTGCCCTTCGACGACGTCGACGTCCGAAGTGGACAGACCCGACACCGCCAGCGCCGACCGGATCACGCGCTGCTGCGAAGGACCGTTCGGCGCGGTCAGGCCGTTGGACGCGCCGTCGGAGTTCACCGCCGAACCGCGCACCACGGCGAGCACGCGGTGCCCGTGCCGGCGCGCGTCCGACAGCCGCTCCAGCACCAGCACGCCAACACCTTCGGACCAGCCGACCCCGTCGGCCTCGTCCGCGTAGGACCGGCACCGGCCGTCCGGGGAAAGCCCGCGCTGACGGGAAAACTCGACGAACGAGTTCGGCGTGGACATCACCGTCACGCCGCCGGCCAGTGCCAGCGAGCACTCCCCCGACCGCAGCGCGTGCGCCGCCCAGTGCAGCGCCACCAGCGACGACGAACACGCCGTGTCCACCGTCACCGCGGGGCCTTCGAGGCCGAGCGCGTAGGCGACCCGGCCGGACACCACGCTCGACGCCGTCCCGCTGCCCTGGAAGCCTTCGAAGTCGCCGCCGGCCAAGACCAGGCCGTAGTCGTTGTACATCACGCCGGCGAACACGCCGGTCGCGCTGCCGCGCAGGGTCCGCGGGTCGATCCCGGCGCGCTCGATCGCCGTCCAGGACGCCTCCAGCAGCAGGCGCTGCTGCGGGTCCGTGGCCTCGGCCTCGCGCGGGCTCATGCCGAAGAACGCGGCGTCGAATTCGCCCGCGTCGTGCAGGAAACCGCCCTCGCGGGTGTAGGACGTGCCGGTGTGGTCGGGGTCCGGGTGGTACAGCGCGCCGAGGTCCCAGCCGCGGTTGACCGGGAACGGCGACGTCGTGTCGCGGCCCTCGGCCACCGCCGCCCAGAGGTCCTCCGGCGACGCGATCCCGCCCGGGAAGCGGCAGCTCATGCCGACGATCACGACCGGGTCGTCGTCGGCGACCGCGGTCCGGGTGACGGCCGGTCCGCCGGTTTCGGCGCCCAGCAGCCGGTCGCGGAGGTGGCCGGCGAGCGCGGCCGGGGTCGGGTAGTCGAACGCGGTCGTGGCGGGCAGCCGCAGGCCGGTGGCCGCGTCCAGCCGGTTGCGCAGCTCCACCGCGGTCAGCGAGTCGAAGCCCAGCTCGGCGAACGAGCGCGCCGGGTCGACCGCGCCCGCGCCGGCGTGCCCGAGCACGGCGGCGACTTCGCGGCGGACCAGGTCGGTCACCCGTGCGGCACGCCCGGCGTCGTCCAACGTGGACAGCTGCTGGGCCAGCCGGCCGGCACCGCCGGCGGTGCGCACCGCGCGGCGGGTGCCGACCAGCGAACGCAGCACGGCCGGGGGTTCCGGCTGCGCGGCGAGCACCGGGAGGTCGAAGCGGACCGGTACGACGGCCGGTTCGCCGGTCGTCAACGCGGCGTCGAACAGGGCGAGGCCCTCGGCCTCGGTCAGCGCCGGGATGCCCAGCCGCGCGAACCGGCCGCCGGCGGCGCCCGCCATGCCCTCGCCGCCCCAAGGGCCCCACGCCAGCGACACCGCGGGCAGTCCCGCGGAGCGGCGTTCCCGGGCGAGGGCGTCGAGGAACGCGTTGGCCGCGGCGTAGTTGGCCTGCCCGGCCGCGCCGAGGGTGCCCGCCAGCGACGAGAACAGCACGAACGCGTCGAGCTCGAGGTCGCGGGTCAGCTCGTGCAGGTGCCAGGCGGCGTCCGCCTTCGGCGCGAGGACCTTCGCGAGCCGGCCGGCGTCGAGGGTGTCGAGGAGCCCGTCGTCGAGGACGCCGGCGGCGTGCACGACGGCGGTGAGCGGGTGCGCGGCCGGGATCCCGGCCAGCAGCGCGGCGAGCGCGTCGCGGTCGCCCGCGTCGCAGGCGGCGACCGTGACGTCCGCGCCGAGCCCGGCCAGCTCGGTGACCAGCCCCTCGGGCGCGGCGCCGCTGCGGCCGGCCAGGAGCAGGTGCCGGACGCCGTGCTCGCGCACGAGGTGCGCGGCCAGCACCCGGCCCAGCTCGCCGGTGCCGCCGGTGATCAGGACGGTCCCGTCCGGGTTCCACGCGGGCGCCTCGCCGGTCGCCGTGCGCACCAGCCGCGGCGCCAGGACGCGCCCGTCGCGGACCAGGAGCCGGGGCTCGCCGGTCGACAGCGCCGTTTCCAGCACTTCGGTGGGCACGTCCTCGGTGGACTCGATCAGGACGAACCGGCCGGGGTGTTCCTGCTGCGCGGCCAGGACCAGGCCGCGCACGGCGGCGGCGGGGAGCGCGGCCGGGACGACCAGCGCCAGCCGGCGCGCGTCCTCGGTCAGCCGCTCCCGCAGCAACTCCAGGGCCTCCCCCGCGAGCGCGCGGGCGGCCTCGGGCGGGGTTCCGTCCGGAATGGACAGGGTGACGACGTCGGCGTCGTGACCGGTGACGCCGGTGACCGGTTCGGTCCAGTCCACCCGGTAGACGCCCCCGCCGGTCACCGGGGCCTCGGTCGAGATCGGCCGCACGGTGAGCGAGGCGGCCGTCGCGACGACGTCGCCTTCGGGCGTGGTCAACGACAAAGCCAAGGTGTCGTCGCCGGTTTTGCGCAACGCGACGCGCAGGGCGGTCGCGCCGACCGCGCGCACGGCGACGTCCTGCCACGAGAACGGCACCCCGCCCGGGCCGGCGAAGCAGGCCGCGGCGTGCAGGGCCGCGTCGAACAGCGCGGGGTGCAGGTCGAACGTCTCGGCCTCGACGTCGTCGGGCAGGGCCACTTCCGCGAACACGTCGTCGCCGCGCTGCCAGGCCGCGCGCAGCCCCTGGAACGCCGGGCCGTACTCGCGCTCGTCGTAGAAGCCGGTGAGGTCGACGGCGGTGGCGTCCGCCGGCGGCCAGGCGCCGGGGACGTCCACAGTGGATCCGATCCGCTCGGCCAGCCGGCCGACCGCGTGCGAGGTCCAGCTGACCTCGCCGTCGGGTCGCGAATGGACGGCCACCGGGCGGCGGCCCCGCTCGTCCGGCGCACCGACCCAGACCTGCACGACCACGCGCTCGCCGGCCGCGCCGAGCACCAGCGGGCGGGTCAGCGTCAGGTCTTCGACGTCCGGGCAGCCGGTCTCGGCACCGGCCCGGACGGCCAGTTCCAGCAGCGCGGTGCCGGGCACGACGACCACGCCGCCGACGCGGTGGTCGGCGAGCCAGGCGTGGGTGCCCGGGTCCAGCCGGCCGGTCAGCAGCAGGCCGCTGGCGTCGGCGACCTCGACCGCCGTGCCCAGCAGCGGGTGGTCGACGCTGCGCAGCCCGGCGGAACGCAGGTCGCCGCGGGCGCGGCCGGTGTCGCGCGGCCAGAACCGCTGCCGCTGGAAGGCGTACGTCGGCAAGTCGACCCGGGTCCCCGCGCCGTCGAAGAACGCGGTCCAGTCCACGGCGACGCCGTCGCCGTGCAGCCGGCCGAGCGCTTCGGCGGCCGACGTGGCCTCGTCGCGGTCCTTGCGCAGCACCGGCACGGCGAGCGCGCCGGGGACGTCGACCAGCGGCGTCAGCGCGGCTTCCGGGCCCACCTCGACGAAGCGCCGCACACCGGCGTCGGTCAGCCGGGCGAGGGCGTCGCCGAAGCGGACGGTCTCGCGGACGTGCCGCACCCAGAACTCCGGGTCGGTGACGTCGCCCGCGGTGACCAGCGGCACCGCCGGCTCGACGAAGGTCAAGCCCGAGACGACCTCGCGGAACGCGGGCAGCATCGGGTCCATCAGGGGCGAGTGGAACGCGTGGGACGCGCGCAGGCGGGTTGTGCGCTCGAACCGCGCGGCGACGGCGAGGACGGCCTCCTCCACACCGGACACCACCACGGCCGAGGGCCCGTTGACGGCGGCGATGTCGGCACCGTCCACCAGGGCCGCCCGGACGTCCTCTTCGGACGCGCGCACGGCGGCCATGGCCCCACCGGCGGGCAGCGCGCCCATCAGGCGGGCGCGGGCCGAGACCAGCGCGCAGGCGTCGTCGAGCGTGAGCACCCCGGCGCAGTGCGCGGCGGCGATCTCGCCGGCCGAGTGTCCCGCCAGGACGTCCGGGTGGACACCCCACGACGCCAGGAGCCGGAAGAGCGCGACTTCGACGGCGAAGATGGCCGGCTGGGCCTGCGCGGTGTCGGCGAGGCGGTCCGCGTCGGCGCCCCACACGACGTCCCGCAGCTCGGGCCCGAAACGGGCGAGGACCTCGTCGAACGCGGCCGCGAACACCGGGTAGGCACGGTGCAGCGCCCGGCCCATCCCGAGGTGCTGGGAACCCTGGCCGGTGAACAGGAACGCGGTCTTGCCCTTGACCCGCGGAGACGCGAAACCCGTCAAGTCACGCAGGGCCGCAACGACCTCGGCGACGTCCGAACCGACCACAGTGGACCGGACGTCGAACGCCGTCCGCGCGGTGGCCGCGGTGAAGGCCACATCGGCGAGCGGAGTCCCCCGCTCGAGCACGTCGGCCAGCCGGGCGGCCTGCGCCCGAACGGCGTCTTCGTTCTTGCCCGACACCAGGATCGGCAGCGGCCGCGCGACCCGCTCGGAGACCGGCTCCTCGACGGCCGGCGCCTGCTCGACGATCACGTGCGCGTTCGTGCCGCTCAGCCCGAACGACGAGACGCCGGCGCGCCGCGGTTCGCCGGTCTCCGGCCACGGCGTCGCCTCGGTCGCCAGCTCGACGCGTCCCGCGGTCCAGTCCACATGGGACGACGGCGTGTCCACGTGCAACGTCGGTGGGACGACGCCGTTGCGCATCGCCAGCACGACCTTGATCACCCCGGCGACACCAGCCGCCGCCTGGGTGTGCCCGAAGTTCGACTTGACCGAGCCGAGCAGCAGCGGCGCCGGCCGGTCCTGCCCGTAGGTCGCCATCAGCGCCTGCGCCTCGACCGGGTCACCCAGCGTGGTCCCGGTGCCGTGCGCTTCGACGACGTCGACCTGCGCGGGCGCGAGCCCGGACGTCTTCAGCGCCTCGCGGATCACGCGCTGCTGCGACGGGCCGTTCGGCGCGGTGAGCCCGTTGGTGGCGCCGTCCTGGTTGACCGCGCTGCCGCGGACCACCGCGAGCACCGGGTGCCCGTGGCGGCGCGCGTCGGACAGCCGTTCCAGCACCAGCACGCCCGCGCCCTCGGCCCAGCCGGTGCCGGCGGCGGAGTCGGCGAAGGAGCGGCAGCGGCCGTCCGGGGACAGGCCGCCCTGGCGGCTGAACTCGACGAACGTCGTCGGCGCGGACATCACCGTGACGCCACCGGCGAGCGCCAGTTCGGACTCGCCCGAGCGCAGCGACTGCGCGGCCAGGTGGAGTGCGACCAGCGAAGACGAGCACGCGGTGTCCACGGTGACGGCCGGGCCGACCAGCCCGAGGACGTAGGCGAGCCGGCCGGACAGCACGCTGTTCGTGTTGCCGGTCAGCAGGAAGCCTTCGGACGGGCCCGCCGCGCCGGTCAGGTACTCCTGCGCCATCGCGCCGACGAACACGCCGGTGCGGGTGCCCTTCAAGGCGGACGGCACGATGCCGGCGCGTTCGATCGCCTCCCACGCCGTCTCGAGCAGGATCCGCTGCTGCGGGTCCATTTCGGCCGCTTCCCGCGGCGAGATGCCGAAGAAGCCCGCGTCGAACTCGGCCGCGTCGAGCAGGAAGCCGCCGGACATCGCCGCTTCGCCGCCGTCCGCGGCGAGCGCGCCGAGGTCCCAGCCGCGGTCGGCCGGTAGCCCGGTGACGCCGTCACGCCCGGAGCTCAGCAGCTCCCAGAAGTCCTCGGGGCCGGCGACGCCGCCGGGGTAGCGGCAGCCGAGCCCGACGATCGCGATCGGCTCGGCCGCGCGGCTCTCCAGCTCCGCCAGCTTCTGCTGGGTGCGCACGAGGTCCGCGCTCGCCCGCTTGAGGTAGCTCCGCAGCTTCTGTTCGTTGTCCATGAATCAGCAACCCATCCCGACACGACGGCGAGCGGTGCGCCCCGGTGACGGCTGCTGCTCCGGCAACCCGGCGCCCGGCGGTGTGGCCGCCCGGGGCGCGAATGTCTTTTGGTTTCCCTCGCGGGAGGGAAAGCGGCTACCAGACGGCGGCGGTCAGCGCCTCGCCGAGGTCCAGCTCACGGCTGGTCTGGGTCAGGTCGGACTCGACCATCATCCGCATCAGTTCCTCGAAGGTCACGACCGGCTTCCAGCCGAGCTCGGTGCGGGCGCGCGTCGCGTCGGCACAGAGCACCTCGACCTCGGCCGGGCGCACCAGGCTCGGGTCGATGACGACGTGGTCCCGCCAGTCGAGCCCGACGGAGGCGAACGCGATCTCGGCGGCCTCGCGGACGGTGTGCATCCGGCCGGTGCCGATCACGTAGTCGACGGCTTCGTCCTGCTGGAGCATGAGGTGCATCGCGCGCACGTAGTCGCCGGCGAAACCCCAGTCGCGGACCGCGTCGAGGTTGCCGAGGCGCAGCTCGTCCTGCACGCCGAGCTTGATCCGCGCGACCGCGCTGGAGATCTTGCGGGTGACGAACTCCATCCCGCGCCGCGGCGACTCGTGGTTGAACAGGATGCCGGAGACGCCGTACATCCCGTACGACTCGCGGTAGTTGCGGGTGATGTAGTGGCCGTAGGCCTTCGCGACGCCGTACGGGCTGCGCGGGTGCAGGATCGTCCGCTCGTTCTGCGGCGTCTCCGCGGCCTTGCCGAACATCTCCGACGAGGAGGCCTGGTAGAAGCGGATGCCGCCGCCGGTGGTGGGCCGCGACTTGTCGAGCCCGCACACCATCCGGATCGCTTCGAGCACCCGCAGCGCGCCCATGCCGTTGACGTCGGAGGTGAGTTCGGCCTGCTGCCACGACATCGGGACGAAGGAGATCGCGCCGAGGTTGTAGACCTCGTCCGGCTGCACCAGGTCCACCGCCGCGACCAGGCTCGCCTGGTCCAGCAGGTCGCCGTTGACGAAGCTCAGCTCCGTGGCCAGCTTGCTGATGCGCAGCTTGCGCGGGTTGGCCTGGCCGCGCACCAGTCCCCACACCTGGTAGCCGAGACCCAGCAGGTACTCGGCGAGGTAGGAGCCGTCCTGCCCCGTGATGCCCGTGATCAATGCTCGTTTCGTCATGGTTCTCCCACGTCCACCGGCCGGCTGCGCCCACGGCTTCCCGAGACTGCCGCTGATCGGATCCCATTGGACGCCCGGGCGACTCGGGAAATCATTGGAGAATCGGGGTGTCCGGCCGCGATCACTGGTGTTTTCCAGTCACCGGCGGACCCATCCTGGGACTTTCCTCCCATCCGGCGAACCAAGCGAGGAACCGATGGCCTTTGCCCACCCCGTGTCCCAGCCGTACCTGACCGGGCGGGAGAGCGACTACGTCACCGAAGCGGTCGGCACGGGCTGGATCTCCGCGCAGGGACCGTTCGTCACGCGGTTCGAAGCCGCTTTCGCCGAGTGGAACGGCGTCGCGCACGGCGTCGCGTGCTCCTCGGGCACGGCGGCGCTGACGCTCGCGCTGCGGGCGCTCGGCATCGGCCCGGGCGACGAGGTGCTGGTGCCCGAGTTCACCTTCGTGGCTTCGGCGTGGGCGGTCACCTACACCGGCGCGACGCCCGTGTTCGTGGACTGCCGCGACGACCTGACGATCGACCCGGCGCTGGCCGAGGCGGCGATCACGCCGCGCACCAAGGCGATCATGCCGGTCCACGTGCACGGCCGGCGCTGCGACATGGACGCCGTCATGGAGCTGGCCTTCGAGTACAACCTGCGGGTCGTCGAGGACACCGCGGAGGCGCACGGCGTCCGTCCGGTCGGTGACATCGCGTGCTTTTCGCTGTACGCCAACAAGATCGTGACGGCGGGCGAGGGCGGGATCTGCCTGACCGACGACCCGCGCCTGGCCGCCCAGATGGCGCACCTGCGCGGTTTCGCGACCGGCAAGGCCCACGACTTCGTGCACAAGAACCTGGCCTACAACTTCCGGATGACCAACCTGCAGGCCGCCGTGGCGCTGGCGCAGGTCGAGCGGCTGGACGAGATCCTGGAGCTGCGGTCGCAGATCGAGAAGCGCTACGACGAGCGCCTGGACTTCCCCGGGATCACGCGCATGCCGGGCCGCGACGTGCTGTGGATGTACGACGTGCTGGCCGAGGACCGCGACGAGCTGAAGGCCCACCTGGCGGCGGCGGGCGTCGAGACGCGGGTCTTCTTCCCGCCGATGAGCCGCCAGCCGATGTACCTCACTCCCACGTGGACGGAGCTGAACGCGGCGAAGTTCGCGGCCGGCGGCCTGTGCCTGCCGACGCACACGGGACTGTCCGAAGCGGACCAGGACTTCATCGCGGCCCGGGTCGCGGAGTTCTACGGCGCCCGCTGACCCCGCACTTTCACGTGAAAGTGCCGTCCTGGGGGCCGCACTTTCACGTGAAAGTGCGGCCTCCGTGACGTGAAGAACCGCCCACCGGGGTTCCGGTGGGCGGTTCTTGTTTCGTGGGGCTCCGGCGAGCCGCCCGCACAGTGGGGCAGACGGCCCGCCGGAAGCACAGGGTCCGGCGGGGTACCCGGCCTGGGGGTCACCGGGCGCCCCGCCGGAGCGGGCCGGGTGAGTCCACGAAGCTCCCCGGCCGCACTGGGGGCGTCAGCTCGCCGGCTGCTCCGCCGAGTCGAGGTCGCGGGCCAGCAGCTCGCACACCTCCGCCACCGCCTCTTCGGCGCCTTCGCCTTCCGCCGTCACCAGGACCTCTTCGCCGCCGCGGACGCCGAGGGCCATCAGGGCGAGGATGCTGGCCGCGTCGACCAGCTGGTTCTCGTCGCGGCCGAGCTTCACCGGGACCGGCAGGCGGCCCGCCAGTTCGACGAGCAGCTTCGCCGGGCGCGCGTGCAGCCCGACGGGCGAGCCGATCACCACTTTCCTACTGGACATCAGGATTTCCCCATCTCGTGAACGCTAGTCGACCGACCGGGCCGAGAACTCTTCGACGACCGTGCGCGCCGACGGCACGTCCGGTGCCCCCAGCACCTCCCCGGCCAGGATCTGGCACTGCTCCAACGTGTAGTCCTTCAACGCGGCCCGCACCGCCGGGACCGCGGACACCGACATCGACAGGCTGGTGATGCCCAGCCCGGCGAACACCGGTGCCAGCCCGGGATCGCTCGCCGCCTCGCCGCAGATGCCGGCGGGCTTGCCCGCTTCCTTCGCCGCCGCGGCGACGTTGGCCACCAGCGCCAGCAGCGCCGGCTGCCACGGGTCCAGCAACTCGCCCAGCTCGCCGAGCATGCGGTCGGCGGCGTAGGTGTACTGCGAGAGGTCGTTGGTGCCGATGCTGACGAAGTCGACCTCCGCCAGGATGTCCCGCGCCCGGATGGCCGCGGCCGGCACCTCGATCATCACGCCGACCTTGCCGATCCCGTGTTCCCGCGCCAGGTCCCGGAACGCCGCCGCTTCCGCCGGGGTGGCGATCATCGGCGCCATCACGCGCACGTCGGCGTCGTGGTCGGCCGCCGCCAGGCTGATCGCCTTCAGCTGCGCGGTGAGCAGACCGGGGTTGCGGACGCCGACGCGGTAGCCGCGCACACCGAGAGCCGGATTCGGCTCGTCCTCGGTGTTGGCGAACGGGATGTACTTGTCGGCACCGGCGTCGAGCGTGCGGATCACGACCTGGCGGCCGGAGAACCCGCGCAGCACTTCGCCGTACGCCGCCCGCTGCTCCTCGATCGTCGGGGCTTCCGTGCGGTCCAGGAACAGGAACTCGGTGCGGAACAGCCCGACCCCTTCGGCGTCGGCCGCGGCGTCCGACTCCGCCCCGCCGGCACTGCCGACGTTGAGCAGGAGCTTGACCGGGTGACCGTCCGCCGTGGCGCCGGGACCGCTGTGCGCCGCGAGCTTTTCCTTCAGTGACGCCGCTTCCGCCTCGATCCGGTGCACGTACTCGTCGTCCGGGTCGACGGCGACCGTGCCGCGGGTGCCGTCGACGGCGATGCGCTGCCCGTCGGCCAGGCCCGCGGCGCCGGCGCAGCCGACCACCGCGGGGATCCCCAGCGCCCGGGCGACGATCGCCGTGTGGCTGGTCGGCCCGCCCTTCTCGGTGACGATGCCGAGCACCTTCGCCGGGTCGAGCAGGACCGTGTCGGCCGGCGCGATGTCCTGTCCCACCAGGACGAACGCGCCGTCAACCGCCGGGATGCCCGGCTGGGCCAGGCCCAGCGCGGCGGCGATCGCCCGGTCGCGGATGTCGATCAGGTCGGCCGCCCGCTCGCCGAGGTAGCCACCGATGGCCTCGAGCGCGGCCACGTGCTTGCCGAACGCGTCGCGGATCGCCCACGCCGCGGGGCGGCCGTTGGCCACCCCGTCGGCGATGCCGGTCCGCAGCGACGGGTCCTGCGCCATCATGATCTGGGTGTCCATGATGGACTTCGATTCGCCCGACACCGAAGCCGCGCGCTTCTCCAGGTCCGCCACCGCCGCGTCGAGCGCTTCGGTCGCCGCCGCCAGCTCCGCTTCGGGAGCCGCCGGGGCGTCCCAGTGCTCCGGCAGCACCGGGGGCGGCGACAGCCGCACCACCGGGCCGGCGGCCGCGCCCGGGCTCGCCGGGTTGCCGCGCAGTTCGTCAACCACCGTTGGTCGCCTCCTCAGGTCCGCACGCACCGCTTACGCGGAGACGGTGCCCGGCTCGATCGTCACCTTGATCGCCTCGCCACTGCTGACGATGTCGATCGCCTTCAGCACGTCCGACAGCGGCAGGTGGTGGGTGATCAGGTCGTCGACCGGGACCTTGCCCGAGGAGATCAGCTCCAGCGCCTGGCGGTTGTGGTCCGGGCTGGACCCGTTGGCGCCGTAGATGGTCAGCTCCCGGTAGTGCACCAGGTTCGAGTCGCACGCGATGATCGGGTTGTCCTTCGGCAGGCCGCCGAAGAAGCTGATCCGGCCGCGGCGCGCGGTCATCTTCAGCGCGTCCTCCTGGGCCTTGCCCGCCGCCGCGGCCGTGATGACCACGTCGGCACCGTCGCCGCCGGTGAGCTCGAGGACCTTCTCGACCACGTCGACCTCGCTGCCGCAGATCGCGGCGTCCGGCTTGACGAGGTCGGCGGCCAGGTCCAGCCGGTTGCGGTTCAGCTCGACCAGGTAGACCGCGGCCGCGCCCTTCGCACGGGCCAGCCGCACGTGCAGGCAGCCGATCGGGCCGGCGCCGACGACCACGACGACGTCGCCCTCGCCGACCTGCGCGAAGTTCTGTCCGTTGAGGACGCACGCGAGCGGCTCGGCGACCGAAGCCTCGGCGTAGCTGACGCCGTCGGGGATCCGGTTGACGCCGTCGACCTTGAGGACCTGCTTCGGCACGATCATGTACTCGGCGAACCCGCCGTCGAAGTGGTAGCCCATCGACAGCTGGTTCGGGCAGACCTGCTGCAGCCCCTTGCGGCACTGCTTGCACTCGCCGCACGGGATGGCCGCGATGACCTGCACGCGGTCGCCGGCCGACCAGCCCGACACCCCGGCACCGGTTTCCACGACCTCGCCGGCGATCTCGTGGCCGATCACGCGCGGCGGGTCGATGTGGTGGTGCCCGTGCCGGAAGATCTTCAGGTCGGTACCGCACGTCGACGTGTTGTGCACGCGGATCTTGATCTCGTCCGGGCCGGGGTTCGGCTCGTCCGCATCTTCGACCCGCAGGTCACCGGGCGCGTAGAAACGTGCCACCTTCATCGGGAAAACTCCTCGTCCACTTCGTTCAACAGTCGCAGGATCGTCTCGGCGTCCGGTGCTTCGCGCAGCTGCTTGACCTGCTCGGAGTCCATCAGGATCCGGGCCAGCGAGGACAGGATCCCGACCTGCTCCGAACCCTTGGCCGCGATGCCGACGCAGAGCCGGACGTCGTTGCCGTCCCAGTCGACCCCGTCGGGGAACTGGAGGATCGCCAGCGCGGTGCGCTTGACGAACTTGCGGGATTCGTCGGTGCCGTGCGGGATCGCGACGCCCTCGCCGAGGTAGGTCGACACGGACTTCTCGCGTTCGTGCATCGCGTCGAGGTACCCCGGCTCCACCGCCCCCAGTTCGAGGAGCTTCCGCCCGACCTGGGCGATCGCGTCCGCCTGGTCGGGGGCGGTGCAGCCGATGAGCACGGACTCGGCGCCGAGGATGGTGGCGTCAGTCGGCAAGGGAACCGCCGTCCCGGATCGCCTGCTCGACGCGGTCGAAGACCGGGTCGCCGAGGAAGCTCTGGAAGCCCAGGATCACCGCGCCGGTGTTGGCCTTGCGCGCGCGGCTGACCAAAGTGGACTGGCAGAGCACGACCTGCGCGTCGCCCGGGATCTCGTTGACCGGGGTGTGCTCGACCTTGACCGAGTACGGCTTCAGCCGCTTGGCCAGCTGGGAGGCGACCATCACGCTGCTGCCCATACCGGCGTCGCAGGCGATGATGACCTTCTTGACTTCCTTGCCTTCGATGCTGCTCATCCTCGTGGTTCCTTCCTTCGATCGACGGTGATCGTCACGCCACCGAGCCACCGGCGGCGATCGCCGCGGCACGTTCTTCCTTGCGGGCGTCGCGCCCGAACTTCAACAGCACCGCCGCGACGATGAACGACACGGCCGCCGCGATCACGACCCCGGCGATCACGCCCAGGTAGCCGCCCTTCGGCGTCACCGCGAGGACCGCGATGATGCTGCCCGGCGACGGCGTGGCGGTCAGGCCGGCGTCGAAGATGCTGAACGTCGCGACACCCGCCGCGCCACCGGCGATCGCGGCCAGGATGAGCCGCGGGGTCGCCAGGATGTACGGGAAGTAGATCTCGTGGATGCCGCCCAGGAACTGGATGACGATCGCGCCCGGCGCGGTGGCCCGCGCGCTGCGGGCGCCGAAGAACGTCAGCGCCAGCAGGATCCCGAGGCCGGGGCCGGGGTTCGGCTCGATCAGGAACTCGATCGCCTTGCCGTCCTTCAGCGCGTCGGCCACCCCCAGCGGGCTCAGCACGCCGTGGTTGATCGCGTTGTTGAGGAAGAGCACCTTGGCCGGCTCGACGATGATGGAGACCAGCGGCAGCAGGTGCGCGTCGATCAGGCCCTGCACGCCGTTGCCGAGCGCCTTGGTGATGCCCTGCACGACCGGGCCGATGCCCAGCAGGCCCAGCACCGCCATGGTGCCGCCGATGATGCCGGCGCTGAAGTTGTCGACCAGCATCTTGAAGCCCGGCGCGGTCTTGCTGCCGACCTTCTCGTCCCACAGCTTGATCAGGAAGCCGCCCAGCGGGCCCACGATCATCGCGCCGAGGAACATCGGGATCGACGCGCCGACCGCGATGCCGACCGTCGCGACCGCACCGACGACCGCACCGCGCTGGCCGTGGACCATCCGGCCACCGGTGTACCCGATCAGGACCGGCAGCAGGAAGTTGATCATCGGGTCGACGAGCTCGGCGATGTGCGCGTTGGGCGCCCAGCCGCTGGGGATGAACAGCGCGGTGATCAGACCCCAGGCGATGAACGCGCCGATGTTCGGCATGACCATGCCGGCGAGGTGCCCGCCGAACCGCTGGATGGTGACCCGCGCGCGTTCCGCCCTCGACGGAGTGGCTTCCTCTTCGCGCTCCGCAGTGGTAGTCATCGTTGGCTTCCTTTTCTGGGAAAGGGGTTGGGGAGGGATCGCCATCCGGCGATGGCGGTGAGCGGTCCGGTCCGGCGCACTATTCGCGCACCTTCTCGTCCCACTCCGGACGCGGGTCCACCCGCACTCGACGTGCCCCCACGTCTTCGGGACCCGGCATCGTGCTCCCGGGCAGCGACACGGCGGCCGCTCCCCAGGCGACGGCTGTGGCCAGCGCCTGCGGGCCACTCCCCCCTGCCGCCAGGAAACCGGCGAGCATCGCGTCGCCGGCACCGACCGAGCTCCGCGGTTCGGCCGATGCGTTGGCGCACCAGACTCCCGCGTCTTCCACCAGCACGGCGCCCTTGCTGCCGAGACTGGCGAGAACCGTGCCCGCGCCGAGGGCGCGGAGTTCCTGTGCGGCGTCGACGACGTCCCGCACGGTGTCCAGCTGCCGGCCGACCGCTTCCTCGAGCTCGTCGAGGTTCGGCTTGACCAAGGCCGGTCCGGCCTTGACCGACGTGCGGAACGCCGGGCCGCTGGTGTCCACGACGACCTTGGCGCCGGTTGTCGCCAGGCGCGCGATCAGGTCGGCGTAGAAGTCTTCGCCGGCGCCGGGCGGCAGGCTTCCCGCCGCCACCACCCATTCCGCGTCGGCCACGTGGGACATCAGGGTGTCGCACAGGGTTTCCAGTTCCGCACCGGAAAGGTGCGGTCCGCTCTCGTTCACCTTGGTGACGGTCGCGTCCGGTTCGACCACGCTGATGTTGCTGCGCACGGGTTCCGCGGTCCGCACGCGGACCACGTCGATGTTGTAGTCGTGCAGCAGGCTGATCAGGTGGTCGCCGTCGGCACCGCCGGCCGGGACCACTGCCCGGGCCTTGAGACCGTTGCGCACGAGCGCGCGTGCGACGTTGATGCCCTTGCCTCCCGGCTGGACACGCGCACCCGTAGCCCGGTGCAGCTCGCCCCGGATGAGCCGGTCGACCTCGATCGTCCGGTCGACGCTCGGGTTCGCCGTCAGGGTCACGAACACTTCAGCACACCTCCGCCGGGGTCCTCGTTGGTTTGGTTGATATTGCCTGTGTTCATCTGCGTTTGCAAGACCCAACTTCACCGGAAGTTCAACCGTTATCTTCGGAAGTCGCTGATCTTTGCACTGTGGCCAGGAAGAACGTCGACCACGCCGCGTGGCAACAAACCAACACAAAGCCAGATCTCCGGACCGCGCGCCGAACACGACAAGGCGGGCCGGGTGGCCCTCCGATTCCCGGAAGGACACCCGGCCCGCCAAGCTGTTTTCCCTCGTCACGCCGCTTCGCCCACCGTCCCGAGCGCCGCGGCTCCCGCCGGGGTCAGCCGGGCGCGCACCCGCTGCCCCACCCGGCCCGGCCGCGCCGGGGCCAGCAGGCCGCGGTGCGCGAGCTCGTGGGCGGTGTACTGGTCGCAGCACACCAGCCCGTCGATGTAGAGGTCGGGCTCGCAGCTGCAAGCGATTTCCGCCCGGCCGGCCGCGACCGCGCGCAGCATCGCCCGCGCCCGGTGGTTCAGTTCGTCCGGGAGCCCCGTCGCACCCATCGCGGCCACCGGCGTCACCGCACGAAGTCCGGCAGCGCACGCGGAGGCCACGACCCGACCCCGAAGATGCCCATGGAGTAGGCCTTCGAGATCAGCGCCGGCCGGTTCTTCACCTTCATCTTCCGCAGCAGCGTCGTCACGTGGTACTCCACGCCGCCGCGGCTCATGTAGAGGTTGGCCGCCAGCTGGATCGTGGAGACGCCGGAGGCGACCCCCTCGAGGATCCGGGCGTCGATCTCGGACAGGATCTTCTTCTTGCTGCAGGCCACCTGGTTGCCGCGCTCGTTCTTGTCCGGCCGGAACACGACCGTCAGGCTGTCGAGGCGATCGCCGACGCCGTGCACCGTGGAGCCGATGAACTCACCGGACAACGTCGTGCCGTTCTCGCGCATCACCAGGATCCGCTCGACGAACCGGCTGCGCTCACCGCGCGCCAGCAGCCGCAGCTGGTTCTCGACCTTGCTCCGCACGCTGGGGTGCAGCAGGTCGCAGAGACCGGTGCCGGTGACCGCGTCCGAGCTGCGCTCGAAGACGCGGAAGAACTCCATGCTGGCGGAGACGATCCGCAGCCGGTGGTCCAGGTTCACCATGCACATCTCGGGGGTGATGGCGCGCAGCGCGGGCTTTCGGGTGGCCGTCCGGACCGCCTGGTCCGCGACCCCGGCCACCCCGATACCCACAGCCAGATCCGCAACGTCCGCACTCATGAAGGCATTCCTTTCTCCGGCTGGAAGCTGAAGCCCCGGGGGCGAGAAGGCCGACGGCTGCGAGTCACTGTGTGAGCCGTGTCTCCGGGGTGATGCAGATCATGTTATGCACGCTTGATTATCCCGGGCAACACAATCCGGACACCCGTTCTTAACACTGTGGTGCGGAGGCGGTGGGGGTACGGAGGTACGGAGCGCCGTGCGGTGCGGTGCGGTACCGAACCCCGGGCGGACGGGCACCGGCGCTGCCCTTTTGGCTCCTGACCTGGGAAACCTGGGGAAAAGGGGGTCCGTACCCCCGCACCCCGCACCGCACGGGCGTACCGAACCTGGGGTGCGGACCCTCGCGGTGCGGGGTGCGGCAAGGGGAATCAGCTCTCCTGCTCGAGCGCGCCGAAGCGCTCGATGAGCTCGGCCCGGCCGCTGACTTCGAGCTTGCGGTAGGTGCCGGTGAGGTTCTTCTCGACCGCGCGCCGCGTGACGCCGAGGGAATCGGCGATCCGCTGGTTCGTCCAGCCCTGGACGACGAGCCGCGCGACCGCGGCTTCGGTCTTCGTGAGGTTCCCCAGGCTGTCGCCGGAAAACCGCAGCACGGGACCGTTCAGCTCGGTTTCGCCGCTGCCGTCCAACCAGGACGCGCCGATCGCCTTGACCAGTTCCCGGCCCTCGGCCAGCAGGTCTTCGGCTTCGGGCAGGCCGGCGTCGAGGAGCCGGGCACCCAGTACGACGGCGGTGCGGGCGCGCTCGACGACGTTCTCCGACTCGCGCAGGATGCCGGCCGCCTCCTGCAGCAGCGCGATGCCGTCCGCGCCGCCGGTCAGCATCCCTTGCAGGCGCAGGGAACGCCCGACGCTCAGCGGGGTCCCCCAGTGCTGCGCGAACTGGTCCTCTTCGGCCGCGTGCGCCTGGGCCGCGGCGAGGTCGCCGAGCCGCTGCTGCACCAGCGCCGCCCAGATCCGCCACGGGTACTGGGGTGTGTTGACCCACCCCTCGCGCTCCAGGCGCCGCCCGCAGTCGAGGAACCGGCCCAGTGCCGTCGCCGGGTCGCCGCGGACCAGGTCGATCATCCCCCGCGTCAGCCGCCGCGCGGCGAACACGCGGTGGTCGGTGCCGTCCATCGGCGTACCCAGCAGGCGTTCGCCGAGCTCGGGATCCTGGGTCTCCAGGGCGATCTGGGCCAGGGTGGTGACCGACCGCGCGAGCGCGTCCGGCCAGGCTTCGTGGTCGGTGCCTTCCAGCACGCCGAGCGCGATCCGCCGCGCCTTGGCCAGCTCCCCTTGCGCCAGCTTGACTTCCGCGAGTTCGGCGGCGATCAGCGGCGCGGTGTCCGGCCAGTGCTCCTGCGCCGCCTGCGCGGCCGCGGTCAGCGCGGGCTCGAGCACGGCGGCGTTGTCGGCGAGGAGCGAGGTGGACACCAGCAGCGGCAGCGACGTGTAGGCGTGCCGCGGGTCGAGCGGCTCTTCGCTGACCAGTCGCTTGAGGACGGTCTCGACGTCGTCGACCGGCACGCTGCCGGAGAGCACCGCGGTGTGCAGCAGCACCACCGCGAGCTCCCGGCCGGCCGGGGCGTCCAGGCGTCCGGTGTGCTCGAGTTCGGCGAGGCGGGCCAGCGCGGCCTCGCCGCGGCCCGGCTGCCCGATCCCCGGGTACCAGGTCCGGGCTTCGGCCCGCAGCGCCAGTTCCACCGGTTCCCCGGCGCGCAGCACGGGTTCGACGGCGGCGCGCACGGCCGCGCCGAGGTTCGGTGCCGCGGCGGCGTACGCGGGCGGGATCCACAGCGCCGCTTCCGCCTGCTGCGGACCGGGTGGCAGCAGCGACAGCGCCTGCGACAGGTGCCGGGCCGCGGCGACCAGGTCGAAACCCCGTTCCGCGGCGGCGAGTTCGACGAGCAGCCGGCCGCGTTCTTCGCTGTCGGGCGCGGTGTTGAGCAGGGCCCGGCGCAGGTAGCGCGCCGCGAGTTCGCCGGCGCCGCGTTCCAGCACGCTGCCCGCGGCCGAGCTGAGGATCCGCACTTCCCAGGGGTCTTCGGCGATGCCGACCTTCATCAGCGTCTCGGCCACCCGCTCCGCCGGGCGGCCGTGCTCGTAGAGCAGCCGCGCCGCGCGCCGGTAGAGGTCTTCCCGCAGTTCGACCGGGATCGCGGACTCGATGCCGTCCCGCACGCTCGTGGTGACGAACCCGATCCGCCCGTCCTCGCGGTCGACCAGGCCCAGCCGCTCCAGGTGCTGCACCGCCGAGGAATACTCGACGTCGTCGAGCCCGACGAGGTCGGCGGCGAGCCCCGGTTCGGCGAGGTCGCCGAGCACCGCGACCGCGCGGGCCAGCGCGAGCACCGCGGGCGGCTGCGAGCCCAGCGACATCAGGACGCGGTGGTCGAGCAGCCGCACGGCTTCGGTTTCCGCGGCCGCGGTCTGCGCGGCGACCGGCCGCAGCCCTTCGGCGACCAGTCCGGTGAGGACGGTCGCGACGTCGGCCGGGTTGCCGCCGGAGACTTCGTGCAGCATCGCGGTGAACGGCTCCTCGGCGCGTTCGCCGAACGCGACCTCGGCCATCGAAGCGACGCCCGACCGCGAAAGCGGTGCGGGCACGACGATCCGCGCGGCCGCCGTCACCAGTTCGTGCACCAGCGGGTACTTCGGCGCCTCGCATTCGTCGGCCAGCGCCAGCGCCAGCAGGATCCGCGATCCGCTCAGCCGCTTGGCCAGGTAGCCCAGCAGGCGCAGCGATCCCTGGTCGGCCCACTGCAGGTCGTCGACGATCACCACGACGAGGTCGTCGTGCGACATCGCGTGCACGACCGTGTGCAGTCCATAGAGGACGGCTTCGGTCGGCAGGTAGTGCTCGTGGCCGTCGGTGATCAGCCGTTCTTCGGTCAGGGCACGCAGGATCTGCTCGGACGCGCCCTGGAACCACCGGTCCCGCTCGGCTTCGCCGGCCGCGACGAGCACCGGGCGGCACAGCTGCTGGGCGATACCGAAGGCGAAGTCCTCTTCGAGCCGGGTGGCGTCCGCGCGCAGCACCCGGGCGCCCGCGCCGAGCGCCGCCGCCATGGTGTCGCGCAGCAGCGCGGACTTCCCGCTGCCGGCCGGCCCGCTGATCAGCAGCAGGGAGCCGTCGCCGCCCGCGGCCGCGTTCAACGCGGTCGCGATGGCGGCCCGCTCGGTGTCACGCTCCAGCAGCACCGGCCATCAACTCGCTGCGGAGCCGGGGCTCATCAGCTCGGCGAGCTGCCCCCGGCCGGTCACGGTCAGTTTGCGGTAGATCCGGGTCAGGCGCAGCTCCACCAAGCGGCTGCTCAGCTGCAACGCCCGCGCGATCTCGGGGTTCGTGCGGCCCGCGGCGGCGAGTGCGGCGATCCGGGCCTCCTGTTCGGACAGTGCGCCGGCGGGGTCGCCGGGCGCGGGACGGTCGGCGATGTCGTGCCCGCGGCGGGCCAGCCGGCCGGAGACGTCGCGGATCTTCTCCGCGAGCCCGGCCGGCAGCAGCTGCGGCCGCAGGGTCGCGACCCGCCCGATCAAGGCGGTGGCTTCGGCGACGTCCCCGTCGTCGAGCCGCGCGGCGGCGAGTTCGGTGACGGCGGTGAGGAAGTCGACGCGCCGGGCCGTTCCCTCCAGCAGCTCGACCGCGCGTTCCAGGTGCCCCCGGCGTTCGGTGCCGGTGAAGACGTCGGCCAGGCGCAGGCTCGTGGCGCCGCGCGCGCCCGGCACGCCCCAGGTTTCCGCGCGTGCCAGCGCTTCCCGGGCCAGTTCGACGGCGCCGTCGGCGCCGGAGCGGGCCAGTGCCAGCGCCGCGCCGGTCCGCCACGGCAGGTCGACGGGGTTGCCTTCGCGCCGCCCGGTGGTGCCGCGCCCGGCCGCGCGGAACGCTTCGAGCGCGGCTCGGGCGTCCCCCTTCGCCAGGTGGACGCGGCCGCGTTGCAGCAGCAGGTACCCGGCGGCCAGGCCGTCGTCCGCGCCGGCCGGCAGCACTGGGCCCACCGCGCGCTCGGCGTCGTCGAGCCGCATCGCGGCCAGTGCCGCTTCCGCGCGCACGGCCCGCAGCCCGGGCAGCGCCCGCGGGTGCCAGGCGCGTTCGGGCAGCCGGGCCACCGCGGCTTCGAGATCGGCCTGGGCCTGGCCGAGGTTGCCGCGGCGCAGTTCGCAGCGGGCCCGCAGCAGCACCGCGTTCGCCGCGACCGCGCGGGCCCCGGCGCGGACCGCGTCCTGGTGGACGTCGGTGAGGCCGAGCACGGCCTCGGAAAGCTCGTCGGTGCACAGCAGCACCCACGCGGCCCGCAGGCGCAGGGTGTGCGGCAGGTTCGCGCGCGGTTCGAGCGCGAGCCGGGCGAGTTCCCGGGCCCGGCCGGGCTCGCGGCCGCGGCGGGCGAGCTCGACCGCGGTCGTCGCCGCGCGCACCGGGTCGGTGTCGCCCGGCTCCGGGTGCGGCGCGTCGAACGCGGTGGCCGGGACGACCGGGCCGGCCGCGCAGTCCTCCTGCGCCAGCCTGCCGAGCGCGGCCAGCGCGGACGTGCCGGCCTCGAACCCGCTGCGGCGGCGGCAGGTCGCGGCGATCACGCGGTGCGCGGTGCGGGTGTCGCCGCGGGCGAGCAGGTGGTCGGCCGCTTCGAGCAGGACCGCGCCGGAGACCTCGGGGCCGGTGTCGAGCAGGACGCGCTGCAGGCGCTGGTCGCTCAGCTCCGGTTCGTCGGCGACCTCGGCCAGCGCGAGCCCGAGCATCAGCTTCCGGCGTTCGGCCGGGCTGACCGGTTCGCGCAGCGCCCGGCCGAGCAGCCGCGCCGCGCCCGCGTCGTCCCCGAGCACCCGGCGCCGTTCCGCGGCCCGGCGCAGGGTCGCGACCGCCCACGAGGCACCGACCGGGCGGACGGCGGAGAGCAGTTCGGCGAGCTGGTCGTCCGGGACCGCGGCGCGGTAAGCGAGTTCGGCGCACCGGTTCGCGAGCTCGCCGCGTTCGGCGGCGCTCAGCGTGCCGAGCGCGGCGTCGGCGGTGGTGCCGTCGGCGATGCGCGTCGGCGCGCCTTCGCGGACCAGGCCGAACCCGACCAGCTGGCGCAGGGCGTCGCCGACGCGGCCGGCGAGCGGGCCGGCCAGGTTCGTCACGAGGTCGAAGTCGAGCAGCCCGCGGCAGACCGCGATGGCGCGCAACAGGTTCAAGGCGTCGGCGGGCAGCGCCGCGATCGAGACGGCCAGCTCGGCGGCGCGGACGTCGGCGAGGTGCGCGGTGACGGCGGGCAGGTGCTCGGCCACGGGGTCGCCCCCGGCGGCGGCGAGCCGTTCGAGCACCGGCGCAACCAGCGCGGGCCGTCCGCTGGTGGCCCGGTGCAGGCCGGCGGTGAAGCGGGGGTCGGGCAGGCTGCCGGGGAAGCGGTCGGCGACCAGCTCGCGCAGGCCGTCCTCGGTGAGCAGCCGCACGGCGGCGGTGTCCCCGCCCGGCACGGCCGCGTGCTCACCGGTGGCGAGCACGGACCGGACGAGCAGCATCGGCGCCTGCTGCAGCCGGTGCTCCATGGCTTCGAGCCAGGCCTTCGAGCCGGGGTCCGCCCACTGGGCGTCGTCGACGGCGATCAGCAGCGGACCCTGGCTCGCGACGCCCACGAAGTCGCCGCAGAGGGTCGGGATGGACCGCTCGGCCGAGGTGCGGCCGCAGGAGCGCGGCCCGCCGTCGAGCCGGCAGTCGGCGTCGGCGATGTCGGCGAAGAGCCGGTTGATGACGCCGCGGTGCACGGCCGATTCCCCGGGCGAGCAGGAGGCGAAGGCGGTGATGACGCCGGCGACCCTGGCTTCCCGGACGGCGGCGGCGAGCAGCGCGCTGCGCCCGGCCCCGCGCGGGCCGACGACGGTCACCTGGCCCGACCGCCCGGCCAGCACCCCGCGAATCCCCCGCCGCAGCACGGCGATCTCGTCCTCCCGTTCGACCAGCCGCGTTTCGGCGGTGCGGCGGGAACGGTCGTCGCGTTCCCCGAGCCAGGGAACGGTCAAAACGGGCGCGGCAACAGGCCCTGCGCTCCGCGCGACGGTGTCCACGGAGGGCAGGGCAGGCGCGACCGGCCACGCCGATCCGGCTCTACCTGATCCGGGCACCACCATCACCCTCCGCCCCACAGCGGCTGCTTTCCGTCACTCCCCCGGCGGTGTACCGGTGGGTGACGTGGCTCTCCAGCCTAAGACGACCAATGTTGGTTTAACAAGTCCAGCACCTTCGTTTTGTCTGCGGTTGGCCCCTGCCGACAACGCACTACCCACGAAGACCCAGAAATCCCTACATTAAGGCAAAGCGACTTGACACCCCGCCAGGGCCGTGGGTGAAGGTGGCTCGACACCCCGTCCGACCGGTTTCGAGGCCGCGAACATGAAAAACTCCCACGATCGCCGCCCCGCGAAGATCGGCTCGGCATCCCTGTCCTTCGGCGGCTGGGGCGACTACGAGGTGTGGGCGGCGCATGGATTCACACCCAAACCCAACTCGGACCCGGCTCACGCGCCGGAGCCGCAGGTGGAGGCCGTCGAAGAGGCCGGTGAGGATACCGGTGAGCGGGACGCGCGACCGGGGAAGGCGGCTGGTGGTGCCCGGCCGGCCGCGGGGCGGGGCAGGCGGGGCGGGAAGGCGGCGGGGGCGGGCGCTGGGGGTGCGACCGGCGATCGCGACTCGGGCACCGCGACCCGCACCGGCAAGGGCGGCCGCGGCTCCGGTGCCGCCGCCGCGACCGGTACCGGCACGACCGCCGGCGCCGCGGACCACGCGCCCACTGGCGATCGTGACTCGGGCTCCGCGACCCGCTCCGGTAAGACCGCCCACGACTCCGCCGCCGGGACCGGCGCGCGCCTCGGCAAGGCCAAAGACGCCACCCGGGGCAAGCGCGGCACCCGCTCCGGGAAGGCCGCGGGCAGTGCCGGCCACGACGCCGGTCCCGGCGCCGCCGCCGGCGCCGCCACCCACGGCCCCGGCAAGAGCGGCCGCAACCCCGGCCCGCGCCGAACCGGCCGTGGCGAGTCCGCCGCACCGGCCCACGCCGACCGCGAACCCGGCCCGGGCGAAGCGACCCGCGAGCGCGGCCCACGAGGCGAGCGAACCGGACCCGGCGAGCGCGGCACCGGCACGCACCGAACCGGCCCCGCGGAACCCGCCCACGCCGACCACGACCCCGGCCCGGGCGACGCCACCCGCGAGCGCCGCCCACGCCGAGACGAGCGAACCGGACCCGGCGAGACCGGCGACCCCGCCCGCACCGGCGAGCGCGGCACCGGCACGCACCGAACCGGCCCCGCGGAACCCGCCCACGCCGACCACGACCCCGGCCCGGGCGACGCCACCCGCGAGCGCCGCCCACGCCGAGCGGAACGAACCGAACCCGCCCGCGGCCGTGACACCGGCGCGGAGCGCAGCGAAGCCGTCCGCGAGACCCGCCCCGGCAAGCCCCTCGATCCCGCCGAGGACGACCGCACCCGTGGGCGCCGTGCCGCCAGTCTCGGGACGCACCCCATCCCCACCCTCGGCGAACACACCACCCGGGAACGCCCCCGCCCCTACGTCCGCGGCAGCACTCCCCCGCCTCCCCGGGCCCGGCACGTCCTGCCGCCGGAAGTCATGCTCTTCGCCACCGGCCGGCACCGCGGCGCCGCCGGCCTCGATCCGGATCTCACCGCCCTGTGCCGGATGTGCCAGATCCCCACCTCGATCGCCGAGGTCTCCGCCTACCTCCGGCAGTCGCTCGACGCCACCCGCGACCTCGTGCAGCACGGGATCGACCTCGGGCTGCTCGTCGCCGACGTCGCGGAGCTCGGGATCGCCGGCCGGCCGCCGCTCGCGTTGCTGCACCGCGTGCACCAGGGACTGCTCCGCCTGTGAACTAGACACTTCCAGGATCCGGCGAACCTAGGCTTCCGCCATGGCGACCCAACTACTGGCGTCCTCCGACGTGCTCGGCTACGTGAGCGAGCATTCGCAAGCCGAGGACGAGATCCTGCGCGAACTGCGCGACGAGACGGCCTCGCTGCCCATGGGCGCGGCGATGCAGGTGTCCGCGGAAGAAGGCCGGCTGCTCGCGCTGCTGGTCAAGCTCACCCGGGCGCGGCTGGTGGTGGAGGTCGGCACCTTCACCGGCTACAGCTCCCTCTGCATGGCCCGGGCGCTGCCCGCCACCGGGCTGCTCATCACCTGCGACGTCACCGACCGCTGGCCGGCGTTCGGGCGGCCCTACTGGCGGCGGGCCGGCGTCGAAGACCGGATCGACCTGCGGATCGATCCCGCGACCCAGGTGCTCGACACGCTCTTCTACGAGTACGGGCCGGGCACCGTCGACCTGGTCTTCATCGACGCCGACAAGGTCGGGTACGCCGCCTACTACGAGGCCGCGCTCGGGCTGCTGGCGCCCGACGGGCTCATCGTCGTCGACAACACGCTCTTCTTCGGCCGCGTCACCGATCCCGAAGCCCAGGACCCCGACACCGTCGCCATCCGCGAGTTCAACCGCTTCGTGCGCGACGACCCGCGCGTGGAGATGTCGCTGCTGCCGATGGCCGACGGCATCACGCTCATCCGCAAAGCCGGCTGAAACCCGCGCGGAAAGGCCGCCACGGACCCACCGTGGCGGCCTTTCTCCGTGCCCGGCAACGGGAAAAGGGCCCGCCCCCGAACCGGGAGCGGGCCCTTCCTCGGATCAACCTCAGCGCACGCCGACCGGCTCGGTGAGGTCGGGCGCCACCAGGGACACCGTCGTGGGCTCCTCCTGCGGCACCGGCTCCAGGTGCAGCCGCTGCAGGCCCGGGACCTCGCCGGAGGGCAGCACGGCCGTGCACGCGCACGCGTCGTCGGCGAACCCGGCGAAGCGGTAGGCGATCTCCATCATCCGGTTGCGGTCGGTCGCCCGGAAGTCGGCGACCAGGTGCGCGTCGGCGCTCGCGGCCTGGTTGGCCAGCCAGCGCAGGATGATCGAGCCCGCGCCGAACGACACGACCCGGCACGACGTCGCCAGCAGCTTGAGGTGCCAGAACTCCTCGAACGTCTCCAGCAGGATCACCCCGACCGCGCCGTGCGGCCCGAAGCGGTCGCGCATGCTGACCACCAGCACCCGGTGCGACGGGTCGTCCAGCAGGCCGCGCAGCTTCTCGTCGGAGTAGTGGATGCCGGTGGCGTTCATCTGGCTGGTGCGCCGGGTCAGCTCCTCCACCCGGGACAGCTCGGTGTCGGTGGCCGGCAGGATCGTCATCCGCAGGTCGAGCGAGCGCAGGAAGTCCTCGTCCGGGCCGGCGAACCCGGCCTGGGCCTCCTGGCGGCGGAAGGACGCCTGGTACATCTGACGCCGCCGCCGCGAGTCGACGGTGACCGTCTCCGGGCTGAACTCCGGCAGGTCCGCCAGTTCCAGCACGTCCTCCGCGCGGTAGGTGCGCACCTGCGGGTGGTGGTAGGTCACCTCGGCCAGTTCGCTGTCGCGGTCGTCGACGAACGCGATCGTCTCGAGGGCGAACTTCAGCTCGTCGGCGATCGCCTTGACCGACTGGGACTTCGCGTGCCAGCCGATCTGCGGCAGCACGAAGTACTCCGCGAGGCCGAGCTCCTCCAGCCGCGCCCAGGCGTGTTCGTGGTCGTTCTTGCTCGCCACCGACTGCAGGATGCCGCGCGCGTCGAGGGTCTTCACGAGCTGCCGGATCTCTTCGGAAACCTCGACGGTGCCGTCTTCGAGCAACGTGCCGTTCCACAGGGTTTCGTCGAGGTCCCACACCAGGCACTTGACCATGGTCGTGCTAGCCACCGGAATCCTCCTCAGTCGCCGGTATTCACGAGGACACGGGTGTGCCCCGCCAGGATGAGCTGGCAGATCTCGTTGCTGCCTTCGATGAGTTCCATCAGCTTCGCGTCGCGGTGCGCCCGGGCGACCACGTGGCCGTCCTGGGCCGCGGCCGAGGCCAGCACCTGCGCCGCCGTGCCCGACCCGCGGGCCGCCGCCGTCGAGCTGACGTACTTGGCCAGCACGGTCGCGACCACCATCTCGGGTGAACGGTCGTCCCAGGCCCGGCTGGCGTGTTCGCACACGCGGGTCGCGGCCTGCTCGTCGGCGTAGAGGTCGGCCAGGTGCCGGGCCACGAGCTGGCGGTCGGCCAGCGGGACCCCGCCCTGGTGCCGGTTCGCCGCGTGCTCGCCGGCCGCGGCCAGGCAGGCCCGCAGGATGCCGACGCAGCCCCAGGCCACCGAGATCCGGCCGTAGGCGAGCGCGGTGGTGATGAGCATGGACAGCTCGACCCCGCCGCCGCCGAGCACCGCCGAGCGCGGCAGCCGGACGTCGTGGAGCCGGACGGTCGAGTGACCGGCCGCGCGGCACCCGCTGGGGTGCGGGACCCGCTCGATCGT
The DNA here is from genome assembly GCF_046548815.1 of Amycolatopsis sp. cmx-4-83. NCBI lineage: Bacteria > Bacillati > Actinomycetota > Actinomycetes > Pseudonocardiales > Pseudonocardiaceae > Amycolatopsis > Amycolatopsis sp. cmx-4-83. Next base: position 233,727 of record NZ_JAEBEF010000013.1, on the reverse strand, counting down.
GACGCCCTCGGCGTTCGAGGGCACCACGACCGCCGTGCCGAGGCCGTCGAGCTCGCCGACGACCACGATCAGGTCCGCGTACGCCGCCGCGGTGATCCAGACCTTTTCGCCGTTGATCAAGACGTCGTCGCCGTCGGCGCGGACGGTGGTGGCCACCGACGACAGGTCGCTGCCCGCCGCGGGTTCGCTGAAGGCCACCGCGGCCAGGTCGCCGGAGGTGAGCCGCCCGAGGTAGCCGGCCCGCTGGGCGCGGTCGCCGAAGCGCTGGATGGTCCAGGCCGCCATGCCCTGCGAGGTCATCACGCTGCGCAGCGAGCTGCACAGCGAACCGGCGTGCGCGGTGAACCACCCACTGTGGAGACTGCTGACGCCGAGCCCGCCGAATTCGGCGGGCACCTCGGCGCACAGCAGGCCCCGCGCGCCCAGCGCGCGCAACAGGTCTTCGGGCAGCCGTCCCTCGACGTCCCAGGCCGCCGCCCGGTCACCGACCCGGGCGGTCAGCTCGGCGGCGGCCGCCGCGAGGGGGTGCTCACTCATCGAGCAGGCGCCCCACGAGCGCCGTCATGCTTTCGACGGTGCGGAAGTTGTCGAGCTTGAGGTCCGGCCCGACGATGGCGATGCCGTAGGTCTGCTCGAGGAACACGACCAGCTCCATGGCGAACATCGAGGAGACCAGGCCGGTGCGGAAGAGGTCCTGGTCGTCCGGGACGTCCTGCTTGACGCGTCCGGTCAGGAACTCCCGGATCTCCCGCGTGACGGCCTCCGGCGTGCGCGCCGGGGTTGCGGTGGTGGAGACGTCGTTCACTCAGAACACCTTCCCGTACTCGTAAAAGCCCCGTCCGGTCTTCCGGCCGAGGTGGCCGTCGGCCACTTTGGACTGCAGCAGGGCGCACGGCGCGTGCCGCGGGTCGCCGGTGCGTTCGGCGAGCGCCCGCAGTGCGTCCGCGAGGTTGTCCAGGCCGATCAGGTCGGCGGTGCGCAGCGGGCCGGTCGGGTGGCCGAGGCAGCCCTGCATGAGCTCGTCCACGGCTTCCACCGACGCGGTGCCTTCCTCGACCAGCCGCGCGGCGTCGTTGATCATGGGGTGCAGCAGCCGGCTGGTGACGAACCCCGGCGAGTCCCGCACGACGATCGGCTTGCGGCTCAGCCGTTTCAGCAGGCCCAGCACCGCGTCCAGAGTGGACTGCTCGGTGCGGGGACCGCGGACGACCTCGACGTTCGGGATGAGGTAGGCCGGGTTCATGAAGTGCGTCGCCAGCAGGTCCGCGGGCCGTTCGACCGCTTCGGCCAGTTCGTCGACCGGGATGCCGGAAGTGTTGCTGATCAAGGGGGTCCCCGGGGCGACCAGCGCCGCGAGCTCACCGAGCACGGTGGCCTTGACCTTGTCGTCTTCGATGATCGCTTCGATGACCGCCGTCGCGTCCTTCGCCGCGCCCAGGTCGGTCGTCGCGGTCAGCTCGCCTTCGGCGACGTCGGGGAACGCGCCCATCAGCCGGCCGTGCCGCAGCTGCTGGGCCACGCGCCGCTTCGCGAGTTCCACCGCCTCGCCGTCGATTTCGACCAGGGTGACCGGAACTCCGTGTCCCAGTGCCATCGCCGTGATGGCCGAGCCCATCACCCCGCCGCCGATCACGGCCGGCCGATCCTGCGCCTGCCCGCCCACCGCGCCTCCCTGAGTCTTCGGGGACTTTTCCTCCGTGCGTGGGGAGCGTCGGTCACGGCGGGTCCGCCGGTCAACGAAAACCGCGCAACTCTAGGGTTTTCCGTCGGCCGGATCGGTGCTCAGCACGCCCAGCGCCGCCAGGTCGCCCATCCACGCGCGCAGGGAACCGGTCAGCTCGGCCGGTTCGAGGTCGCAGGTGGGCGCCAGCGCGAGCGCCGCGGCGGCGGGATCCCAGTCGTGCTGGGCCAGCGCGATCCACATCGCCGCGCCGAGGCCGCTGGCGAGCACGCGGTGTTCGCCGGACGGCAGCACCATTTCGAGCACGCCGGTGTCGTCGACGATCACGGCCAGTCCGGGCACCGGGCGCATGGCACTCCCCCGCGTTCTCCGCGCGTCACCGGTCACAGCGCGGGTTCCGGTGCGAGCAGGCCGCCGGGGAACCGCTCCTGCAGCTGAGTGCGGCCGGTGACGCCCAGCTTGCGGTAGACGCTCGTCAGGTGGATTTCGACGGTCCGCACGGCGAGCTGGAGCGCGTCGGCGATGGTCCGGTTGGTGGCCCCGGTCGCGGCGAGCTCGCCGACCCGCCGCTCCCCCAGCGTCAGCACGTCGGTCACGCTGCCGGTGACCGGGTAGTTGCGGCCGCCGGCCGCGGTGACCCCGGCCTGGGCCTCCTCGGCCCGGCTCCAGAACCCCGCCCGCACCGAGAGGTCCACGGCGGCGCGGAACGCCCGGCGCGCGCCCTGGTGGTCACCGGCGCGCAGAAGTGCTTTCCCCAGCGCGGTTTCCGCTTCGGCGAGGTACCAGGACGCCGCCGTCCCGCCGAGCACTTCGGCCGCCGCGGTGAGCCCGTCGACGGCGGCGTCGCCTTCGGCCACGAGGCCGCGGCCGAGCAGCGCCAGCCCTCGCGCCGACGCGGATCCCCAGGCCCGGGCCAGTTCTTCGCCGTGCGCCACGAGGTCGGCCGCTTCCGCCCGCCGGCCGAGCCGGACGAGCACCCGGGCGCCGTCGAGCCACCACGGGGCGAACAGCGGGTGGGAACCGCCTTCCGCGCGCAGCCCGGCACCGCACCGGCGCAGGTGCGCCAGCGCCCCTTCCAGGTCCCCGCGAGCCTCGGCGAGCCGTCCCCTGGCCAGCAGGTGGGCCGGGAAGCGGAGCACGGACCCGTCGGGCCCGGCCTCGTCGGCGCGGGCCATCGCCGCGGCCGCGCCGTCGACGTCGCCCTGCTGCAGCAGGACCAGCGCCTGGGCGACCAGGGGTGCGGTGGCGAGCTCGGCGCGGTCGTCGCGCTCGGCGGCGCGCACGGCCGCCGCCGCGTCCGAGAGCGCCCGGGACAGGTCGCCCGCGCCGCACGTGAGCCACGAATGCGCGGTCAGGGCCACGACTTCCGCCCAGCCGGTGCCGTCGCGCTCCGGCCCGGGCGACAGGCCGCCCAGCGCGTGCAGTGCTTCGTCGACCTCGTCGGCGGCGAACAGGACGTAGGCGGCCAGCGAACAGGCCCACCGCACCGAGGGTTCCGGGCGTTCGAGGGCCCGCCGCGCGCAGGAGACGGCGAGGTCGCGGTCGGTGCCGCGGATCATGTGCGCGACCGCGGCCAGCGCCAGCACGCCGACCTCGGCCGGGGTCTGGCCGGTCAGCGCGGACATCGCGGGCAGGCGCCCGCCGACGAGGTCCAGCGAGCCGGGCTGTTCGAAGGCGACGGCCAGCAGCGCGGCCTCCAGCTCGGTCCGCAGGCCGCGGTCGGCGTCCCCGGGGTGCTCGCCGTGGTCGCCGTCGAGCTGGTCGAGCGCGCCGGTGAGCAGCCGCGTCGCTTCCTGGGGTTCACGGGCCGACAGCGCGGCGATGGCCAGCTGCAGGGAGATCCGGGCCCGGCTGCGGGTGTCTTCGGCCAGTTCGGCCATCCCGGCGAGCGTCGCGTACGCCGCCAGCGGGTCGCGCACGCCGACCAGGCGGGCGAACTCGATCCGCACCGGCATGTCCTGGGGCCGGTCGGCGACGAGCACCCCGAGGTAGCGGGCGGCGTCGTGCGGGCGGCCCGACCGTTCCGCGGTGCGCGCGGCCTCGGCGAGCACGTCCCGCATCCAGCGTTCGGGCAGCAGGCGCCGGCCGAGCAGGTGCGCGCCGACGTCCTCGGGCGGGCGGCCACGGTCGTTGAGCAGCCGGGCCGCGGTCAGCCGCAGCGGGCCGAGCCGCCGATCCGGTACGCCGGCCAGCACCGCGTCGCGGACCGCGGGCGAGGCGAGCTCCTCGCCGTCGCCGCGCAGCAGCCCTTCGGCGGCCAGGACGGCCAGCGCGTCGGCGGCGAGCGGTTCGGGAACGCCGCCGAGCAGGGCGACGAGCTCGACGTCGGGGGCGCCGAACACCGCGATCGCCTCGGCGACGCGGCGCACGTGCTCCGGGCGGCCGGCGAGGACGCGCTCGACCAGCCGGGCGCGGGCGCCCGGGACGAGCACGCGGGCCCGCGCCAGCGCCGTCCCGTCCGGGGCGAGCCCCTCCAGGTGCAGGGCCGCGCAGACCTCGCCGAGCAGCGCGGGGTTGCCGCCGGTCAGCCCGGCCAGCTCGCGGGCGAACCCGGGTTCGGGCGCTTCGGGCCACCACGCGGCGGCGACGTCGGCGACCTCGAGCTCGGCGAAGGCCGCCAGGTCGACGGTGGCGACGTCGCCGGGCGGCAGCGTCATCGGCGGCCACAGCGGGTGGCCGGCGGGGCGCTGCGCGACGACGACGAGCAGGGGCTGTTCCGCGCCCCGGTGCGCCTGGTGGGCCAGCACCCGGACGGAGGCCTCGTCGCAGTGGTGGAAGTCGTCGAGCAGGACGACGACGGGACCGGCGACGGTGAGGTCGGCCAGCCGGCGGCCCAGCCGCCGCGAGAGCACCGGCACCGGCATGCCGTACCGGCTCCCGGCGTCCGGGAGCAGCCCTTCGGCGGCCCGGCCGGCGCTCCCGCCGCCCGGCCGGCGGCAGGTCTCCGACAGCACGACGGCGCGGTCGGAAACCGACCGCGCGAACTCCGCCAGCAACGCCGTCTTGCCGGTACCGGTGGCCCCGCGCACCCGCACCAGGGTCGCCGAACCGGCCCGCGCGTTCGCGAACGCCGAGCCGAGGACCTCCAGCTCCCGCCGCCGGCCGACCACGCGCCCGGCGACGCCCGTCACCTCCGCCATCCTCACCCTGCTTTCACGGAAGGCGGCGGCCGCCCAGCCCCTCGTCGTCGGCACCGTGCCACATTTCGCGCGCGTACGGCGTGTCCGGCACGAGCACCCGTTCGTCGGCCGCGCGCGGCGTCGAGGGCAGCTCCCCGAGCCCGCTCTCGATCCAGCCGAGGTCGCTCATCAGGCGCCGCATCGGCGGGCTGTCCCCGTGGATCCGGTGCAGCGACTGGATGGCACGGCGCAGCTCGGTCGCCTTGCGCCGGGCGGCGGTGAGCGCGTCAGCGGTCATCAGGACTCCTCCCGTCGGGCACGGCCGGATCGCGTGCCCCGCCGACGTTAGGTCGTCCCCGACCCGGAAAACCCCGAACCTCGACGGGATCCGTAGGTGCGGGCGCCATGAACGACCCGTTCATGACGTCCGGCGGGGCGGGTGCGGTCACGCTGCGCTCCGAGGCCCGGTGGCCCCCATGGGGGATCCCGCGGTGTGAGCGGCAACACTAAGGAATCCGTTGGCCGGGGCGGGGTTGACTGGCGGACCAGAAACCGCGTCGAAGGGAAACGCTCTCGTGAACATCGCGGACAACGCCACGACGTCGTGGATCCGCCGTTACCACCCGGCACCCGGCGCGGGCACCCGGCTCGTCTGTTTCCCCCACGCCGGCGGTTCGGCCAGCTACTTCCACCCGGTCTCGGCCCGGTTCGCGCCGGCCGTCGACGTCGTTTCGCTGCAGTACCCGGGGCGCCAGGACCGGCGCCGGGAGCCGAACGTGGACTCGATCGCCGGGCTCGCCGACCTGATCGCCGACGAGCTGGCCGCCCTCTCCGACAAGCCCGCTGTGTTCTTCGGGCACAGCATGGGCGCGGTCCTCGCCTTCGAAACCGCCTGGCGGCTGGAACTGCGCGGGCTGCGGGCGCCCGGTGCCATCGTCGCTTCGGGGCGGCGCGGGCCCTCGACGTTCCGCGACGAGCGGATCCACGAGCGCACCGACGACGGCGTGCTCGACGAGGTCCGCGAGCTCAACCGGGTGGACCGGACGGTCATCGGCGACGACGAGATCCTGCGGATGGCGCTGCCCGCGATCCGCGCCGACTACCGGGCGATCGAGACCTACGCCTGCCCGGCCGGGCGCCGCGTCCGCTGCCCGGTCACCGTGCTGATCGGCGACCAGGACCCGAAGGTGACCGCCGAGGAGGCCGGGAACTGGGGCGAGCACACCGAAGGCGGCTTCCGCCTGGAAGTCTTCCCCGGCGGCCACTTCTTCCTCGCCCGGCACCAGAGCGCGGTGAACGCCGAGCTGGAGCGCGAGCTGCAGGCCCTCGCCGCCCCCGCGGCGGCATTGCACTCCGGGCGTGATTCAACATAAAGTAACATCATCAACAACACAGAACGACATGGACGGGGGTCGCGGTGTACGCGGAAGAGCGTCAGCAGCTGATCCTCGAGCAGGCCCGGTCGCGTGGCCGGGTCGACGTCGCCGAGCTCGCCGGCGAGTTCGCGGTCACGACGGAGACGATCCGCCGCGACCTCACCACGCTCGAACGCCACGGGTCGCTCCGCCGGGTGCACGGCGGGGCGATCCCGATCGAGCGCCTGGGTTTCGAACCGGCGTTGAACACGCGTGAAAGCGTGATGACGGCGGAGAAGAAGCGCATCGGCAAGGCCGCCCTCGCCGAGCTGCCCGCGGAGGGCGCGATCCTGCTCGACGCGGGCACGACCACCGCCCACCTCGCGGAAGCGCTTCCCATCGACTGCAACCTCACCGTGGTCACCAACTCCGTGAACATCGCGCTGACGCTGTCCAAGCGCCCCAACCTCACGGTGATGCTGGTGGGCGGCCGCCTCCGGGCGCGCACGCTCGCGTCGGTCGACTCGTGGGCGTTGCACTCGCTCAGCGAAACGTTCGTCGAAGTGGCGTTCATGGCGACCAACGGCCTGTCGGTCGAACGCGGCCTCACCACCCCGGACCCGGCGGAGGCGATGGTCAAGCGCGCCTCCATCGCCGGCGCCCGCCGCGTCGTGCTGCTGGCCGACCACACGAAGGTGGGCAACGACCACTTCGCCCGCTTCGCCGAACTGTCCGAAGTGGACACGTTCATCACCGACGGTGGCATCGATTCCACGGTGGCCGCGGAAATCGAGCGCGAAGGCGTGAACGTCCTGACCGCGTGAGCTACCAGCGCACCGGCAGCTCGTAGAGTCCGAAGAGGACTCCGTCGTGCTTGAACTCGAGCTCGTCGGCCGGCACCGCCAGCCGCAGCCGCGGCACCCGCTCGAACAACGTCGTGAGCGCGACCTCCATCTCCAGCCGGGCCAGGTGCTGCCCGATGCACTGGTGGATGCCGTAGCCGAAGGCGACGTGGTGGCGCGCCGACCGCGCCGGGCAGAACTCACCGGCGTCCTCGAACACGGTCCCGTCGTGCCCCGCCGCCAGCCCGAGCGGCGCGACCCCTTCGCCGCGGCGGATCAGCTGCCCCGAGATCTCGAGGTCCTCGGTGGCGACGCGCAGGCTGACGACGTCGGAGATGGAGAAGAACCGCAGCAGTTCCTCGACGACGCCCTCGTGCCCGATCCACTGCGGGTTCTCCAGGAGCGTCACGACGCCGAGCGACAGCATGTTGGCGGTGGTTTCGTGCCCGGCGACCAGCAGCAGCATGGCCACGCCGAGCAGTTCGGCGTCGTCGAGCACCCCGCCGTCGATGAGCCGGCTGATCAGGTCCTCGCCGGGCTGCGCGCGCTTCGCGGCGATGAGTCCGGTGAGGTAGGTGTTGATCTCGCCGAGCGCGACTTCCCGCTGCCGGGCCGTCGACGCGAGGCTGACGAGCACGCGGGTGCGGGACTCGAAGTGCTCGTGGTCCTCGTAGGGCACGCCGAGCAGCTGGCAGATGACGAGCGAAGGCAGCACGAGGCAGAAGGCGGCGACGAGGTCCGCGGAGTTCCCGGCGGCGAGCATGGCGTCGATCCGCTCGTCGACGACCTGCTGGATGCCGGGCCGCAGCTCCCGCACCTTCCGCACGGTGAATTCGGGGATGAGCAGCTTCCGGTACCGCGTGTGCTCGGGCGCGTCCATGGCGACGAACCACCCGGGAAGCGCTTCCGGTGCTCCGCCGGTGGCGGGGAACCCGGGCTTCGAGGGATCGGAGCTGAGCCGCGGGTCGGTGAGCGCGGCCCGCACGTCCTCGTGCCGCGCGACGAGCCAGACGGGCGTACCGCCGGGCAGGACGGTCCGGCAGAGACCGGGCCGGGCCCGGAGGTCGGCGTAGCCGTCGGGCGGAGTGACCTGACCGGGCGACCGCCGAGGAAAGGCGACGACCCCGGGTTCCGTGCTCACCATGCCCCGGTTCTACCCCGCCGCGACGCCGGAAACCCTGGGCGGCGGGGAAGTCTGGAAGAACCCCTAGAGAAGCCGCTCCGAATGATCGAACCCCTGACGACCGGGACGATGGAAGCACTCGTGGGAAAGCACGGGATCGAGAAATACCACGTCGAGCAGCCGATTCACACCGCCGCCGTTTCCATCGACCAATGCAGTTCCCAACCCGAGCCAGACTATGCTCCCGGCTTCATCAGCGTTTCTTGCGGCGCCATCGCCACCGCCACCTACGCCGACTGGCTCCAGCCGAGCAAGGGAAGCCGCCCACTCGGCAGCGACCCGGCTCAGACGTACGGCTTAGGCGGAACCACGTCCCACGGGTTCGTCTACCAGGAACCCGCAGCCACAGGCAGGGGTCGCTTGATCGAAGTCGGAAGCCTGGGAAACCGTGACGACGACGCGCTCATGCACGCGCTCGGCGGGGCTTACCGCACCACGAACTCCTGACCGCCCGAGCAGGGAGCCGGGGCGGGCGGGGTCTCCGCCCGCCCCGGCTCACTTCACCGGATCACCGGCGGCAGGGGTTGCCCGCCGGGTGCGCGGTGGTTCCGTGCACGTCCGCCTGGGACTCCGCCAGCACGATCTTCGCCAGCGCCGTGTCCAGCGCCACCGCCTGCTGCTTCACCACGCCGCCGGACACCGTCTGGCCGTTCAGCTTCAGCGAGCCGATGACCAGCGGGATGGTCAGCGGGGCCGAACCGACCGTGACCGCGACGCCGTTGATCTTCAGCGAGGCGATGTTCGAGCTGCCGGTCAGGGCCGGGGCGAGGCCGCCCGTCGTCGGCTGGCAGGTCGCCGCCGCCTGGGACTGGATCACGCCCAGCTCGATCGTCAGGCCGACCGTGCTGATCACCGTCTTGTCGATCTTGGCCGTCGCCTGCGCGTGGTCGCCGGCCGCCGGTGCCGCGGACTGGTTGTCCGGGGTCAGGTCGGTCGAGGAGGTCAGCGCGTGGGTCTGCACCTTGATCAGGCCCGCGTTGAGCGTCGCGTCGAGGACGGTCTCGCTGTCGTCGGCGCACGGCAGGTTCTGCGGGTTGGCCACGGCGGCCGTGATGCCGATGACGTTCGCCGCGGTGCCGGTGCAGGAGAAGGCGCCGTCGCGGTCGTCGTCGACGATCGTGCCGACCCCCGTCGGGTCCACCAGCCCGGCGCCGGCCGGGGCGGAGAGGTTCACGGTGAACGTCTCGTCCGGCTCGTCGACGGTGTCCGGGTTGACCAGGACCGTGACCGGCTTGGCCGTCTCACCCGGTGCGAAGGTGACGTCGCCACTGGTGGCGGCGTAGTCCGCCGGCGCGGTGGCGGTGCCGTTCGCGGTGGCGTAGTGGACGCTCACCGGGTCGGGACTCGCCCCGCCGAGCAGGGACACGGTGAACGTGGCCGGCACCGGCGCGCCACCCGAGCCTTCGGCCACGGTGACGTCGTTGATGCTCAACCCGAGCACGCGCACGGTCGTCGTCTCGACGAAGCCGCGGGACACGCCGTCGACCAGGTAGTCGACCGAGCAGTGGTACGTGCCGGGCGCCGCGTTCGCCGCCGCCGCGATCGTCTCGGTGAACGTCGCGACGTCGCCGCTGGCCACCGTGGCGCTCGCCGGGGCGTTGGTGAGCGTCAGCTGCGGGTCGCAGCTGGTGACGTGCGGGGCCACCGTGACCTCGATGGACTTGATGCCGGCCAGGATGGCCTGCGACACCTGGTTCGAGGGCACGTTGTTGAGCAGCACCCCACCGGTGGCGTCGGTGATGGCCGTGGCCTGCCCCTCGGCGTCCAGCGCCCCGACGTTGACGGCGACCACGCGGATGTTCGCCGCCTTGAGCGCGGTGATCGTGTCGGCCAGCGTGTGCCCGCCGCTGGGGTCGTGCGACGGCGCGTCGCCGAACCAGGCGACGATGCGGGTGCCGTCGGGCCGGAAGGTGACGGCGCCGGTGGCCAGTTCGTACAGCGCGTTCAGGTCGGCTTCGGGGAAGTCCCCGCCGCCGGAGGCCGTCCACTGGTTCGTGCCCGCCTGGATCGCGGCGGTGTCCCCGGTGATGCCCTGGTTGACCTTGAACGGCACGGTGTCGCTGAAGTCCTTGTACTCGGCGACGCCGAACTGCGCGGTCGGCTGCGCGGCGAGCACGTCCCCGGTGATGGCGTTGGCGTTGGTCCGGACGTTCGAGATCGCGCTGCCCATGCTGCCGGTGGTGTCGGCCAGCAGGACGAGGTCGGGGTTCGGGGGCACGGCGGAGGTGGTGACGTGCTTGGTGACGGTCGTGCTCTGCCCGGCGGCGAGCGTCAGGTCGACGGTGGCCGGATCCACCCCCGGCGGCGCGGCGGATGCCACCGCCGTCGGGGCCAGCAGCGCACCGACCGCGGTGAGGGCGACGAAAATCGATCTTCGCGACATGGGACATCCCTTTCGAGCACCGGCGGGAAGCCGGATTCGGTGTGGGGTTCGTGTGAAAGACGGCGGGCGCGCGGATTTGTTAGCCGCGGCCGCCGACGTCACCCGGAACGCCCTGCGCCCAGGGCTCAACGGGTTAACGGCCTGCGTACAGGCCTACGCAGGCGATGCCGGGAATGGGCCGAACGATCGGAATCCACCGGGTTTTCCTCACACTTCGGAGCGACGGGAGGCGCGTATTCCGGAACCGTGCGTGGCACCTTTCACCGGGCGCACGACGGTTTCTGCCACTCGACGCCGGAACTACCACCCGGATGTCGTAACGCCGGAAAGGGCCGAACAATCGAATCCGATTTGTCCTTTTCCCACCTGCGGGCCGATCGGGCGACAGAAAAGACCGCCGGGCCTGCCCGGTCAGCGGGACGCGCCGAACCCACTGCGGCGGACGGACTTGCCCGGGATCAGCACAATGGCGGTGTCCGTACCGCCCGCTGCCCGTAAGTGCCCGCGGATGTGCACGGAAGGCCCGCTCAGCCGACCTCGGAGCGGCCGATCACCTAAGATCATCGGCAAAGCCCACACGGTTCCCGATGCCCTGGGGGAATTCGCCTGCGAACCGACTTCCACGATCGATGTGAATTGGTACCGGCCCGGCTGCGACCACCTGGAGCGAATTCATGGAGTTTTCCCTGCTCGGCCCGCTCGAAGTCACTTCGCAGGGACGCCGGGTTCCGCTGGGCGGCGTGAAGCAGCGCCTGACCCTCGCGCTCCTCCTGCTGCGGCACAACTCGCTGATCTCGGTCAACCAGCTCATGGACGCGCTTTGGCCGGACGAAGCTCCGGTCTCCGCGCGCAAGATGCTGCACAACGCCGTCTCGGGCCTCCGGAAACTGCTCGCCTCGGACGACAGCGCGGAACCGCCGCTGCTGCTCACCCGCTCCCCCGGCTACCTGCTGCGCATCCGGCCGCAGGACATCGACCTCGTGCGCTTCAACGAAGTCGCCGTGCAGGGGCACGCGGCGCTCGCCGGCGGGTGCTGGGAGCAGGCGTCCGAGCTGCTGGGCGAGGCGACGGCCATGTGGCGGGGCCCGATCCTGGCCGACCTGACCGACCAGGCCCTCGACTGGCCCGAGATCGGCATCGTCGGCAACGCGCGGCTGATGGCGCTGGAAGACCGGATGGAGGCGGACTTCCACCTCGGGCGGCACCGCGAGGTGCTGACCGAGCTGGAGGTGCTCGTCGAGCAGGAACCGTTGCGGGAACGCCTGTGCGGCCTGCTCATGCGGGTGCTCTACCAGCGCGGCAGGCAGGCCGACGCGCTCGCCGTCTACAGCCGCACCCGCAGCGCGCTCGTGGAGAAGCTGGGCCTGGACCCCAGCCCCGAGCTGCAGCAGCTGGAGCACGCGATCCTCACCCAGGACAGCTCGCTGGGGCAGGTGGCCGAGCCGGTCGTCGCCGGGCAGCGAGCGCCGGAGCCGCCGTCCGGCGGGCCCGGCGCCGAAGTTCCGGAACCGCGGACGGCGGGCACCGAGGGCGCACACGTCCCGCTGGAAGAGCTCAAGCGCATCAGCACGGTGGTGATCGCCGCCGGGCCCGCGCCCGGACTGTCCGCGGGGCCGCAGGACCTCGCCGCCATCCGCGGCTACCTCGACGACGTCGTCCGCGCCGAAGCCCGGTCGCGCCGGACCCGCGTGATCGGGCCGGACGGGACCGGCGACGGTGACTGCGCCGCGCTGCTCGGTCCCGCGCACCGCGTCTGGCGCGACGTCACGGGAGCGCCGTCGGCCCCGGTGTGGCTGGTCACCGCCGGGCACGGGGCGGTGGGCGAAGCCGAACCGTGGCAGGCACTGCAGCTGGCGCACGCGCTCAACGGCAGGCTGACGGCCGAGCCGCGGTGCCGCACCGCCGACGGGCAGCAGCTGCCGTTCGAGGTGCGCGTCGTCGTCGCCACCGGCCCGGCCGTGGTGCGCCACGGCGACCCGGCGCGGTCCTGGCCACGGCCGTCCGACGACCTCGTCGAGCTCTGCCTGCGCCTGCTGGAGGACGACGCCGCGGGCCCGGTGCGGGTCTGCCCGACCACGGCCGAGGCGGTGCGGCTGCTGAACCGGCCGGACGACCTCCCGTTCGTCGGCCGCGAGCGCGAGCTCGCCGCCCTCGACGCCGCGCTGGAAGGCGCCCGCACGCTGCGGCAGCCGCACCTGCTGACCCTGTTCGGCGAGGCCGGTTCCGGCCGCACCCGCCTGCTGGAGGAATGGCGCCGCCGCGGCCCGGGCGACGCCGGGACCCGCACCACGGTGCTGGTCGGCCGCACGCCGTCGGCGATCAGCGTGGGCAGCCGCGTCACGGCGCTGGCCGAGCTGGTCCGCGCGGCGGCGGGCATCGGCGCGGCCGACGCTATGCCGTTCGCGCTGGCGCGGCTGGGCGACGTCGTGAACGGCGTCGTCGACGAACGCCGGGCGCCGTGGATCCTCTCCCACCTGAGTGTGCTGCTGGAGGCCGACCACGGCGACCGCGCCTGGACCGCGGACACGTTCGACGCGTGGACCCAGTTCTTCGAGGCGCTGGCCGCGCGGACGCCGGTGGCGCTGGTGGTGGAGAACCTGCAGTGGAGCGACGACGTCGTCCTCGACTTCCTCGACCACCTCCTCGAACGGTCGGGCGGCGTGCCGCTGCTCGTGGTCGCGAGCGCCCGCCCGGACCTGCTGACCCGCCGCCGGTCGTGGGGCGGGGGCAAGCTGCACAGCACGTCGGTCTGCCTGCACCCGCTCGCCGACGACGAAGCCGCGCGCCTGATGTGGGAGGCGTACAAGGCCACGCGCATCCCGGCCGGCCACGCGGTCCCGGACGAGCACCCGGAGTCCCTCGTCCCGCTCGCGGGCGCCCTCGGCGGCAACCCGCTGTTCGCGATCGAGTACGGCCGGCGGCTGTCCGGCGCGGATCCGGCGAGTCTCCCGGACCCGATCCCGTACTCGGTGCGTTCCCGGCTGGAGGTCGCCCTCGACCTGCTGCCCACGGAGGCGCGGGCGGTGCTCTACGACGTGGCGGTGTGCGGCGACGACGTCACCGAGACGGTGGTGGCCACGCTGGCGGCCGAGGACGGTTACCACGCCAGCGGACGGTGGCTGCGCCTGCTGGTGAACCGCGGAATGCTGCGCTGCGTCCGGCGGCCGGGTGATCTGGCTTGGACGCGTTACGCGTTCACGAACACCCGGCTGCGGGAGGTCGCGCTGTCGCGGGTGCCGGCGCCGGTGCGGGCGCGGAAGGAGCAGCTGATCGACGCGGCCCGCACACCGCGGGCGAGCGTGGAGAGCACGGCGGTGGCGGCCCGGTCTCCGGTCGGCTGAGCCCCGGGGGCCGGCAGCTCCCGCACGCCGGTGGCCGGGCCGCCGGAGCACCGCGCGCGGAGCACACCGCGATCACCAGGTCGGCCGAGCCCAGGCTCGGCTTCCGAGGCTCCCGCCCCTGCCCTGGGGCGGGCAAGCCCGGCCGCAACGGAGCACCGCGCACGAGCGGAAGAGCACGGCGGTCCCCGACCGCGCCTCGGTCGGCTGAGCCCGGGCCCGGCTCGGGCAGACGCGGCCCGCGCGCGTCGGCCGCTGTGCACCGGCCAGGCGACACCGCAAACCGCGCGATTACTCCGCCGTTTCCGGGCCGGTTTCCGGATTACCGCCCTCCGGGGCCGCCCGGCCTAGGCTCGTTCGGCAAGGCGGAACGGACGGTGCGCCGGAGGAAAGGGTTACGTTCGATGACGGTTGCGGATCACGTACTCGCGCGCCGCTACGGCGATGCCGGGCCGGCGGTGCCCTCCTCGCCGTGGCGCACCCCGCTGGACGCGCTCGACTGGTTCGCCGTGAGCCAGGGGGACGCGCCCTTCGTCACCGCCGTCGCGCCCGATGGCAGCGCGACCACCCTCGACTACCGCACGGCCGCCATCGCGAGCCGGGCGCTCGCGGGGTGGCTGTGCGCCGAGTTCGGGACCGCGCGGCCCGCCGTGCTCGGCTTCGCGCCGGCGAACGACATTCCGTCGGTTCTCACCGTGCTGGCCGTGCTCCGGGCCGGGTTCGGGCTGCTGATGCTCGGGCCGTCGGACCCGCCCGAGCGGCGCGCCCGGCAGCTCGAAGCGGCCGGTGCGCTCGCCACCGTCCACCTGCCCGGCACCGATGCCCCGGACTCGCGGCTCCTCCCGCACTGGACCGAGCTGCCGGAGCCCACCGCGGCCCTTCCCGCGATCGACCCCGCGGCCGACGCGCTCTACTTCGCGACGTCCGGTTCCACGGCCGCGTCCAAGCTCGTCGCCCAGACGCACCTCAACGCGGTGGCCAACGCCGAAGCCGTGCGCCGCCACCACGGGCTCGTCCGGGGTGACCGGGTGCTCGCCTGCCTGCCCATCCACCACGTCAACGGCCTGCACTTCACCGTGCTCGGCACGATGGCGGCCGGCGCGCACACGGTGCTGTGCGACTCCTTCTCCCCGCTCGCCTACCCCGGCACCCTGCGGACCTACCGCCCGCGCATCGCGAGCGTCGTGCCCGGCATCCTCGAAGCGCTCGTCGAGACGTGGCGCCGTCCCGAACTTCCCGACGGCTTCGGCTACTTCGTCTCCGCCGCGGCGCCGCTGACCAGCCGCACCGCGCGGTCGGTCGCCGAGCGCCTCGGGGCTCGCGTGCTGCAGGGCTACGGCCTTTCCGAGACCACCAACTTCTCCTGCACGATGCCGCCCGGCCTGTCCGACGACACCTACCGGCGGCTGATGCTCGACGCCGAAATCCCCTCCGTCGGGGTCGCGGTCTACGGCAACGAGGTCGCCGTGCTGGACCCGGCCGGTGCGCCGCTGCCCCCGGGCGAGGTGGGCGAGGTCTGCATGCGCGGCTTCAACGTCATGTCGCGGTACGTGCGCAACGCCGACGCGACGCGCGAAGCGTTCCGCGACGGCTGGTTCCACTCCCAGGACCTCGGCTACCGGGTCGAGCGGGACGGGCGCGGCTTCTTCGTCCTCACCGGACGGCTCAAGAACATCGCCAAGGTCGCCGGGGAGACCGTCTCCCTCGACGAGATGGACCGCGTGCTGCGTGCCCTGCCCCAGGTCCGGGACGCCGCGTGCGTCACGGTGCCGGACCGCTTCGCCGGGGAGAAGATCATCGCCGCCGTCGTGCTGTCCGGGGGCGAGACCGACGTCGCGACGCTGACCGAGCCGCTGCGGGCCACCTTCGCCGAGGGGGTGCTGCCGTCACGGGTGATCACGCTGGCGGAGATCCCCCGCACCGCGACCGGGAAGGTGCTGCGCCCGCAGCTGAGGGACGACCTGAGCGCGCGTGTTCGGGACTGAGCACCGGACGCCGGGAGACGAACCGGCCGTCACCGGCGGGCCCGCGACCCTGCTGCTCGACCCGCGCACCGGGCAGGTGCGCGGGATGGCGCCGATCGGCGACGAGTACGCCGTGTCCGCCGCGGTCGCGGCCGCGCGGGACGCGGCGAAGACGTGGTCGCGGCTGAGCGGCCCGGATCGCGCGGAGCGGCTGGACGCGCTCGCCGGCCACCTCGAAGACCGCGCCGACCGGTACGTGGAGCTGGAGTGCGCGGGCACCGGCAAGCCGGACGCCGACGCGCGGCTCGAGGTGGCGGCCGGCGTGCGGCACCTGCGTTCCTGCGCCGCCGTGGCCGGTGCGCCGTTGCCGGGCAGCTCCGCTCCGCTCGGCGTCGTCGGGGTGCTCGTGCACTGGGCGTTTCCGCTGCTCTCGGCGCTGCACCAGGCCGGGCCCGCGCTGGTCGCGGGCAACGCCGTGGTGGTGAAACCGGCCGAGAGCACGCCCGACTCGGTGCAGTTCCTGGCCGAAAGCGCCGTTCCGGTGCTGGGCGCCGACGTGCTGGGCGTGGTCACCGGCGACCGCCGGACCGGGCGCAGCCTGGTGGCCGGCCAGGTGGACGCGCTGTCCTTCGCCGGGAACACCGGGGGCGCGATCGACGTCGCCCACCGCGCCGGGCTGCGGCCGGCGCACCTGCGGTGGGGCGGCAACAGCGCCGCGGTCGTGCTGCCCGGCGCACCCGGGTCGACGTTCCGGGCCTTGGCCAGGGCGCGCACGCACAACGCCGGGCAGAACTTCGCGCCGGCGCGCGTGATCACGTTGCGGCAGAACTACGAGCAGGTGGTGCACGGCCTCGCCGACGCCGTCGCCGAGTGCCGCGCGGGCGTGGATTTCGGGCCGCTGAACAACCTCGACCAGCTCAGCCTGTTCGACACCGCGGTGGCCACCAGCGACGCCGGGTTCTGCTTCGAGGCCGAAACCCGCCTGGGGCCGGAGGAACAGCACGGCTTCTGGCGGGGTGCGCGCGTGCTGGCCGATCTCGCGCCGGACGCCCCGGCCGTGCTGCAGGAGGTGCCCGGGCCGTTGCTGACGGTCCAGGCCGCGCCCGATCCCGAGGCGGCGGCGCGGCTGGCCGGGTCCGCCGCGGCGGCCGCCCACGCCGCGAGCGTGTGGGGACCGCCGGAGGAGGCCTTCGAGGTGGCGCACCTGCTGCGCGCCAAGGAGATTTCGGTCAACTGGGTGCCGGGCGCCGCGGGCGCGCTCGGCGGCGGCGGGTTCCCGTGCCGCCCGGAGCACCTCGCGGCGGCGGTCGAGGACTACCGGGTCAAGCGGACGATCTGGCCGCTGCCGCCCACCGGATAACGCCGGCCCCGAGCGCCCCAATGTGGCGTTGGGTGCGTCCAGCGCACCCAACGCCACATTGGGGTGCGTCAGGGTTTGCGGGCCCGGTAGATCGCGCGGCACGGGACCGCCGTCCGGGAGCAGGAGCCCGAGTCGCACTTGAGGTCCTCGCCGCCGAAGTCGTGCGGCAGGGGCTCGAAGCCCGCCGCGCGCAGCGCGCCCGTGACGTCCTCGGCGTCGTAGTACCAGCTCGTCAGCGTCTGGTCCACGCGCTGCACCCGGTCCCCCGCGCCGAACACCCCCGACACGCGCAGCATGCCCGTGCGGGTGTCGGTGTCCCAGACCCCGCGCTTGACCACCACCGCCTCGTCGGTGTCGGTGAGCGTGACGTTGTTCCAGTGCAGGAAGTGCGTCTGCTCGTAGAGGTCGAAGACGAACTCGCCGCCCGGGGCGAGCGCCGCGTGCGCCGCGGAGAAGCACGCCTGCAAGTCCTCTGTGGACGGCAGGTGGTTGAGCGCGCCGTCCATGCTGACGCACGCGGACACCGGTGCCGGCAGCCGGAACGCGCGGGCGTCGGACTGCACCACCGAGAACCGGCCGGCTTCGATCGCCCCGGCGTGGCGGGCGCGGGCCAGGTCCAGCATCGACTTTGACCCGTCGACGCCGTGCAGCGTCCAGCCCGCCTCAAGGAAGCAGGCCGCGGTGACGCCGGTGCCGCAGCAGATGTCCACGGCGGTGCGGTCGGTGCCCGGCACGGTCGCCAGGTGGGCGACCAGCTTCGGCGAGAACCGGTTGACCCAGCCGGTGTAGCTGTTGTCGAAGAAGGAGGCGAACCCCTCCGAATAGTAGTTGCCCATCGTGGCTTCCTTTCTCACCGGCGTCACCGGGACGCGCGGAGCTGGGGGACGACCTGGTCGGCGAAGAGCGTGACGCAGCGCCAGTCCACCGGCGGCCGGACGCCGAGCACGAAGTCGGTGACCCCGAGTCCGACGTAGGGCCGCAACGCTTCGGCGCACTGCTCCGGCGTGCCGAAGACCAGGTATTCCGGCCACACCGGGGAATCGGGCGGGTAACGCCGCCGCAGCCGCTCGAGTTCACCGGGCAGGTCCGCGGGGTCCTCGACGAGCAGGGCGCGGAAGGTCATCGACCGCCGGACGCTCGCCGGGTCGCGGCCGGCTTCCTCGCACCGGCGGTCCAGGCGCGCGCTGCGCTCGCGGTACTCGGCCGGGTCGGCGAGCAGGCTGTTCCAGACGTCCCCGTGCCGCGCCACGGTGCGCAGCACCGGCTCGCTCACGCCGCCGACCACCAGGGGCAGCCGCGGCTGGACCGGGACGGGCCGCAGGTGGGCTTCGGTGAGCCGGAAGTGCTTGCCCACGAACGTCACCGGTTCGCCCGACCACAGTCCTCTGAGGACTTCCGCGGTCTCTTCGAGCATCCCGAGCCGGTCCGCGCGGGGCGGCTGCGGCAGGCCGTACTGCCCGTGCGCCAGATCGGCACCGCCGACGCCGATACCCAGTTCCACGCGGCCGTCGCTGACGTGGTCGATGGTGGCGGCGAGCGCGGCCAGCACGGCCGGGTGCCGCCACGCGACCGGGGCGACCATCAGCGCGCAGCGGACCCGGCTGGTGCTCGCGGCGAGTGCGGACAACAGGGTCGTGCCCTCGAAGCACGGCCCGGCCGGCCCGCCCATCGGCGGGCGCAGGTGGTCGAACACCGAGCACCAGTCGTACCCGAGCTCTTCGGCGCGCTGCCACAGTTCCCTTATCTCACCGTAGCTTTCGTACTGCTGTCCGGAATGGACACCGAACCGCAGCCGCGGTTCAGACGCGGTCACGAGCCGGTCCCGCCGCCGCGGCCACCGGTTCGATCGCGGCGGCCAGCGTGCGGACGCTGCGGAAGGTGTCGGGGGTGATCAGTTCCGGGGGCAGCTCCGTACCCAGGCCGGCCTCGATGGCGACCAGTGTCGCGACGGTGCGCAACGAGGTCAGCCCGGCCTCACCCAGCGGGGAGTCCGGGCCCAGGTCCGCCGCGGTGGCGGGCAGCTGGCGCAGGACGAGCTCGCGCAGGGCCGCGACCAGTGCGTCACCGGTCCGCCCCGCCAGTGCGTTTCCCATGGTCCTCTGTGTCCTTTCCTCGGTGCGGTTCAGCCGGGCAGGTCGGCCAGGAACGGTTCGCGGTCCAGCTCGGCCGCCATCGCCGCGGCGAGGTACGGGGCGAAGACGCCGTGCGCGAGCGGCGCGAACTCCTCCCGCACCGGGCCCGCGACCGGGATGTCGGCCGCATTTCCGCCGACGAAGCGCAGCCGGCGGCCGCGCTGCCGGGCCCGTTCGGCGAGGGCCCGCGCCCGCCGCTGCGCGGTCCCGGGCTGGGCGAGCACGAACACCGGGAGGTCGGTGGGCCGGCAGAACCGCTCGACGTGCCACCACTCTTCGGTGTCCTGCCCGAAGCTGGGCGCGCCGGTGGCCTCGATGAGCTTCGCGGCGGCGTGCAGGGCGGTCCCGTGGCTCGGCCCGGTGCCGAGGAACACCCGCAGCGGCGCGTGCGCGATGTCGGCCGCGGTCTTGACGCAGGCGGGCCGGACGAGTTCCGCCGTCTCCTCGATCACCGCGGCCAGGCCGCCGAGTTCGCCCGTCAGACCCTGAGCGTCCACTGTGGACAACACGGCTCGGCGCGCGCCGAGCCCGATCGCGAGCGCCAGCAGGGTCAGCAGGCTCAGCTGGTGGGTGCGGACGCCCGGCGACGGTTCCAGGTCGGTGAGTTCGGTGACGAGCGCGTGCTCCGCGGCGCCGGTGACGGCGGTGCCGGGCCGTCCGGTCACCGCGACGGTCACCGCGCCGAGTTCTCGCGCCAGGCCCAGCGCCTCGGCCACCATCGGGCTGCCACCCGAGGCCGAGACGCCGACGGCGAGCGTGCCGGGGCCCGTCCCGGGGTCGGGGTGGTCGGCGAACCGTTGCGCGGGCAGGGGTTCGGCCGCGACGCCGGCGAACCGCGCGAACGCGAGCGCGGCCGCGTGGGCGGCGTGGTGGGAATCGCCGTTGCCGAGCAGGACGACCCGCCCGATCCCGGCGAACCCGGGCGCCGCCACGAGGTCCGCCACCCGTTCCGCGATCCCGCCGGCGCACGCCCGCAGGTCCGCACCGAGCCGATCCGCCTGCCGCACCAGCACTTCCGCCTTCATCCGCGGTTCGCCCGCCCTTCGTGGTTCACTGCTGCACCGCGCGGACTTCGCGCACGTAGTCGTGGACGAGCCGCTCGTCGATCTCACCGCCCCAGCCGTCGCGTTCCAGGCAGGTGCCGACGAACGCGCCGTCGGCCGCGCCCAGCAACCGCGCGGCGTTGCGGTGGTGGGTGTGCCCGGCCAGGAGCACCGGCGCCGAGGGCGCCGTCTCGCGGACCGAAGCGATCATCGCCAGCGCCTTGTCCTCGTCGCGGTGGGCGAGGGTGACCGCGTCCGCGCCGGCGTCCACGGCGTGCTTCGCGACCTGCCCGGTGGTCTTGTCCCCGGTGAGCCAGGAGAAGTGCATCGAGTCCACGTCGGCGACGACCGCGACGTCCCCGGCTTCGATGGCGCGGCGGTAGGTCATCACCCGCAGCGGGTCGCCCTGGACGAGGCCCTGCGGGCTGAGCGTGGCCCCGACCAGGGTGGCCGCGCGCACGAACGACGCGCCCGCCACCGCCGCCACGGCCAGCGACGCCGAAATCGCGTTGCGCATGATCTGCACCCCGGTCCGGAAGCCCGGTCCGGTGGCCCGTACGACTTCGGCCACCACGAGCGCCATCGCCGCGACGCGGGCCGGGTCGGCTTCGTCCTCGGTCCCGTAGACGCGGTCGGCGGTCTGGACCAGGCACCCGTCGGCGCCGCCGTTCTCCAGGGCGCGGGCGGAACGCACGGCGGTCTCGGTGATCCCGGCGAACGTGCCGCTGCGGTGGTACGGGCTGCCGGGCAGCGGCGGCAGGTGGATCATGCCGAGCACCGCCTTGTGCCCGGCGCGGGCCGCGAACCCGGCCGTCGGGCGCTCAGACACGGAGCACCCCCGGCTCGGCCACGGCGTAGGCCAGGCGGTCACCGGCCTCCGCGAGCTCCGCCCACGGCCGGGCCGTGGTCACCCGGACCACCCCGCCGGAAAAGCAGAAGTTGAGGATGCCCGGGTAGGTCGACACCCCGGTGGTGCGCAGCAGGTCGCGGAAGCACCGGTAGCTGTCGTCCCAGCCGGGGACGCGGACCGCGGCGTTGATGGAGTACGCCGGGACGGTCACCCTGGCCACCGCCGAGAGCCGGTGGCACGTCGCGTCGCGCAACGCCGTCAGCGCGTCCTGGCGTTCCCAGCGCTCCCGCCGGTAGCCCGCGTAGGCCACGCCCAGCCGGTCGGCGTCGAGGCGGTAGGCGGGCTCGAACTCCGCGACCTCGGCCGCGCCGGGCCGGTCGAGCCCGGTGACCAGCCAGCGTTCCATCCGGGCGAGCAGCTCGACGACCGTGTAGAGGAACGACGGCGGGCCCCCGAACGCGGTCGACGCGTGCTCGTAGTACTCGTCGATGAACTCCCGGCCGGCCAGGATCCAGCCGATCTTCATGCCCGGCGCCGACCAGTTCTTCGACAGGCTCGACACGCGCACGACGTTGCTCGCGGCGCGGGCGGTGCCGCGGGTGCGCCGCGGGCCGAGCCACTCGTGGCACTCGTCGAGGATGATCGTGGTGCGCGGACCCGCGGCGCGGATCAGCCGGGTCAGCTCGTCCTCGTCGACCAGCGCGCCGGTGGGGTTGGCGGCGGTCTGGATCATGACCAGCGGCGTGTCGGCCGACAACGCCTGGATGAGCGGTTCGAGCGACGTCCGGCCCGCGGTGCTGGGCAGCGGCACCAGCCGGACGTCGCCGCGGCGGGCAACCGCCTCGACCAGCGGCGGGTAGTTGGGGATGCCGCACAGCGCGGGCCCGGTCGGGCCGGTCCGGCCGGTGAGGAGGAAATCGGCCAGGGTGCTCACGGTGAAGGTACCGCCCATGGTGAGCGCGACGTTGTGCTCGTCGTAGACGTCCCGCTCCATCAAGGCGTTCTCGTACGCGGCGACGGCTTCCCGCGCCGGTATCCGGCCACGCGAGTCCGAGTAGCCGTACCAGTCGCGGTCGAGGGCGAAGCGCACGCAGTCCTTGAGCGCGGCGGGCAGGCCCCAGCGTTCTTCGTCGACCGCGCCGCTCGAGAGCAGCAGCTGCCGGTCGGCCGCGAGGTCGCCGTAGAGGTCGTCGCGGAAGTACCAGTTGAAGAGCTCCTTGACGAACCGGACGGTGGCTCGCGAAGCCAGGGCTTCTTCGGCGCCGACGTGGCGCCGGCGGCGGGAACCGCGCCAGAGTTCGGCGAGACCGGGGCGCAGGGCGTCGGCGCCGAGTTCGTGTTCGACGCGGCCGAGCCACAGGTCCCGCAGTTCGAAGGCGTCCCCGGGATCTTCCGCGCGGGCGATGACGTCGAGCAGCCGGTCGTCGACGTCGGGGCAGAAGGTGTCCAGGTCCGCCTCGGCGGGCCGGGCGAGCGCGGCACAGGCTCGCGCGTCTTCGGGAACCGTTATGCGCCGTGGCCGGGACGGGGGATCGAACAGCGGCATGAACCGGGCTCCGTTCTGGGCCGGGCCTGATCGGACAGCTCACCAGATCCGCAGGCGTGGGATGGGGCCGGCACGAACCGCCGGCTGCGCGAAGGTGCGACTTCGGTGATTTCGCCCCGAATTGCGGGCACCGATCACGTTAGCGATTCGGCCCGGACCCGGCCAACCACGCCGCTCTTCGCCCCCTCATCACCGGGTAATCGACCCCGGCGACATAAAATGTCCGGGGTAACCGGACGGTAAAGCGTGATTTCCCGCGGTGAATACCGGGTGGCTGATTACCGCGCGATGAGCGGATCCCTGAATTCGTAACTGTACAGATGTCGCACCGGCACCGTACGTTCGATGGCGGCCAGGATCACTGGCGATCCCGACGAATCGCCGTTCGCGCCGGAGCCAGAGCCCGGAACGCCGAGGAAAAGGATTGGTCGATGGAAGCGGTTTCCCAGACGATGAAGCACGCGCCGGACGAGGAGAACGAGGTCCAGGACCTCATCGGGTTCCGCGACCCGGCGCAGAACCGGGTGACACCGGTCGCCCAATGGCCCGCCGACATCGCCTTCGCGATCGTCGACCGGCTGGCGTCGGTGGTCCGCGAAGCGCACAAGTCCGAAGAAGCCACCTCCCCCGACGCCGAGGGCATCGTCCGCGCCCAGACGTTCGAGGAGGGCGACGTCTACATGCTGGCGAGCCCGTTCGACGGGTACTTCGCCGACCGCTACCTGATGGACTTCTACGACGTCGAAGAGCGGGACATGTGTTCCCGCATGCACCTGCACACGGGCCTGCGTTTCGTGCGCATGATGACCGGGCCCGGCACGCGCATCCGCGTCTCCAGCCTGTCGCCGTTCATCGTCGGTGACGTCCCGGGCGTGACGCCGTTCGCGCCGGAAGCCTTCGAAGACGACCTGCCCGGCACCCCGGAGGGCCACCGGCGCACGCGGTACAACCTGATCGTGCCGGAGAACTCGTGGGTGGACATGCAGATCCCGCGCGGCACTTCGCACCAGTTCAACGCGATCGGCCCGAACGCGGTCATCGACTCGGTGCACCCCGAGGAGTCGATCGAGGTGTTCCGCGAGAGCATGCGCGACTACAAGATGATGGCCCAGACCATCTTCCTCGCCGAGGAGAAGCAGAGCGCGGAGACCTGCGCCGACCTGCCGCGGTGAGCGGGACGCGCACGGTTCGCCCGGACCGTGCGCCCCGCGTGCCACCCGACGAACGGGGAGGACGATGACCACGCAGCACTGGGAAATCGCGACCGACGCCGCCGAGGTCCACGCGCTGCTCTGCGCGAGCGACCAGCACCAGGGCCGCCGGTTCGGCTCCCCCGTCCCGGCGCGCAACCCCGCCACGACCGAGTCCCGCGTGCGCGCGGGGGTGGTGCACCTGCTGCGCGCGGACGACCGCGCGGCGGCGATGTTCACGTTGACCTGGCACCCGGCTTTCGAGCCGCCGACCGGGGTCTTTCCGGAGGCGCACACCCCGGCTTACCTGAGCAGGCTCGCCGTGCACCCTTCACTGGGCAGTTCCCTGGCCGGGCCGCAGTGCTTGCGGCGCGCGGTGTCGATCGCGCGTGAGAGCGGTGCGGATGCGCTGCGAGCGGAAGCGAATCCGGATCTGGAGTCCACAGTGGACGTGATGGTCCTGCTGGGTTTCACCCGCTGCGGCCCGATCTTCGGCGGTGAGGGTTCGCCGCGGCGGACCTACCTCCACCACCCGCTGGGCTGATCCGTTACGGGTTGGGGTGGGGCGACCGAGGTCGCGAGTGACTCATGGGGGACCTTGGAGGTCCCCCATGAGTCATTCGCGGTATCCGGAACGCGCCCGAAAGCGGCAGACAGCGCTGGGACTGGCTGCGCGGCCGAAATGGTGCCACAGCGGCGCACCCGCGGTCGGCGCGACCGAACCAGCGCACCACGCGGGTACCGGTGCGCGTCACCCGGCATCCGCCACCCCGAAGTGGTGCACCGCACGGCGCCACAGCGGCGCACCCGCGGTCGGCGCGACCGAACCAGCGCACCACACGGGTACCGTGCGCATCACCCCGCATCCACCACCCCGAAGTGGTGCACCGTCCGGTGCCGGTGCGTTTCACCCGGGTCGAGGCGGACCGAAGGGTAGTCCGGGCGGTTCGGCGCATCGGGGAACGCGCCCGTCTCCAGGCAGATCCCGCCGCGCGGGTTCCCCGTGAACCAGTCCCCCGTGTAGACCCCGACCGCCGGCTGGTCCGTGCTCACCCGCATCACCCGGCCGCTCGGCGGGTGGGTCAGCGTCGCGAGGTGCTCCGAAGCCGGGACCAGGAAGCAATTGTCCACCCGCACCCCCGCCAGCTCACGCTCCGCCGTGAAGTCACGCGCGGTGCCGGACACCGCCTCCGGTGCCCCCGGCAGCGGGACCAGGTCCGGGTCGAAACGAACCGCTTCCGTCGCCGCGAGGCGCAGGCGGTGGTCGTCGATCGTTCCCTGCCCACCCAGGTTCCAGAACGCGTGGTTCGTGAGGCCGACCACGGTCGGCGCCGTCGTCCGCGCCCGGTGCGCGATCACCAGTGTGCCGTCCGGCTCGGCGCGGTAGCTCGTGCACACCGTCAGCTCGCCGGGGTAGCCCTGGTCGCCGTCCGGGCTGGTCGTCGTGAACCGGACCTCCAGTGCGTCGCCGTCGGGGGACGCCTCGGCCGACCACACGTGCCGGTCGAGGCCCTCCGTGCCGCCGTGGACGTGGTGGCGGCCTTCGTTGCGGTCCAGGCGGTGGCGCACGCCGTCCAAGGTGAACTCCGCACCCGCCACGCAGCGGCAATAGCGACCGACCGTCGCGCCGACGTACGGGTTGCGGGCCCGGTCCAGGTAGGCGTCCAGGTCCGGCAGCCGCAGGCACACGTTGGCGTGCCGCCCGTCCCGGTCCGCGGCCAGCACCTCCACCAGCGTCGCCCCGTAGCTCCACGCCGTGATCGCGAACCCCGAACCGGTGTGCAGCGTGTACGACTCGACTTCCGTGACCGGCCGGCCCGGGACCTTGCCGACGGTCGTGCGTTCGATGCCCCGCATCAGCGGATGCGCAGCCGCTTGAGGTGCCGCGGTTCGCCCGCCGGGGCGGTGCCCGCCGTCCGGCCGTGGAAGTGGCGCCGGTTGTCGATCACCACCAGCAGCCCGCGCTGCCAGTGCACACCCCGCGCGCCGGGGGCGTACATCGCCGCGTGGAGGTTCTCCAGCGCGACGTCGACCGCTTCCGGCGGGTCGCCGCCGTCGTTGACCCAGTCGAGGCGCCCGCCGAGGAAGTCGCGGAACGAGAACACCGGACGGCCGTCGTGCTCGCGCAGGATCGTCTCCCCCGGCGGCAGGTGCGCGTAGCGGGTGCGGGACAGCACTTCGCGGTCCCCCGCGGACAACCGCCCGAAGATCTCTTCCATCGGCACCAGGGCGGTCTGCGCCGCGGTCGGCCGCGGGCCCGGGTGGCAGCACATCAGCACGATGTACCGCGGCTGGTCGACGGCCACCCGGCCGCTGCCTTCGGTGTGCAGCGACAGCGAGTTCTCGGCGAACGGCTGCAGCGAGACGTCGTCGGTGCGCCGGTTCTTGCCGAGCAGGTTGAGGATCACGCCGCCGGTCACGAACGGCTGCACCGCCGGGTCGGTCTCCTCGGTCGCGGTGCCGAGCCGGGCGCCGAACGCGACGAACTCCTCGTCGGCGAACGGCTCGTCGAGCAGCACCACGCCGGCGCCGTGCTCACGCAGCATCGGCTCGACGAGGGCGAAGACGTCGGCCGCGCGGGGTGCCGAGGTCTTGGCGACCCCGTCGAACGGCGGTGGCAGCACCCGGCCGGCGTCGAGCAGTTCGTGGCGCGACCGGGCGTACCCGGGAGCGGCCTTCTCCTCGTAGGATCCCTTCGACACCTTGACCTCCGTCTTCGGTCGTGCGGTGGACGCGAGCCCACGCTAGGCGCGACCCGCCCACCACCGGGTAAACGGCACCGCGGCCGCGCTCACCGCGCGGTAATCCGCCGTGCCGGGGTAATCGGCGGGTAACCGGCGGCCAGTGCGCCGCGGTGGCGCCCCACGTGCCGCGCGATTACCTCCGCGCGGGGGCGCCCGCGCTACGTTCGGGGAGCCCGGACCACCGCCCGACCCCGGATCTGAGGTGACCGATGAAAACCGACGCGACCGCCGCGGAGCAGGCCGTGCTCGACCGGCTCCGCGCGTGCCTCGGCGAGGTCCTGCCCGTGGAGCCGCTCGCGGCCGACTACGACCTCATCGCCAGCGGCGTGCTGGACTCCTCGCGCTTCCTGGCGGTGTTCGTCGAGCTCGAAGACCACTTCGGCATCCGCATCACCGGTGACGACATCAGCCAGGACAACTTCCGGACCCTCGAACGGATCGCGCGGTTCGTCCGCGCCAAGGGCGGGGACGCCTGACGTGGCCGTCGACTTCGTCCTCACCGGCTACACGCCCGGAGACCGCGCCGAAGCCTGCGCCTTGCAGGATCCGTTGCTGCGCGGCGGTCCCGAGGGCAACGGGTCCTACTTGGACTGGAAGTACCACGAAAACCCCTACCTGGACGGCCGGTACGTCGTGCTGGCCCGGACTCCCGGTGGGGAGCTGGCCGGGATGGTCGGCGTGTTCGGGTCCGGCTGGGAGGTCGACGGGCAGCGGTTCGTGCTGCCGTGCCTGACCGACACGATCGTCGCGCCGGAGCACCGCAACGGGCCGGTGTTCCACGCGATGGTCGACGAGGTCCTCGCCCGCCTGCGCCGGGACAACGTGCCGTGGCTGCTGGACTTCGGCGACCAGGGCACCGTGCCCGCGATGCTGATCCGCGGCTGGCAGCAGGTCGGCCCGTGGGGGCAGGCGGTGCTGAACCGCCCGGCCGGGCACGGTTTCCGCGGCCCGTGGTCCGCGCTCCCCGACGCACGGGGCACGCGGTCCGGCGTGACGATCACCGCGGCCACCGCACCGGACGTCGAGGCCATGGCGGCGGTCGCGGCGGCCCTGCCCGGCGACGGCCGGGTCCGGGTCGCGCGCACGGCGTCGTACTTCGGCTGGCGCGCGGCGAACCCGCTGGCGAAGTACTACTACCTCCTGGCCCGAAGCGAAACCGGCGCGGTGGAGGGGTACCTCGTCGCCCACCGGTCCGGTGTGGACACCGACGACGGGCCGACCCCGACCACGGTCGTCGACTGCGAAGCGAGCAGCGACGACGTCCAGGCCGACCTCGTGCGGCTCGCCGCCGAAACCCTGCCCGGCACCCGGTTCCTGCTGTGGACCCGCGACCTGCCGGACCCGGTCCTCAAGGAACTCGCCGGCCTCGGCGCCGAGTTCGTCGAACCGACCGGGCGGCCCACCCGCGACCGGCCGCTGCCGAGCCTGCTGATCCGGGCGACCGGCGCGCAGACCGTCCCCGCCGCGCTGGCGGACCTGGTCAAGCCGGACTCGTGGGACTTCCGCGGGGTGTCCGGCCGCGGCTGGCGCTAGCCGGCCCTTCCCACCGCCAGAGGCAGAGAGGATTCCCAGTGGCCGGCCAACGAGCAGCAGGCTTCCCGGGCGCGACGCTCACCGGCGAGCACCACGAGCTGACCGCGGCGTCCGTCGTGACCCTCATCCGCGAGCGGGCCGAAGCCACGCCCGGCGCGGTCGCGATCGAAAGCGACGGCGGCGTGACCACCTTCGGCACGCTCTGGCGGCGCTCCGTCGTCATCGCCGCCGCGTTGCGCGAGATGGGCGTGGGACGCGGTGAGCTCGTCGGCGTCGTCGCGCGCCGCACCCCGGAGAGCATCGCGGCGATGATCGCGGTGATGGCGGCCGGCGCGGCCTACGCGCCCATCGACCCGACCAACCCCGCCGGGCGGGTCCGCCTCATCCTCGAGCAGGTCAGCCCCCGGTTCGTGCTGTGGGACGGGACCGGCGACGCGGACTGCACCTTCGGCTACCCCGGCGTCGACACCTCGCGGCTGCCGGAGCCGGGCACGGTCCCGGCCATGGCCGAGCCGCGGCCGGGCGACGTCGCTTACGTCGTGTTCACCTCCGGCTCCACCGGCCTGCCGAAGGGCGTCCAGGTCGAGCACCGGTCCCTGGTCAACTACATCGGCTGGGCCGAGGCGCACGTCCTGCCCGCCGCCGGCGGCGCGGCCTGCCCGGTCTTCGCGAGCATGAGCTTCGACCTGGCGCTCACGACGCTGTGGGTGCCGCTGGCGCACGGGCGCACGATCGTCCTGCTCGAGTCCTCGTGGAACTACGCGAGCCTGTTCGCCCGCCGCGACCGCCCCTACGACTTCATCAAGGCCACCCCGAGCCACTTCCGGCTGTTCGAGCGGATGCTCGAGCCGGACTACCGGGCCGTCGCGCACCGGCTGATGATCGGCGGCGAGCCCCTCGAACCCGCCATGCTGAAAGCGATGGGCGAGCGGCTCGACGGCGTTCAGGTGGTGAACCACTACGGGCCGACCGAGACCACCATCGGCTGTTTCGCCCACCGCAGCGAGGTGCGCGACCTGCCGGACCTGCCGACCGTGCCGATCGGCACGCCGGCCTGGAACACCGGGGCGTACGTGCTGGACGAACGCGGCGAGCCGGTGGGAGCCGGCGGCCACGGCGAGCTCTTCGTCGCCGGCGCGGGCATCGCCCGCGGCTACCTCGGCGGGGACGGCGGCCGGTTCCTCGACGACCCCGCGTTCGGCGGCCGCGCCTACCGGACCGGCGACATCGTCGAGGTGCTGCCCGGCGGGATGCTGCTGCACCTCGGGCGGGCCGACGGGCAGCTCAAGGTCAACGGTCACCGCTTCGAGGAGGCCGAGCTGCGCCGGCACGCCCTGACGCTGCCGCGGGTGGCCGACGCCGCGTTCGACATCATCCGCGGCGGCACGCTCGACGTCGTCGAGGCGTTCGTCGTCTTCGACCACCGCGGGGACGCGCCGACGGAACGGGAGATCCGCGCGGGGCTGGCCACGCTGCTGCCGCCCGAGCTGGTGCCGCGGCGGATCCACGTCGTCCCCGAGATCCAGGTCAACGCCAACGGGAAGCGCGACGTCCGCGCCACCCGGGAGCAGGCCGCGCTGCAGGAGGTGCGGTGATGCCCGGCCGCGGCCCGATCGTCCTGGGTGTGACCGCCAGCGACGCCCACTCGGTCGCCAACCAGCTCATCGCCCACCGGTTGCGGGCCGAGGGCTACACCGTCGTCAACCTGGGTGCCTGCACGCCGGTCGAGGAGTTCGCGCAGGCCGTGCGCGAGCACCCGGACACCCTCGCGGTGGTCGTCGGCAGCCTCAACGGCCACGCCTGCGACGACCTGCGCCCGCTGCCGGCCGCCCGGGCCGCCGGCGACCTGCCGTGCCCGATCGTGCTCGGCGGCAACCTGTCCGTCGGCAGCCACAAGGACGGCAGCGCCGAGGACCGGCTGCGCGCGCTCGGCGTCGACCACGTCCTGGCCGGGCTCGGCGAACTCGTGCC
This sequence comes from Amycolatopsis sp. cmx-4-83, assembly GCF_046548815.1. Lineage (NCBI taxonomy): Bacteria > Bacillati > Actinomycetota > Actinomycetes > Pseudonocardiales > Pseudonocardiaceae > Amycolatopsis > Amycolatopsis sp. cmx-4-83. The sequence goes on along the minus strand of NZ_JAEBEF010000013.1, from coordinate 203,493 downwards.
GCTGCTGCGCGAACTGGAGCGGCGCGCCGCTTCCGCGCGGGCGCCCCGCGCCGGATGAACGGCCTGCCGGCCCTGCTCCCCTTCGCCGCTCCCGGTGCGGAGGCCGACTTCCCGTCCACGGCCGAAGTCGTGCGGTACGCCCGCGCCCGGCCGACCGCCCGGGACGTGCTCGCGCGGGCGGCCGGGCGCGGGGTGCCGGCGATCCAGCCCCGCTGCGGCGTCGGCGGCCACGCCGAGATGCTCCGGCTGCTGCGGCAGCTGGAAACCGGGGCGGCGCCGGACATCCTGACGCTGACCATCGACTCGTTCACCCGGCTCAACCGGTTCGACCAGGCGTTGCGCGCGGTCAACACGGACCCGGCGGCGCTCAACGGCTACCCCCTCGTCGCGCACGGCTGGCGGCGCGGCCGCGAGCTGGTCGAAGCGGTCTCCGCCCCGGTGGAGATCCGGCACGGCTCCCCCGACGCCCGCGCGTTGTTCCGGGTCTCCGTGGCCGCCGGCGCGACCTCGTTCGAGGGCGGCGGGATCTCCTACAACCTCCCGTACTGCAAGGACGTCCCGCTGGCGCACTCGCTCGCCTGCTGGCGCGAGGTGGACGCGCTGACCGGCGACCTCCACCGGGCCGGGCTCACGCTGGACCGCGAGCTGTTCGGCACCCTGACCGCGGTGCTGGTCCCGCCGTCGATCAGCCTCGCCGTCGGGATCATCGAAGCGAGCCTGGCCGCCGCCGAGGGCGTGGCGTGCCTGTCGCTGTCCTACCCGCAGGGCGGGAACCTCGCGCAGGACGTCGCCTCGTTGCGCGCGATCCCCTTGCTGGCGAAGCGATACCTGCCGGACGGCGTCGAGGTCTACCCGGTGCTGCACGAGTTCATGGGCGTCTTCCCCGCTCAGCGGGTCAACGCCGACCAGCTGATCTTCTACGGGGCGCTCACCGCGCGGCTCGGCGGCGCCGCCAAGCTGGTCACCAAGACCCACCAGGAGGCGCTCGGCATCCCCGACGCGGCGGCGAACGTCGACGGGATGCGCCTGGCCGCCGTGGCGAACTCGCCGCTGCTGGACTTCGTCCGCGTCGACGAGGAGGCCGTCGAGGCGGAACTCGCGGGGATCCTCGCGGAGGTCGACGAGCTCGCCGGGCCCGTCCTCTCGGCCGCGGACCCGGCCCGTGCCGTCGTCGAGGCGTTCGCCGACGGCACGCTCGACATCCCGTTCAGCGCCAGCAAGCACGCCCGCGGCGAGGTGCTGCCCTGCCGGGACGCGACCGGCGCCATCCGCTACGCCGCGGCCGGCGGGCTCCCGCTTTCCCCGGCGTCGGTGCGGCGGAACCGGCGGAGCCTGCGGTTGCCGCCCGGCGAGCCGGACATGGCCGCGCTGGTCGACCGCGTCTCCGACGACATCGGCCACTTCCCGCGACTGTTCGGAGAGGACACTCGATGAGCGCACGAAACCCCCGCGGCGGCCGGGATTACCGCCCGGTGGCGCGGTGCTTACCGCGACCGGGCTCCTCGCGACGGAACCGCTGGTAGCGTCCCGTCGAGACTTTTCCCTTCCCCGCAACGGAATTCGCACCCGGAGGAGCAGACGCATGTGCGGCATCACCGGCTGGGTCGCCTTCGACCGCGACCTCCGCCAGGAAACCGAAGCACTGGCGGCGATGACCGCGACCATGTCGTGCCGCGGTCCGGACGCGGCCGGCACCTGGGTCGACCCGCGCGGGACGGCGGCGCTCGGGCACCGCCGGCTGGCCGTCCTCGACCTCGAGGGCAGCACCCAGCCGATGACGCTCGACGTCCCGGGCGGGACCCTCGCGCTCACCTACAGCGGCGAGGTCTACAACTACGCCGAGCTGCGCGCCGAACTCCGCCGCCGGGGCCACGACTTCCGCACCACCGGTGACACCGAAGTCGTCCTGCGCGGCTACCTGGAGTGGGGCGAGGCGGTCGCGGAACGGCTCAACGGCATGTACGCCTTCGCCGTGTGGGACGCCCGGACGCAGCGGCTCGTGCTGGTGCGCGACCGGATGGGCGTCAAACCGCTGTACTACGAGTCCACTTCGGACGGAGTCTTGTTCGGCTCGGAACCCAAGGCGCTGCTGGCCCATCCGGAGGCCGGCCGCGAGGTCGGGCTCGACGGCCTGCGCGAGCTGTTCGCCTTCGTCAAGACCCCGGGGCACGCGGTGTGGGCCGGGATGCGCGAAGTCCGGCCCGGCACCGTGGTCACGGTCGACGCGCGCGGATCGCGCGAACACGCGTACTGGTCGCTGAAGACGGTGGCGCACCCCGACGACCGCGCCGAGTCGATCGCCCGCGTGCGGGACCTGCTGACCGACATCGTGACCCGGCAGCTGATCGCCGACGTCCCCCGCTGCCTGCTGCTGTCGGGCGGGCTGGACTCCAGTGCCGTCACCGCGCTCGCCGCCCGGGAACTGGCCGGCCACGGCGAAAAGGTTCACAGCTTCTCCGTCGACTTCGCCAGCCAGAGCGAAACGTACGTGCCCGACGCGGCGCGGCCCACCCCCGACGCGCCTTACGTCCGGGAAGTGGCCGCGCACGTGGGTTCCGTGCACACGGAGATCGTGCTCGACGCCGGCGCGATGGCCGACCCGGCGGTCCGCCGCGCGGTGATCGAGGCCCGGGACGTCCCGGCGGGCACCGGCGACACCGACGTTTCGCTCTACCTGCTGTTCAGCGCGATCCGCAAGCACTCCACGGTCGCGCTGTCGGGTGAAAGCGCCGACGAGGTCTTCGGCGGCTACCACTGGCACCGCTCGCCCGAAGCGCAGCGCGCGGGCACGTTCCCGTGGATGTCGGCGGCGAACGGCGCCCCGGCGAACGGGCAGGGCCGCGATGGCACCGTCCTGCGGCCCGAACTGCTCGACCTGCTCGACATCCCGGCCTACACCCGCGACCGCTACGCCGAAGCGGTCGCCGAGGTCGAGCACCTGCCCGGCGACGACGCGGAGACCCGCGACCGCCGGGTCACGTCGTACCTCGGCATCACCCGCTTCATGCGGATGCTGCTGGACCGCAAGGACCGGCTGAGCATGGCCGCGGGGCTGGAGGTGCGCGTGCCCTTCTGCGACCATCGGCTGGTGGAATACGTCCACAACGCGCCCTGGGCGCAGAAGAGCTTCGACGGCCGGGAAAAGAGCCTGCTGCGCGCGGCGGCGGGCGATCTCCTGCCGCACTCGGTCGCCACCCGGGTCAAGAGCGCCTACCCGTCGATCCAGGCGGCGGGCTACCTGGCGGCGTTGCGGGAGCAGGCGAACGAGCTGCTCGCCGAGCGGCCGCACCCGGTGTTCGACCTGGTGAACCGCGCCTGGCTGGCGGCCGCGGTGCGGGAACCGGGCGCGCCCGGTGTCCGAAGCGGACTGGAGCGCTGCCTGAACCTGGCCGCGTGGCTCGACCTCCGCCGCCCCCGCCTGCTGCTGTCCTGACGCGAAGGAGTTCCCGGTGTTCCGCTCGATACCCGCGGCCGCGCGCCGGATCGCGCTCGCGAGCCTGTTCCTGACGGCGGGGTACGGCGCGTTCATGACCTGCTCGGCGCTCTACTTCACCCAGGTGGCCGGGCTTTCGCCGGCCAAGCTGGGCCTCGGGCTGACCATCGCCGGCGCGGTCGGCCTGCCGGCGGGCATGCCGCTGGGGCACCTGGCGGACCGGCTCGGCCCGCGCGCGACGACCGCGTGGCTCGTCGCGCTCAACGGCGTCGGCACGGCCGGGTACCTGTTCGTGCGCAGCTTCGCCGCGCTGCTGGTCACGGCCTGCTTCTTCGTGGTGGTGCAACGCGGATCGCGCGCCGCCCTGCAAGCCCTGATCGCCGGCCTGGTCGACGCCGACGGCGTGGTCCGGACGCAGGCCGTGGTGCGCTCGGTCAACAACATCGGCATCGGCGTGGGCGCGGCGATCGCCGGGATCGCCCTGCAGATCGCGACGCCGACCGCGTTTTCGGTCGTGCTGATCGTGAACGTGCTGAGCTACTTCGTCTCGGCGGCGCTGTTCCGGTCGCTCCCCTACGTCGCGCCGACCCCGGCACCGGCGGCGGACGCGCCCAAACGGGCCGTCCTGCGCGACGCGCCCTTCGCGGCGCTCACCGCGATCACCGCGGTCCTCTCGCTGCACACGGTGCTGCTGGAACTGGTGATACCACTGTGGATCACCCGGCACACCCACGTCCCGACCGCCGTGGTGACCGTGCTGTTCGTGCTGAACAGCGTCGCGGTGATCCTCTTCCAGATCCGGATCGGCATGCGGGTGAGCACGATGGAGCGGGCCGTGCGCACCGCCCGGCTGTCCGGGTTCGTCCTGCTGACCGCGTGCGCGCTCTTCTCCTTCTCGGCCTTCGGCCCGACGACCCTGTCGATCGTCCTGCTGGTGGCGGCGGGCGCGGTGCTCGCGCTGGGCGAGATGCTCGTGTCCGCGGCCGTCTGGACGATCACCTTCAAGCTCGCCCCGCCCGGGAAACAGGGCCAATACCAGGGTTTCTCGATGACCGGCTACGCGGCGGCGGTCATGGTCGCCCCCACCCTGCTGACGTTCCTGATGATCGAATGGGGTTCCCCCGGCTGGTTCGTGCTGGGCGCGGCGTTCGTGCTCGCGAGCCTGCCGACGGGCGCGGTCGTGGCGTGGGCCGCGCGCCGGAACCCCGAGCCCGCCGAAGTCCCCGCCGCCTCCTGAGCCCCGCCCGTCCACCAGTCACGACCCGTGGAGTACGACCATGCCCGACCTTCCCCCCGCGCCGGTGCGCACCGTCTTCGCCCCTTCGCCGATCGGCCGGCCGAGCCTCGGCCTGGTCCGCATGGCCGTCTACAACTGGGCGCTGGCCCGCCACCACGGCGGCACCTTCGTCCTGCGCGTGGAAGACACCGACGAGGCCCGGGTGCGGCCCGAGTTCTACGAGCCCCTGCTCGACGTGCTGCGCTGGCTGGGCCTCGACTGGGACGAGGGTCCGGGTACCGGCGGCGCGCACGGTCCGTACCTGCAGACCGAACGCCGTGAGCTGCACCTCGACGTGGCCCGGCGGCTGCTGGCGGCCGGCGAGCTCTACGAGTCGTTCTCGACGCCGGAGGAGGTCGCCGAGCGGCGCACCCGGGCCGGCCAGGACCCGCGGCTCGGGTACGACAACGCCGACCGGCACACGAGCGAGCGGGAGAAGGCCGCGCACCGCGCCGTCGGCCGCCGCCCTTCGCTGCGGCTGCGCCTGCCCGACGGCGAGACGGTCTTCGACGACCTCACGCGCGGCGAGATCGTCTTCAAGGCGGGCAGCGCGGCCGACCCGGTGCTGGTGCGCGCCAACGGGCGGCCGACCTTCGCGCTCGCCGGCCCGGTGGACGACGCGCTGATGGGCATCACGCACAACATCCGCGGCGACGCGATGCTGCCGCTGGTGCCGCGCCAGCTCGCGGCCTACCGGGCGCTCGAACGCATCGGCGTCGCCCGCGCGGTCCCCCGGCTCGCGCACGTGCCGATGGTGCTCGCCTCGAACGCGAAGATCCTCAACAGCCAGCAAGATCCCGCCGCGGACGCGCTGGGCTACCGGGACGCGGGCGTCCAGGCGCGCACGATGGTCAACTACCTGGCCGCGCTGGGCTGGTCGCACCCCACGCGCGGCGGCGTCTTCACGCCGGCGGAGCTGGTGGCGGGCTTCGACGTCCGGCGCGTCCGCACCCGCCCCGGGCGCCTCGACGTCAAGCGGCTCACCGACCTCGACACGACCCACCTGCGCGAGCTGACCGCCGGGGAGTTCACCGAGGCGCTCGTGCCGCACCTGGCCCCGCTGGACGGGGACCGGCTCGCCCTGCTCACCCGGGCGGCTCCCGCCTTGCGGCGCCGGGCGAAATCACTCCCCGAAGCCGCACGGGCCGCGGCGGCCCTCTTCGACGACGAACCCGCCGCGACCCAGGAACCGGGCTTCGGCGCGCTGCAAGCCGCGCGCGACGCACTGGCCGCGCTTTCCCCGTGGACCGGAGAAACGCTCTCGGCCCTGCTCAAGGGCGGGCTCGCCAAGGCGTCGGTGACGGCGGTGCGCACCGCCGTCACCGGACCCGCCCACGGTCACCTGCTGCTCGACTTCCTCGTCCTGCTCGGCCCGGAGCGCGGCTTGCGGCGGATCGACGGCGTCCTGGCGCGGTCCACCGCGCAGTGGCACCGCGACCGGGTCGCCTGACTCACGCCTTCGCGACCCGCACGGCGATCTCCCCGGCTTCTTCGGCCACCGTCAAGGAAGCCGCGAGGGTCTCGCGGGCGATGAGGTCCTGGTGCGCCAAGACGGCTTGCCGCACCTGCGCCGGGGCGCCGATCGCCAGGGTGATGCGGTCGGCGACCTCGAGACCGGCGTCCCGGCGCGCCTGCTGCACCGCGCGGACGACGTCGCGGGCGATCCCCTCGGCCACCAGGTCCGGGGTGAGCCCGGTGTCCAGCGCGATCGTCACGCCGCGCTGCGACTCCACGACCCAGCCCGTCCGCGGGACCTCCGTCACCAGCACGTCGGCCGCGCCGAGTTCCAGCTCTTCGCCGGCCACGTCGACGGTGAACGCGTCCCGGTCCCGCAGGCTCGCCAGCACGGCCCCGGCGTCCGCCCCGGCGATCGCGGTGGCCACCTGCTGGGTGCGCTTCCCGAACCGCTTGCCCAGCTCCCGGAAGTTCGCCTTCACCTGGACGTCGACGACCTCGCTCGCCGCGTCCAGCGGCTGCAGCGCCTTGACGTTGAGCTCGTCGGCGACGTCGTCGAGCAGGTCCTGGGGCAGCGTGACACCCGGCGGCAGGCCGACCAGCGCGCGGGCGAGCGGCTGGCGCACCCGGATGCTCGTCGTCTTGCGCGCCGCGCGGCCGGCCTCGGCCAGCGCCCGCGCCGTCGCGACCTGCCCGGGCAGCTCCGGGACGAGGAGGTCGTCCCACACCCGCGGCCAGGTCGAAAGGTGGACCGACTCGGCCACCGCCGGGTCGCCGCGGCGGACGAGGAGCTGCCACACCTCTTCGGTGATGAACGGCACGAGCGGCGCCAGCAGCCGGGTGAGCACGTCGATGCATTCGTACAGCGTGGAAAGCGCGTCCTGGTCCCCGTCCCAGAAGCGCTGCCGCGACCGGCGGACGTACCAGTTCGACAGGTCGTCGACGAAGTCCGCGAGCAGCCGGCCGGCGCGGGCGGTGTCGTAGGCGTCCAGCTGCTCGGTGACCCCGGCGGTCAGCGCCTGCAGCCCGGCGAGGATCCAGCGGTCCAGCACGTGCCGCTCGCCGGCCGGGCGCGCCGATTCCGGCGTCCAGGCCGCACCCGCCGCGTACAGCGAAAAGAACGACGCCGTGTTCCAGTACGTCAGCAGGACCTTCCGCACGATCTCGTCGAGCGGGCCGGCGCCGACCCGGCGTGCCGACCACGGCGAACCGGAGCACGCCATGAACCAGCGCAGCGCGTCGGCGCCGTGCGCGTCCATCAGCGGGATCGGCTCGAGGATGTTGCCGAGGTGCTTGCTCATCTTGCGGCCGTCTTCGGCCAGGATGTGCCCGAGGCAGACGACGTTTTCGTACGGGGACTCGTCGAAGACCAGCGTGCCGATCGCCATCAGGGTGTAGAACCAGCCGCGGGTCTGGTCGATCGCTTCGCAGATGTACTGGGCCGGGTAGGTCTTTTCGAACGCTTCGACGCTGCCCGGCAGGTGCGGGTAGCCCAGGGACGCGAACGGCATCGCGCCCGAGTCGTACCAGGCGTCGATCACTTCGGGGACGCGGGTGGCGGTCTCCCCGCAGTCGGGGCAGGCGAAGGTGATCGCGTCGACGTACGGGCGGTGCGGGTCCAGCCCGGCCAGGTCCCGGCCCGCCAGCGTGCCCAGCTCGGCGCGGGAGCCGACGGCCGTGACGTGCCCGTTCCCGCAGCGCCACAACGGAAGCGGTGTGCCCCAGTACCGCGAGCGCGACAACGCCCAGTCGACGTTGTGCTCCAGCCAGTCGCCGTAGCGGCCGTGCTTGATGTGCTCGGGGAACCAGTTCGTCCGCTCGTTTTCGCGCACCAGCGCGTCGCGCACCTCGGTGGTGCGGATGTACCACGACGGCTGCGCGTAGTGGATCAACGGCGTGTGGCAGCGCCAGCAGTGCGGGTAGGAGTGCTCGAACTCCTCGAAGCGGAACAGCGTGCCGCTCTGCCGCAGCGCTTCGACGAGCGGCGCGTCCGCGTCCTTGAAGAACAGCCCGCCCACGAGCGGCACGGTGGTGAGGAACCGGCCGTCCGGGCCGACCGGGTTGACCAGCGGCAGCCCGTTCGCGCGGCAGACCGCGAGGTCGTCCGCACCGAACGCGGGCGCTTGGTGCACCAGACCGGTGCCGTCGGTGGTGGTCACGTACCCGGCGGGCACCACGACGTGCGCGTCGGGGATCTCGACCAGGTCGAACGGACGCCGGTAGTGCAGCCCGGCGAGGTCCGCGCCGGTGACCGTCGCCAGGGTCTCGGCGTCCTCGCCCAGCACGGCGGCGACCCGCGGTCCGGCCACCACGAAGGTGCCTTCGGCGGTGCGGGCCACGACGTAGGTGACCTCGGGGTGCACCGCGACCGCGGTGTTCGACACGAGCGTCCAGGGCGTGGTGGTCCAGATCAGGAGCTCGGCTCCGGCGACCCCGGCGACCGGCGTGGTCAGCGGGAACCGGACGTAGACCGACGGATCGGTCACGACCTCGTAGCCCTGGGCCACCTCGTGGTCGGACAGCGTGGTGCCGTCCTTGGCGCAGTAGGGCGCGACCCGGAAGTCCTCGACCAGCCGGCCGGCCTCGTGGATGCGCTGCAGCGACCACCAGACGCTGTCCACGTACTCCGGCGACATCGTCCGGTAGGGGTGGGACAGGTCGATCCAGTAGCCCATGCGCTCGGTGAGCTGCTCGAACTCGCCGACGTGGCGCAGCACGGATTCCCGGCAGCGGTCGTTGAACTCGGCGATCCCGAGCTTCTCGATGTCGGGCTTGCCGGAGAACCCGAGTTCCTTCTCCACGGCGAGTTCGACCGGCAGGCCGTGGCAGTCCCAGCCGGCCTGACGGGGTACCGAGTAGCCCCGCATCGTGCGGTAGCGCGGGAAGACGTCCTTGAAGACGCGGGCCTCGACGTGGTGGGTGCCGGGGTGCCCGTTCGCGGTGGGCGGCCCCTCGTAGAACACCCACGGCGGGCCGTCCGCGGTCTGCTTCAGGCTGCGGGCGAACACGTCGTTGTCCTGCCACCACGTGATCACGCCGCGCTCGAGGGCGCGCAAGTCGACGTCGGCGGGCAGCGGGGTGAAGGGGGACGGCGGCCTGTTCTCGGTCATGTTCGCGGGCTCCTCGGCTTCGTCACGTCTCGCACGGATGAGGTGTCAGCTCATCCCTGCGGGGACGAAGCCCGGCTGCCCGGTTCTCCGCGGTACCACCCCGCTTGCACCCGGCGGACCGGGTGCCCCTCGCTTCGGCCGCGTGACGTGCGACGCCCGTCCGGTTCTACTGGGGCCGGCCGGCCCGTTCTTCCGGAGGCTCCCCGGTGATCGCCGGATCGGTGCCTGTGCCCGAGCACTATACCGGCGCCCGCCCGCGTCACCCGAATCGGTGAATGCGGGCCCGGGACGTCATTCCGGCGGCCCCCGGCCCTCTTGTCGGGTGCTGAGGTGCCCGGACCGGCACGCCCCCCGATCGGTCCGGGCACGGCAGTCCGGCTCGGCGGCGGAACGCCCCCCGTTCGCCGCCGAGCCCTCCCCCTTCGCGCGCACTACCCGACTCAGGTCGGGTGTCCCCGCTGATCACCCGGCCTACAGTGGGAGCGTGGAGCTCGAACTGCGCCACCTGCGTGCCCTCGTGGCCGTCGCCGACGCGCGCAGCCTGACCCGCGCGGCCCGCGTGCTGCACGTTTCGCAGCCGGCGCTGTCCGGGCTCCTGCGGCGGGTCGAACGGTCGGTCGGCGGCGCGCTGTTCCTCCGGTCCCCCACCGGGTGCGAACCCACCCGGCTCGGCACCGACGTCGTCACCGAAGCCCGGGCGGTGCTGGCCGGCGTGTCCGCGCTGACCGACCGGATCGGCGAGCAGCGCGCGCCCACCGGGCCGCTGCGCGTCGGCGGCTACTGCGGTTTCCTGCACCTGGCCGTGTCCCGCTGGCTGGGCGAGCAGCCGTGGACGCGCGGGGTGAGCGTGCACGAGGACCCGGACGAGTCGATCACCCTCGCCCGGCTCGCCGCGGGCGGGCTGGACCTCGCGCTGGTCTACCTGCCGCCGCTGCCCGGCCCGGTCGTCCCCGACGGCGTCGAGACCCTCGTGGTGCACCCGCGGGAGCCGGTGTTCGTGATCCTGTCGCCCGACCACCCGCTGGCCGCGGCACCCGCGGTCCCGTTCACCGGCCTCGGCGAGCACCCGTGGGCCGACGACCCGCCGGGCACGACGCGCTGGTCGGCGTACCTGCAGCGGGTGTGCCGGCGCCACGGCGTCGTGCTCGACCAGCCCCACCGGCCGCGGTGCCTGGCGACGCTGCTGGACCTCGTCCGCGCCGGCATGGCCGTGGCCCCGGCACTGGCGACGCGCGAAGACCGGCCGTCGACGGTCGCGGTGCGCGCCGTCGAGGGCGAGCCGCTGTGGCAGGAACTGCGGCTCTGCTACCGGCCGGGCACCCCGGTGGCGGCGCACGCCGAAGAGATCCACGCCGCCGTCGCGGCGAGCTACGCCGGGCGCGAGGGCTGCAGCGCCGCGTTCGACACCTGGTGGCGCGAACGCGGCCGCGAGCTGCTCAGACCGTGACCCGCCAGGTGCTGTTCGGCGCGGGGACCTCGAACCGCAGCGTCGAGCAGTCGTAGTCGGCCGGCCGCGGGTTCGCGGTCGGGCGCAGCGGCGAGTTCGCCGGCGACGCCGGCACCCAGCGGCCGCCGACGCGCAGCTGCAGCGAGCTCGACTCGAACACCGAGCCGCGGGCGTCCGCGCAGTAGTAGGCGTTGCCGGTCGCGGGGTTGCGCGTCGAGTACAGCTCGAAGATGTCCCAGCCCTCGTCGAGCGAGCTCTGGTCGCTGCCGCTCTGGGTGAACAGCGTGTCCCACGCGCCGGTCTTCACGTTGTACAGCGAGGCCGTCCAGCTGTTGGCCGTGGCGTTGGTCCGGACCTCCTGCACGGTGTAGGCGGGGTGCCCGTCGACCGACGTGGTGTAGGCGGCGAGGAAAGCGCTGTCGATCGGGACGACCTTCGCCGGCGACACCGAACGGCACCAGTCCCACGCCCAGACCTGCGCCGCTTCGCCGAGCCCGTAGGCGGTGACGACTTCGACGCACGAGTGGCCGGTCGGCTTCATCGTGGGTGCGTAGACGACGTCGTTGCGGTTGGAGATGCGCAGGCCGGGTGTGACGCTCTGGGTGACCACCAGCCCGTCCGCACTGGTGGCGAGCTGCGGTTCGGGCCCCCAGAACGTGTGCCGCTGCGCGACGGCTTTCCCTTGGCGCAGCTGGCGGAACCGATCGGCCATCGGCCCGGCGGCCGCCTTCGCGGCGGCACCGGTCAAGCCGGGGACGACCCCCGCCGCGACCGCCGCACCGGCCGGCGCGATCGTGGCCGTCGTGGCGGCCAAGGCGCAGCAAAGGATGGCAAACAGCTTCCGCATCGACGCATCTCCTCGTTCCCCGGCGGACGCGAGACCGCCCGCGGAAGAGGGATGCTAGGCCGGGCTTTCCGTTGCGCGGCAGCGACTTTCGAGGGGCTGACGCGCCGCACCGCAGGTCGTCGCGGGCATGCGATTCACCGCGGCGCGGTGCTATGCCGCCGTTCGGCGGATCAGTACCGGCACGCGGCCGCGCCGTGGCAGGAGACCAGCGCCCGCAGGGTGTCGTGCAGCTGCTTCGCCTTGTCCGGCGGCAGCTGAGCGGCGGTGTTGTGGATCGGTCCCGCGGCCGTAGAACTCCTGGGTGCCGTCGGGTGTATTCGACGTAGGTGAAGGCGGGGCCGCGGATCGCTTCGCAGGTGCTCGGGTTGCCGCTGTTCTTCTTCGGCTTGTCCGGGTCGGTCCGGTCGAAGTCGGGACCGTGGTGCTCGACCAGCCCGACGGTGCGCCACGCCGGCGGCGCGGTGCCGGTCAGCAGCGGCACGTGCACGTCGGTGTCGAACGCCGTCTGCTTGCCGGGGGTGAGGCGGTGTTCGCCCATGTGGTAGCCGTTGTCCGAGGTGAACACGAGCTCGGTGTTGCCGCGGACGCCCGCCTTGTCCAGCGCCTCCTGCACGGTGCCGATCATCCGGTCGACTGACTGCACGGCCTGCGCCCGCTTGCGGAAGTCCTTGTCGACGGTCTGCTTTTCCTTGTCCGTCAACGGTGTCCGGGACGCGAGCCACGACGACGCGGCGGAGGGCAGGCGCCGGGGGGGTAGGGGCCGTGCGGGGCGAACGTGGCGAGCTCGAGCGCGAACGGCGTGTGCGCGGCCGCCGAGTCCGAGATGAACCGCGCGGCTTTGCCCGCCATGACGTCGACGAGGTAGTCCGCGGGCGGCCTCGGGGTCGTAGCCGTTGAGGTACTTGCCCATCATCCCGGTGCGGTACGCGGCCTGCTGCATGGACATCGCCTAAGTCGACTTGTCGTCGCCGCGGCCGTGGAACACCCGCGTAGCCACTGTCCTTGCCGCCGTACCCGCACGCCAAGGCCGCGATCGTCGAGCCGGTCCGGGTCGTGTTCAGGTCCGGTAAATCCGGACCCGGGGCACGCGGCTGCGTGGTCGTTCCGGTAGCAGCGCGTGCTCGGACGACGTCGAAGAGGCCCGGGGTCAGGGCTTCGGGACGTCACCGATGTAGGGACCGCCACCCATGCCGCCGACGGGCGACGCACCGGTCGGGGACCCTTCCACCGCGGCCGCCACCGGAGCGAGCAGGACGAACAGCGCCGCGACGAGCAAGGCGGCCGCACCAGAACGTTTCATCGGTCGAATCCCTTCCGTGTGCCGCTCACGGTGCCGGACCCGACTTCCAAACGGCTTCCATCCACCTGGGACCACCGGAACCGAGCCGCCGCCGGCCCGTCGACGGTGATCTTGCAGGTGTTGTCCTTGGCGCCCAGCTTGAAGTCGACCGCGGTGACGGTGACCGGGGTGAACGCGAGGTCGTCCATCGACAGGGCCTGGCGCCGGCTCTTGCCCTTCTCCAAGACTTCCTGGGAGTTCGCGGTGAACCCGCTGCCCCACTGCACGTTGGCCTTCGCCGCCGTCGTGACTTCCAGGACGACCGTGTGCTGGGCCGCCGCCGCGCTCGGGGCGGCGCCGGCGGTCGGCAGGCCGTTGGCGGTGTCGCTGACCGCCTTGCCGAAGGCGGCCATCCACAGGACGCAGATGACCAGGCCGACGAGGCCGAGGACGAACCCGGCGGTGCCGAGGCCGTTGTACTGGACGGGAGCGGACAGGGACGAAAGACGCCTTCCGGTTACAGAACGGACTCGCGCGGCGGGCCGTCGGACGACGTCGCGGGAGCGCACAACCGGGTGTTCCCTTCTGAGCGGTTCTGAGCGATAGTGGTCGAGTCTGAGTTTTACAACGTTGTAAACCATGGAGGACCCGATGCGCCGCCGAGTGTCGCAGGGAAGAACCTGGCTCGCCGCCGTGGGCCTGCTCGCGCAGGTCGCGCTCGCCGGCGGCACCGTCGCCGGCGCCGCCGAAGCAGCCGGCACCGGCTCGGGGACGCACTTCCTCGACCACTCCGCCGCCCTCGCCGGGTACGCCGATCCCGCCTGGTACGAAGCGAACATCCCCTTCGTGGACCTGCCCGACACCACGATGGAGAGCGTCTACTACTACCGCTGGCGCGTCTTCAAGGAACACCTGCGCTACACCGACCCGGCCGACGGCTGGATCTCGACCGAGTTCCTCGACTGCTGCGGTTACGCCGCGCCCTACCAGGCGATCAACGCGGCCGCCGGGCACCAGCTGACCGAAGGGCGCTGGCTGCGCGATCCGGCCTACGGCCAGGACTACCTCCGGTTCTGGCTCACCGGTCCCGGCGCGGGCGCCAAACCCGCCACCGACGACGTCAACGCCGACACCACCGACTGGGCGCACGAGTACAGCGTCTGGCTGGCCACTTCGGCCTACGGACAGGCGCAGGTGACCGGCGACTTCGGCCCGCTGCGCGAACTGCTGCCGTCGCTCGTGCGCCAGTACCGGGGCTGGGACAAGCAGTTCGACGCCGATCTCGGGCTGTACTGGTCCGTGCCGGTGTGGGACGCCATGGAGTTCTCCGCCTCCTCCTACGAATCGCCCAACCCCTACCACGGTGGCGCCGGCTACCGGCCCACGCTCAACTCCTACCAGTACGGCGACGCCCTCGCGATCAGCCGCATCGCCGACTCGGTCGGCGACCGCAAGCTCGCCACCGAGTACGCCCAGCGCGCCGCGAAACTGAAGACCTCGCTACAGAAGTGGCTGTGGGACCCGAACCGCGGCTTCTACTTCGCGATGGCCCGCGACGACAACCCCGGCCACAAGCTCTCCGGCAGCCGCGAGCAGATCGGGTACCTCCCCTGGATGTTCGGCGCCGCCCAGCCCGGCGACAGCACGGCCTGGTCCCAGCTGCTCGACCCGCAGGGCTTCGCGAGCGCGTTCGGCCCGGCCACGGCCGAGCGCCGCAGCCCGTACTTCATGAAGGACGCCGGTTCCTGCTGCCGCTGGGACGGGCCGAGCTGGCCCTTCGCCACCGCGCAGACGTTGACCGGACTGGCGAACCTCCTCGACGACTACCCGGCCCAGCCCACCGTGTCCAAAGAGGACTACGCCGCGGCGCTGGCGACCTACGCCCGCACCCAGACCAAGAACGGCAAGCCCTACGTCGCCGAGGCGCACGACCCGGACCGCGACGCGTGGATCTACGACGGGCAGAACCACAGCGAGGACTACAACCACTCCACCTACACCGATCTCGTGCTGTCCGGGCTGATCGGCCTGCGCCCGCAGAGTGACGACACCCTGCGCGTCCAGCCGCTCACCCCGTCCGCTTGGGACCACTTCGCCGCCGAAAACGTGCCGTACCACGGCCATTCCGTGACCGTGCTGTGGGACCGCGACGGCAAGCACTACGGGCAAGGCACCGGGATGCGGCTCTACGTCGACGGACGGCTCGTCCAGCGCTCGGCGACGCTGCGCGCCACCACGATCGACGTCGGCCGCACCGCGCTCCCCCGGCCCGGGGAACTCGTCGACGACGCCGCGAACCCGTTGCGCACCGGCTACCCGAAGCCGATCACGTCGTACACGTGGGGAGGTGACAACCCGTGGAGCGCGCTCGACGGGAAGGTCTGGTACAGCGAAGTCCCCGAGAACACCCGCTGGACCAACTACTCCTCGCCGAACGCGAGCGACTTCTACGGCGTCGACTTCGGCGCCCCGACCCCGGTCGGCGACATCCGCTGGCACGGCTACGACGACGGCGGCGGGGTCAGACCGGCCGCGGCCTACCGCCTGGAGTACTGGACCGGCTCGGCCTGGCAGGAGGTCCCGGGCCAGATCCGCGAGCAGGCGAACCCGGTGGGCAACGGTGTCAACCGGATCACCTTCCCGACGCTGACCACCAGCAAGGTCCGGCTCGTGTTCACGAATCCGCCGGGCGCCTTCGTCGGCGTCACCGAGCTGCAGTCCTGGACGCCGTCGAGCCGCGACGCGCGGATCACCGCCGGGCCCGCCAACGCCAACGGCGTCATCACGGTCGGCGGGAGCACGCCGCTGACCGTGACCGTGCGGAACACCACCGGCGGCCCGCTCGGCTCCCCGCGGGTGAGCGTCGCCGTCCCGGCCGGCTGGTCGGTCACGGCCGACGGCCGCCCGCCCGCGGCGATCCCGCCCGGGCAAAGCCGGGCCTGGACCTACACGCTGACCGCACCGCCGGGTGCCGAGCCGGGCAGCGCGGCGACGGTGACCGCGACGGCGTCCTACCGCGGCCCCGGCGGCCGGACCGAAACCACGCACCAGCGCCAGAACCTCCAGATCGCCCATCCCGCCGGACAGCGGGACCCGGTCGGCGCCTGGAACCTCGACGAAGGCAGCGGAACCCTCGCCCACGACAGCGCGGGAACGCACGACGCCACCTTGACCGGCTCCCCCGCGTGGGTCCCCGGCCCGGCCGGCACGGCCCTGCAGCTCGACGGCTCGAGCCAGTACGCGGCGACCGGCGGCCCCGTCGTGGACACCACGGGCAACTACTCGGTCAGCGCCCGGGTCCGCCTCGACCGCACCGGCTCCTGGGCGACGGCGCTCAGCCAGGACGGCACCCCGAGCAGCGGCTTCTACCTCCAGTATTCGGCGGCCGACGACCGCCTGGCGTTCTCGACCAGTTCGGGCCGGGCCCTGTCCGACGTCGCCCCGCAACCCGGGCGCTGGTACCACTTGGCCGGGGTGCACGACGCCGACGCCGGCACGTACACCCTCTACGTCGACGGCGTGGCGCAGGCGAAGACGTGGAGCCAGGCAGCGGGCGACGCCGCACCGGGCCCGCTGGCGATCGGCCGCGCGGTCTCGGGCGGGCAGCACAGCGACTTCTGGCCGGGCAGCATCGACGACGTCCGGGTGTGGAACCGGGTCCTGCCCGCGAGCGAGGTCAGCCGGACATGAGCAGAGCAGTGCCCTGGGAGGGCTTCTACAACACCCGGGACCTCGGCGGGCTGCCCACCGGATCCGGCGGCACGACCAGCCGCGGAGCCTTCTTCAGGGCAGCGGACCTTCGGTTCGTCACCGAGACGGGGTGGGCCCAAGCTCGCGAGGCCGGCGTCCGCACGGTGATCGACCTCCGCAACGCCGACGAGATCCGGCCCACCGACACCTCGTTGACGGCGCAGGCGGGCTCGGCGCAGTTCGCGGCTAGCCCGGCGGGTCCCGCCACACCGACCGGCGTCGACCGGCTCGAAGTCCCGCTCGACGACATCGGCGACGTCGAGTTCTGGCAGCGCGTCAACCGTGAGCGGCTCAACGGCACCCCGCTCTACTACCCCGGCTTCCTCCGGCGGAAGGCCGAGCGGTGCGCCGCCGCCGTCAAGGCGATCGCCCACGCCGGTCCCGGCGGGGTGCTGTTCCACTGCGGGGGCGGGCGCGACCGGACCGGGCTGATCGCGCTTCTGCTGCTCGCGCTGGCCGGCGTCGAACCCCGGGCGATCGCCGCGGACTACGCCCTGTCCGCCGAAGCCCTCAAGGCGCTGTACGCCGCGATGGGAACCGCCGACCAGGAACCGGTCATCCAGCGTGTCCTCGCGGACCGGGGCACCACCACCGAAGAGGCCGTCATGGCGACCCTCGACGGCTTCGACGCCGAGCGGTACCTGCTCGACGCCGGCGTGACCGGCGGCGAACTCCGCCGCGTTCGCGGCAGGCTCGCGGGCTCGCCGGGCTGAGCGCCTCGATCGGCGACGCGGGCCGTCGACGATCAGTTCCGGGCCGAAGGCGAACTCGTCTTACCACGCCACCGGCCGCGAGTCCGCGGGGAACTCCGGCAGGGCGCGGCAGGGGGCCGCCACCCGGTCGGGACCCGGGGTAGGCCTCGCGATCCCGAAGCACCCACGGCTCAGGCCGACCGTCCCGGCGGCTCCGGTGCGGTCATCACCCAGCGCACCGCCTTCACCAGGCCCGTCCCGGCGGCGCGCACGACGGTGGCCTCGGCCACCGGCAGGTGGGGCAACCGCAGCTCCGGGCGCGCCCAGCCCGGCAGCATCGCCACCGCCGACGCCGCCAACGCCGCGTACGGGAGCTTCGCCGGCCACGGGATCGGCGGGGTGACCAGCAAGAAACGTGCGGCCAGCCGGGCGTCGCGCGTGCCGTGCAACTCCGGGCGGTACTGCGCCAGCTGTTCGTCGAGCGCCGCCACGGTCAGCGGTGGATCCGGTACGCCGAGCTTGCCGGCGATGACGGCCGTCTCGGCGACGTAGCGATCTTGGGTCGCCTGGTCGAGCGGGTGCGCGCCGTAGCGCTGGTGGGCGCGCAGGAAGCTGTCGACCTCGGCGATATGCACCCACGTCAGCAGGTGCGGGTCGTCCGCGCGGTAGGGCCGCCCGTCGGCGGCGGTTCCGCGGACCCGCCGGTGCACCGCCCGCACGACCGCGACCGCGCGGGCGGCGTCGTCGGCCGTGCCGAACGTCGTCGTGGCGAGGAAGGTACTGGTTCGCTGCAGCCTGCCCCACGGGTCGCCGCGGTAGCCGGAGTGCGCGGCCACCGCCGCCATCGCCAGCGGGTGCAGCGACTGCAGCAGCAGCGCGCGCAGACCACCGACGAACATCGCGGTGTCGCCGTGCACCCGGCGGATCGCGCTGTCCGGGCCGAACCACCGCGGGCCGGGTGACTCGTGGATGCGAGTCCGGTTGCGGGGACCGTCCGGGCCCGCGATCCGGGCGAAGAGGGCGTCACGGGTCCGTTCCCGGAGCACGGCGACGACGGGCGGCGTTGCGGCCAAGGCTACCTCCACTCCGCGAGCACGTTCGATGCAACTGCGATGCAAACTGGCGGCTTTTCCGAGCCGGTTCGCACGGCCCGACTGCCCGCACCCCCCACATTCTACCTGCGAATTCGGCTCCGCGGCCCAGCGCTGACCGAGCCGGCCACGCACGGACGTCGTCGGCCTGCGCGGCAGCGGCAGCGTCACGGTTCTAGATTCGCATCGTCTCTGCATCGATGATCGGAGAGCGTTGCATGGCTGTCAGCACTTCGCGCGCGGCCCGTCCCGGCCCTCGGCCGGCGACGAGCCGGTGTCCGGCGCCGGACGCCTCGTGAGCCGTCGCCAGCACCTCCGCGGCGGCCCGGGTCACCGCGTCCGGGGTCACGCGGTGGGGGTCGAGCACCCGGCCGGCCGGGATGCGTTCGAGGTCGTGGGCGACCGCGAACTGGTCGCTGGAGAACGGCAGCGCGAGCGCGGGGACCCCGGCGGCCAGGCACTCGGTGAACGAGTTGTTGCCGCCGTGGTGCACCACGGCGGCGACCCGCGGCAGCAGCGCGCGCTGGGGCACCTGGTCGGCGACGTCGACGAAGGACTCGCCGTCGAACTCCGCGCGCAGACCGGGCGCGCGGTCACCCGCGGCGACCAGGACCGACACGCCGGGCAGGGCGAGCAGGCCCCGGACGACCGTGCTCAGCACGTCGTCCCGCGCGGACAAGAAGGTGCCGAACGACACGAGGACCAGCTTCCGCCGGCCGCCGTCGGTCAGCCTGGTGACCCGCTCGGCCCAAGCGCCCGGCAGCCGCGCCCGCCCGACGTCGCTGCAGTGCCCGGCGAAGATCCGCGCCGGCCCCGCCGGGAGGTCCGGCAGCCACGGCAGCTCCGGGTAGTTGAACAGCACCGCCTCCGGCGACGTCAGACCGAAGGCCCTCGCCGGGGCCGGCCGTCCCGGAGCGTGTTCCGCGAGGAACCGGGCGAACAACCCGGTGAACGTGCGGTCGTTGGCGCCGGCCTCGGCCACCAGCCGGTCCAGCTCCTCGTGCGGCGGCCGGATCGCGCGTGGCCAGTACGGCGGCAGCCCGAAGAACCGGTCCGCGCCTTCGAAGACGTAGCTGGGATGGCCCGGGCAGAACGCGGCCCAGCGCCGGCCGAGCGCGTACACCGCCAGGGTGACCGCGTAGGCGAGCTGGTCGATCAGGTACCAGCCGGGACGCAGCCGCTCGTCGAGCGAACGGACCGAGGCGAGCACGCTCGCGGGGTCGGGCAGCATGTCCGCCCGCCGGTGCCGGGCCTGCGCGAGCAGCGCGGGGACCGCACCGGCGCGGGTGGCGTCGAGGAACTCGGCCAGCCGCCGCGCACCGGCGGCCTCCTGGCGGGTGCGTTCGGCGATGCCGGTGTTCGCGTTGTCGCCGAAGGAAAGCGCCGCGAACGGCAGCCCGTGCTCGGCCGCCAGCTCCGCGAACGCCGGCGCGCAGGCGAACGTCACCTCCGCACCCTCCGCCGCGAGCGCCGCGGCGACCGTCGCGAGTGGACGTGCGTGCGAAGCGAACGGCGGGCTCACCACCACGACCCGCGCTGCGGCCATCCCGAAACCCTCCCTCTCCCCCATCCCCGCCGACCCTACGGCCCGACCGCTGGAGCAGCGCAGTGACCGTGCAGACCAGGACCCCCACCCGCGTGGACGCGCTCACCGCGCTCCGGGCGCTGACACCCGACGCCGTACCGTCCCGGATCGAAGCGGTCCGGCGGGCGTTCCACCCGGGCTTCGCCGGTCCCGCGCTCGTGGAATACGCCGGTGCGCGACCGGACGACCGCGATCCCGGCGAGGCGGTCGCCGCCCTGCGCGCCCTCGGCCGCGGAGACGGACCGCCCGGCGCCGCCGCGGTGTTGCGGGCGGTGCCGGAAACCGGTGACGCGCAGCTCGACGCCACGGCCGGCTCGGTCGTCCTCGACCTCTTCGCCGACGCGGTCACGGCGCACGGCCGGGCTGCCGCGGCCACGGCGATCCGCACCGCCTTCGCCGACGCGTCACCGCGACGCCGTGCGCTAGTGCTGGATTTGGCCGAGCGACACGGTTTCCGCTGCGTCCCGGTGGCCGAAGTGCTCGACGCCGGCCCGCGCGACCGTGGCGGCCGGCACGCCGCGTGGCGCTACCTCTCCCAGTGCGACGCCACCCCCGAGGCGACCGAAGCGCTGAGCGCGGCGCACGCCGGGGCCGAGGACGACTACGAGCGCCTGCTGTCCGCGGTGTGCCTGGCCCGCCAGTCCGGGCACGGCCACCGGAGTCCGTTGTGGACGGTGCCGCCGCCGGACCGCGGCGGGCTGACCGTCGCGCAGTCGATGCTGCTGGGCTCCTTCGACCAGCCGGGAGCCGGGGCCAGCGGCGGGCTGACCGTGCTGCTGCGGCACCTCGGGAGCGCGTTGCCGCGGCACCCCGGCATCGCGCGCGTGGTGACGCTGACCCTGGCCGGCCACGACCAGCTGCGCGACCGGGAGAGCCTGGCCGACGCCGGCACCGGCGGGCACGTCGTGCTCCGGCTGCCCGTCGACGCGCCCGGCGCACCGGCCCAGGCAGAGCTCGCCCGGCACCGGCCGTCGATCGGGTTCCTGGCCCGGCACCTGCTCTGGCTCGCCGGCTGCACGCCGGACGTCGTCCACGTGCGCTATTCCGACGACGGATCCGCCGCGGTCGCGGACGCGGCCCGGGCGATGGGCTCGCGGACCGTGTTCACCCTCACCGCCGACCCGCACCGCACGCTCGCCGAGCGGCACCGGCCCGGCCCGGGTGCCGACCGGGCTTCCGCGCGGTTCGACCTGCACCGGGTGTGGGCCGCCGACCGGCTGGTGGCCGCCGCCGACACCGTGCTGGGCCTGCCCGGCCGCCCGGACGGCGAACTCATCGCGTACTTCCCCCGGCTGCGGGATCGCCCGGAACCGGAGTCACTGGCCGAAGGCATCCCCGTGCTCTCCCCGACGGCCGCGGCCGAGGCGCGCCAGCAGCAGCTGATCGCGTCCCTGTTCGCCGCCGGCTCCGGGCTCCCCCGGCTCGCGCCCGAAGCCCGGGGCGTGCCGGTCGTGCTGTCCGTCGGCCGGCTGCACCCGGTCAAGCAGCAGGACCTGCTCGTCGAAGCCTGGCTGGCCCGCGGCCTGTACCGGGAGAGCGCACTCGTGCTCGTCGGCGGCGACCCGGCCGACCCGACCGGCGACGAAGCCCGGATCCTGGACCGCATCCGGCAGCTGGCGGACGACCACCCGGACGCCGCGGGCCGCCTGGCGGTGCTGGCGGCGTTGAGCAACGAGGACGTGCGGCTGCTCGAGCACGGCCTCACCCGCCTGCTGCCCGCTCCGACACCGCACCTCTACGCCTGCCCCAGCCGCAAGGAGGAGTTCGGCATCGCCGTGCTCGAAGCGATGGACGCGGGGCTGCTCGTCCTCGGCCCCCGGCGCGGCGGCCTCGGCCACTACATCGACCACGGCCGCAACGGCCTGCTCGCCGACACGACGGACCTCGGGACGTTCGGCGACGCCCTCACGGCCTTCGTCCGCGGCGCGGCCGGCGACCCGGCACGAGCACGGGCGGCCGCGGCGGCCGGCCGGGAGACCGTCGCACGGCGCTTCGGCATCCACGAGGTCGCCGGCCGGTTCGCCGCCGCCTACCAGCGCACCGCCGCCACTTCCGGACGTGCGGACCGGTGCCCGCCGGCACCGGACAGCGGCCTGGTGCGGTGAGCGCGTGGACCCCGCCCCCGTTAGCGGGCGGTACGAGAGGCGGCCGCGGCACACCGGACAGCGCCGGCCCCGTCGCAGGTCACCTCGGCCCACACCGTCTTGCCGCCGGCCGCGCGGTTCTCCGAGACGCCCCAGCCCGCGGCGAGCTTGTCCACGAGCACCATGCCGCGACCTCGCCGCCCGTGCGGCGAAGCCACCCTGAGAACGGGGTGGTCGAGGCTGTTGTCGTCGACCTCGATCCGCACCCGGCAGGGGCCGGGGGCGTAGTCCATCCGGACCTCCAGCGGACCGCGGCCGTGGTCGTAGGCGTTCGTCACCAGCTCCGTGACCACCAGCAGCACGTCGCCGAGGTGCGTGTCGTCGACCAGGACCAGCGCGCGGGAAGCCCACCGGCGGACTTCGACCAGCACCGGTGCCGACGTACCGCGCAGGTTCCACGACCACGGTCGTGAAGCGGCCGGACCGGCTGCCCGCTCGGCCATGGCCGACACCACCCTTTTCGCTCTTGTCCCCGTAGCTGAAGACGACCGCTGCCGGGTTCCCCGATCGCGCCGGGTCAACCCCGGCACCGCCCGGACGGCGCAGCGCGCGGTGCGGCGGCCGTCAGCCGGTCCGGTCGCGGCGGCTTCCGGCCGCTTCCCGGCGCAGCTGCTCGGTGCGCTCGCGGATCACGCCCAGCCGGTCGGCCAGGCCCGCGTGCTCGTGGGGCAGGCGCGCGCGGACCGCCTCCAGCGGCGACAGCAGGCTGGTGACGTCGTTGTCGCCGAGCGCCGCACCCAGCCGCTCGGCGCCTTCCCGGGCCGCCGCGTCCAAGCCGTCGAGCGCGCTGACCTGACCGGCCAGCTGCCGCAGCACCGCCGAATTGCGCCGCGCCCAGTCCGCGACCGCGCGGTCACCCGCACGCCGGTCGCGCTCGGCGACGACGCGCGCCTCGCCGGTCTTCTCCCCCGTCGAAGACGGCCGCAGCCGCAGGAACCGCCGTTCCGCGGCCTGCCGGCTCGCCACGCCCAGCGCCGGGGCGAGGGCGGCCCAGCTCGTGCCGCCGTCTCGCGCCGCCGCGATCAGCTCCGGCTCCCACGCGCCGAGCTGCTCCCGCAGCGCCCGCAGTTCGGTCAGCGCGGCCAGCCATCGTTCCGGGGGCAGGCCGGTGCCACGCCGGGCCGCCAGCACGGCTTCGTGCACATCTCGCACGCCCCCAGCCGGGTCCCTCTCCATGAAAGTCATCCCTTCGACGACGTAGTACTTGTCATCCTTTCGACGACATGTTAGAACAGTGGTGCGTGTTGACACCAGATCAGCGAAACCCAGGAGGTGGAACCCATGTTGATGCGCACCGACCCGTTCCGTGAGTTCGACCGCTTCGCCCAGCAGGTCTTCAACGGCCCCGGAACCTGGTCCAAGCCGGCCGCGATGCCGATGGACGCCTACCGCGACGGCGAGGAGTTCGTCGTCTGCTTCGACCTGCCCGGCGTCACCCCCGAGGCCATCGAGCTCGACGTCGAACGCAACGTCCTGACCGTCAAGGCCGAACGGCGGCCCCTCCCCGGCGGCGACGTCCAGATGCAGGTCTCCGAACGGCCCCTCGGCGTGTTCTCCCGCCAGCTGTTCCTCGGCGACACCCTCGACACCGACCACATCACCGCCGGCTACGAAGCCGGCGTGCTGACCCTGCGCATCCCGATCGCCGAGAAGGCCAAGCCGCGGCGCATCGACATCGCCGGCACTTCGGGCGACCGCAAGGAAATCCAGGCCTGACAGGCCCCTGCCCCGGGGGCGGGACCGGTAACCCCGAGCCGGTCCCGCCCCCGGGGCAGTCGCACGAGAAAGGCATCCGCACCCGTGACCGCATCGCTGCACATCACGACCGGCCACCCCCACCCCGCCCTCGCCGCCCTGCGCGGCTACCTCGACGAGGTCACCCGCGCGCTCGGGATCGGCCTCGAGTCCTGCACGGTCGACCACGACACCCCGGTCTCCGCCTACATCGCCCTCGACGAGCGCCTGCCCGGCTACCCCGGCCGCGACGTCGCCCTGCTCTGGGACGAGGTCCACGGCTGGTCGGCCGCGATCGAGACCCACTCCGGGGAAGACCTCATCGTCATCCGCTACCTCGGCGGCCCGACCGTCACCCCCGCGGCCGCGGCGGTCGCCCGGTTCGTCACGGCCTTGCGCGAGGACGACCACCGCGTCGGACGGCTCGACCCGCCGGCCCTCCGCGCCGCCGGCGACCTGGCCGAGCTCGAAGCGCTGCTGCGCACCGGGAGGGCCCGATGACCACCGGCACGCTCCCCCTGCCGACCAGCTTCGCGCTCACCATGCGCGGGTACGACCGCGAACAGGTCGACCAGCACGTCGCCGAACTGCACGACGAAATCCGGGTGCTCACCCTCGACCGCGACGCCGCCGTCGCCGAAGCCGAAAACCTGGCCCGCCGCCTCGAAACCGTCCGCGCCGAGAACGCCGGGCTCCGCGCCCGGCTCGACCACGCCCTGCGCTCCCCGGCGGACCCGGCCGTGCTCGGCGACCGCGTCCGGCGGATGCTCGAACTCGCCCGCGCCGAAGCCGGCACCGTCGTCGCGACCGCGCGCCGTCAGGCCGCGGAGGTGCTGGACCAGGCCGCCGCGGCCGAACGACGCGTCGCCGCCCGGCTGCGGGCCGTCGACGACTACCTGGCCCGCGCCGAGCACGTCCTGGCCGACGAACCGGACCGCCCGCGCCCGCACCTCACCGCCGCGTGAAAGCCCGATGACCGACACCGCGTCGGCCGCGGCCGCGGCCGAAACGATCTTCGCCGCAGCAGCCGAACTCGGCACCACCCGGCAGGAAGCCATCCTCGTCACCCGCGCGGTCCACGCGGTCAAGCGCGGCCGCCCGACCGACGTCGCACTCACCGACACCGACCAGCACCGGCGGCGCCGGCTCGCCCACGTCGTCGGGATGCAGCTGTGGCGCCCGGACCTCGACGCTGACGCCGTACTCGCCGCTGTCACGACCGCGCCGGCCCGGCAGCCCCGCTCGCCCGCGAACGAGAATTCCCCGCCCCGCGAGCTGCTGCCGGCGAGGTGATCCCGCCGCCGGACCCGGGCGCGGCCCCGAGCCAGCTGCCATGCCCGATGCGCCCACGGTGGAGACACAGCCGCCCCGCGAGGCGCTGCCAGCGAGGTAATCCCGCCGCCGGACCCGGGCGCGGCCCCGAGCCAGCTGCCATGCCCGATGCGCCCACGGTGGAGACACAGCTGCCCCGCGAGGCGCTGCCGGCGAGGTGATCCCGTCACCGGAGCCCGGCGCGAGACCGGCCCGAACCAGCTGCGGCGCCCAGTGCGCCCACCGTGGAGACACAGCTGCCCCGCGAGGCGCTGCCGGCGAGGTGATCCCGCCACCGGAGCCCGGCGCGAGACCGGCCCCGAACCAGCTGCGGCGCCCAGTGCGTCCACCGTGGAGACACAGCCGTCCCGCGAGGTGCCTCAGGCGCCGAGCCGGCTGTAGATCCGGCTGGCCAGCGACGCGGCCAGCTGGTTCATCGTGGCGTGCGGGTCGAGCTGCGCGAACTGCCCGAGCAGTTCCGCCGCGGCGTAGGCCTCGGCCTCCGACACCAGCGCCACGCACCGCTCCCGCCGTCCCCGGATCAGCAGCTGCTTCAGCGCTTCGGCGTACTCGTCCAGGTCACGAACCCCGTCCAGGCGATACCGCTCACCGAACGAATCCCGGAAGACCTGATCACTCATGGTGCTACGCCCTTCCCCCGCGCCGGTCCGAGATGCTCCAGAAAATCTATGCCCGCCGAAGTAGACATTCAACGGCGGGTGGGTGTAGCGTTCTCCTCGTACGAAGAGAGACAACGTCAAGCGGCGCGGGAGACGACGTAACTACCCGCGAGTGAGGCAAGACGCGAGCGGAGCACCTGAGCTCGCGAGGATCAGCAGTTGCAGTCAGTGGTAGTTGTCAGTGCAGTTGCAGGACCGGTCAGGTGGCCGGAGCCGATCGGTGAACGGGGCTCCGGGCAGTGACCAGCGGCGTGAGCGTGCTGGGACCGATCAGTGGAAGGGTTCCCGGCACGTGGCGTCCGCGGTAGTACCGAGTAAGTGGAAAACACCGGAAAGAAGGGAACGGGAGCATCATGGGATCGCCCGCAGCGGGCTGGTAGCGCCGCGCGGGTGCCGTAGTTCCATCGAGTTCGGAGGTGGTGCTCGGTCACGAATGAGCGATCCCCGCTTGTTCCGGCGATGCGCCGGACGCGGGTGCAGGAAGCCGGCGGTCGCGCCGGCAGACAATGGTGAAACCCAACCCTTGAGGACCCCGGGTGCCGTGCACGGCACCCGGGGTCCTTCGTGTGCCGTGGAGGCCGAGTGATCCCTGACCAAGAAGGACCGGCCACGCCCAGCGCGGCCGACAAGTTCGACGACGAGCACTACCCCGCCTACACCATGGGCCGCGCCGCCGACATGCTCGGCACCACCCAAGGGTTCCTGCGCAGCCTCGGCGAAGCCGGCCTGATCACCCCGCTGCGGTCCGCCGGCGGGCACCGCCGCTACTCCCGCCACCAGCTGCGCGTCGCGGCCCGCGCCCGGCAACTGGTCGACCAGGGCACCCCGGTCGAGGCCGCCTGCCGCATCATCAGCCTCGAAGACCAGCTCCACGAGGCCCAGCGCATCAACACCGAACTCCGCGCCGGCGAGTGAACTTCCCCGGCCCCACCACGAAGTCCACAGTGGCCCGGCGAACTTTTTGAGCCGGGCGGTTCCGCCGGCCCGAGGTCTGGACCGGCGGAACCTGGCCCTGTCTTCCGCGCGCAGAAGACCGGACTTGGCGCCTGACTACCCATCCCGAAAAGAATTCACACCATTCGGGGGCAGCCATTGCGCTGTTCGGCTCCCCAGGCGGCCGTGGCGGCTCAGTCCTCGAGTTCGTGGTGCCGCTCGGTCAGCGTCTGCGCGAGCTCGGCCGGCTTGACGTTGAGGTCCTGCGACGTGCGGCGCAGGATGTCGAACGCCTCGTCGGCGGACACCTCGCGGCGGTGCATCAGGATGCCCTTGGCCTGGCCGATCACGTCCCGGCTGTCGATCGCCCGGCGCAGGTTCCGCTCCCGCAGCGCGGCCGCGGTGTGCGCGGCCGACCCGGCCAGCGCCAGCGAGGCGTGGGACGACAGGACCAGCGCGTGGTTCACGGCCTCGTCGCCGAACGCGCCCGTGCGCCGGCCGTAGAGGTTGATCGCACCCGGCGGCAGCTCGGCCTTGCGGTCCGGCAGCAGCGTCGTCGCCAGCAACGACCCGAACCCCAGCCGCGCGGCTCGCGTGCCGAACTCCGGGAACGCCGCCGAGCCGGCCAGGTCGTTCGTGAGGCAGTGCCCAGGCCCCTCCTGGTGGGCCGCTTCCAGACAGGGCCCCTGGCCGGTCCGGTACTGGATCCGGTCCAGCTCCTCGGCCGCTTCCCCGGTGCGGACCGGGGTGTGGAACCCGCCGTCGGCCGAGCGCATGGTGATGCTGACCAGATCGGCACCGGGAACGATCCGCAGGGCCGCGGAAACCACGCGTTCCATCGCCTCGTGCAGGGAGCCGGCTTCGAGCAGGACGGCGGCGAGCGCGCCGAACCGCCGCGCGAGCGGCCCGTCGGCGTCGACGCCGCAGCGGTCCCAGCCGTCGCCCGCCGGTTCCGCGCCGAACGCTGCCCGATCGGCCTCCCAGTCGCCGGTCTGCGCGTCGACGTCGGTCACTCCGAGCTCCTCTTCGTCGCGCGATGACCGCGCACCGACCCCACACCATACCGACCCCGCGAAGACGTCGTGTACGCTCAATGGTGTCCGAGAGCATTTCGTGCGCAAGTGATCGAGCCTGCGCCGTCCTCGGCCCCAATCCGGTCGTTCACCGGCCGGAGGCGGGAGCACCGACATGCCGTCGGGCCCGAACACCACCCCCTCCGCTTCACCGGCCACCGAAGCACGCTTGCGGCTGACGACGGCCGCGACCGGGCGCTTCGACGGCGCCTGGTGGCCCCACGCCCGTGACCTGTCCGCCGAGCTGCCCGCGCTGCTCGGCGCGGTGACCGAGCGGCTGGGCCGGATCGACCGGGTCACCTACCACCTCGAGGAGTGGCCGGCACCACACCGCCGGCTCGCCTTCGACGAAGGTGTCGTCCGGCTCGAAGGGTTCCGGTCGCAAGCGGCCGGCAGCCTCACCGTGATCGGCTGGAACCGCAAGCGGCTGACGCTGGCGGTGGTCCCGCCGGAAACCGGCCGGGAGACCGCGGAACGCGTCCTCGCGGACGCGGCGAGCGGCCGCACACCGCAGCCCGCCTGAACCACGCCGCTCACACCGGCGTCCACGAAAGGAAACCCCGATCACCACTTCCACAATGGACAGCTTGCTGTTCAGCCACCCCGTCACCGAAGAATCCCGCCCCGGAGCGCTCACCGTGCCCCAGGAGGACCGCTACGGCAGCCTCTTCCGCCAGCCGGTCTACACGCCGTCGCCCGGCAGCGAGCCCGCCCCGCGGCAGCGCTCCGGTGAGGCGGCGTACGACCCGTCCGGCCGCCGCTGACCACCGGCCCCCGGGGGATGCACCCCGCCGGCACGACCGTGCCGGCGGGCACGATGGACCGGTGAAGGAATGACCATGACCACGGATATCGCTTTCGTCTCCCGTTACGACCTGCGGATCAAGCTCGTGCAGGACGTGCTGAAGGAGAACACGGACCTGTCCGAAACCGCCTGCCAGGCGCTCGCGGTGCGGCTGCTGCACACCATCGACACCGTTCCCGAACGCATGCGGTGACGAGCGGCCCGGCCAGCTGATGCACCCACACCCGGCGGAAACCGCGCGGCAAACTGATCGGACGTCCTCTAGCGTGACCCGGATGGAGCACCCCGAACCCGACATCCGGACGCTCGAGCACGGCCTGAGACGCTACGTGGGCGCGGTGGCGAAGGCGGTCGGCATCCCGGCCGAAAGCACCACGGTCGAGATCAGCGACACCGCCACCGCCTACCTCGGGCTCCCCCGGCGCTGGCTCGACCGGCCCGACCACGACGTCATGCTGGTGTGGAGCGAACGGCGCGGCTGGTCACTCGCGGTGGAGACCGAACCCACCGAAGCCCCGGACGTCATCGCCCACCAAGGCAGCGAAGACCTCGTGCCGGCCCCGGCCGCGGTCGCGCGGTTCGTCGCCGACATCGCCGCCGGACGGCGCTCCAGCGGAGCGAGTCCGGCGGTGACGCCGGCCACCCGGGCGTCGCTGGCCGAGCGGCTGCGGCCCTACCTCGACCCCGCGCCGGCCGGCGATCCCCGCGAACGCGGCTAGCTCCGCGTCCACTTCTGGCCGCTGCCGCCGGTGCAGGTCTGCAGGGTCACCGGTGTGCTGTTGCCGGTGCCGCCCGGGGTGAGGCACAGTCCGGATTGGACGCCGGTGATCGTCCCGTCGGCGGCGGCGTTCCACTGCTGGTTGGCCCCGCCGGTGCAGTCCCAGATGATCGCCCGCGTGCCGGCGGTGGTGCCCTGGCTCTCGGCGTCGAGGCACTTGCTCCCGTAGACCTGGAGCTGCTTGCCCGAGGTGAGGGTCCACTGCTGGTTGCCACCGCCGTTGCAGTCCCACAGCGTCACCTGCGTGCCGTTGGTCTGCGACACGTTGGGGACGTCCAGGCAGCGGCCGGATCCGGTGTTGCGCAGCACGGACGTCGACCCGCCGCCCGAGCCGGCGACGGCGAGGTTGTCGAACTGCGCGGTCTCCCCGACGCTCGTGCCGATGCCGACCTGGCCGGCCGGGAAGGTGCTGTCGGTGATCGTGCCGAGCACGGTGCCGTCGACGGAGGCGGTGATGGTGCTGCCGGAGAAGCCCAGTGCCAGCTTGTGCCAGCTGCCGGTGCCGAGCGCGGCCGTCGTGCCGGTGCGCAGGGTCGTGTTCTGCTGGCTGGTGTTGTTGCGCCGGATCGACCACGCGCCCGTGTCGCTCACCCGGAAGTAGTACGCGTTCAGCGCGCCCTGGTTGCCCGTGTCCTGAGAGCCGGCCCGGCCGAGCAGCTCGGCGTAGCCGGATTTCTCCAGCAGCACGTCCGTGCTGAGCGTGTAGTTGCTCCAGGCGATGTTGCCCAGCAGCGCGTAGGGATCGACGAACTTCTTCCACGGGATCGTCTTCTGCGTCGCGGCCTGGCGCACGCACGTGCCCGCGCGGCCGGCGCCGCAGGCGGCGGTCTCGAACGCGCCCTCCATGTCCATCAGGTACTTGGCTTCCTTGCCCTTCGCGTACCCCTCGAAGTCGTCGCTGTAGGGCAGGTTCAGCGAGCCCTGCGGCGGGCCGGCCGCCGTGCCCTTGCCCTGACCGGTGGTGGTCGTGATGGAGTAGAGGTAGCCGGGCTGGACGTTCAGCGAGAAGGCGCCGCCGGACGGCGTGATGTCGGTGCTGTGCACGAAGTGGTCGGCCGGGCTGTTCGAGTTGAGGTTGGTCGCCCACACGTGCACCTGGCCGGTGGACAGGCCGCCGGTGACGTTCAGGTTCAGCGTCTGGGCCGACGTGGCGTCCATCGTCTCGATGACCGTGCTGTAGTCGGTGTTGTTCGGCGACTTGAGCGAGACGTAGCTGCCGTTGTTGCGGTTCCCGCCGAGGTAGCCGCTGGAGGAGTCGAGGTACTTCCAGCCGGGCGCGGTGAACTGTGTCGTGTGTGCCAGCGCCCAGGCGTCCTTGCCGACCGAGTAGTACCCCGACCACGGCTGGTTGGCCAGAATCAGCCCCACGGTCGGCCACGGGATGTTCGGCGTGACGGCGGCGATCAGGTCCCAGTTGAGGTAGGCGGTCATCTTGCCGTCGAGGTAGACGCGGTTGATCCCGCGGGCCAGCGGCTTGGCGCCGTCGTTGTAGTCCTGGGAGCCGTTTTCGCTGGACCACAACGTCTTCCCGGTGTTGGTGACGTTGGCCGGCACGCTGCAGGAGGTCTGCGCGCTGAGGTAGCCGCAGGTGTAGTGGGCACTCAGCACGTCGGTCGCGTTGCGGTACGCCGTGTTCGTCGAGATCGCGCTCGCCGGTCCCCAGTCGCCCGGCCACGAGTCACCGGAGATGACTTTGACGGCGCTGTACCCGTTGGCGTCGAGGGCATTGCGGAGGGTCACGGTCCAGTCGGCGCTCCACTGCTTCTCGTTCTGGACGCTCGTGAGGTAGTCGAGGGTGAGCCCGTGCTGCTTGGCGCACCCCAGCCACGACAGGTAGTAGTCCGTCAGGTCGGCGGAGAAGAAGGTGCCGTTGCCGATCCAGCCCGGTGCGCCCCAGGGCAGGCCCACGAGCTTGATACCGGGGTTGCGCGCCTTCGCCTGTTCCATGAGCCACCACTCGTACCCGCGGTTGCAGTCGAGGTCGCCGCGGAAGTGGGCGTGGCTGGGCTCGGCGCCACTGGTGGAGTTGGTGTCCCCGCCCATTTCCACCTTGAGGATCTGCAGGGCGGCGCCGTAGCCGGGCTTGAACAGGTAGTCCAGGATCTGGCCGCGCTGCGGCTCGGGGTAGTCGATCAGCAGCCTGCTGTTGCCCCCGCCGCCGCTGACCGCGCCGACGCCGTCGAACGTCCGGCCGGCCGAACTCCCGCTGACGGTGATCGAGGTGGCGGCCTGCGCCGGTGCGGCGGCCACCAGTCCCGCCGCCAGGACGACGGCTGCGGCCATCGCCGCTCGTACCCTTCCGCGCATGGTCTTTCTCTCCTGTCGGGAACGGGCTCAGACGGCCGTGACGGTCCACTGGTTGTTGGTGCTGCTGTTCGGTGCCCACAACACGACGGCCGAGCCGGCCGCGGTGCTGCCCGCGCCGTCGAGTGCCGTGCCGGTGCCGCGGTTGACGATCTGGTAGCGCCCGCTGCCGGTGCCGGTCAGCCGCCACTGCTGGTTGTCGCTCCCCGTCCAGGCCGCCTGCACGGCGTTGACGCCGTTGCCGGTGCGCCCGCCGCTGTCGGCGACCATCCCGTTGGTGCGGTTGACGATCCGGTGGTACCCGGTGCCGAGGTCGACCAGCTGCCAGTGCAGGTTGGTGGAGCCGTCGTAGGACCACTGCTTGAGCACCGATCCGGACGCGACGGTGCCGCCGCTGTCGAGCACGAGCCCGGTCGTGGCGTTCGCGATCCGCACCCAGCCCGTGGTCGCCGGACCGGGGATCTGGCCGGCGAAGGTCAGTTTCACCACGTACGCCGGCGCGCTGAACGGCGCGCCGGACGACGGCATCCGGATGTGCAGCCCGGAACCGTCCTGCGTGCGGTCGGGCAGGTCGGTGTAGGACCCGGCGGTGGTGCCGAGCAGTTGCACCGTCTTCAGCGAGGCGAGGTCGATCCGGCTCGAGCCGAGTGTCGTGACGTCGAGCGTCGCGCCCGGCCAGCCCAGGACCGTGGCGTACAGGACGGTGCCGTCCTTGCTCCGGGTGAACCGGATGTCGCGGTTGGTGCCTTCGCGCGGCGTGGTGAAGGACCCGCCGCCCATCTGCGTCGGGCCTTCGCCGTAGACCGACCACGCGCGCGTCGCGTAGATCGACTCGCCGAAGCGGCCGAGGTAGTCGCCGATGCCGAGCAGGATCGTGCGCTGCCCGGCCGGGATGGTGCCGTCGGCCGTCGGCGCGATGTTCAGCAGCATGGTGCCGTTCTTGCTGACGCGGTCGATCAGCGCGTGCAGCATCGCCTTCATCGAGTAGTAGCCGATGCCGGTCGTGTAGCACCAGCTGGAGGAGGAGATGCTGTCGTCGGTCAGCCAGTACGGGTTCTGGATGTCCCCCGGCCCGCCGCGCTCGAAGTCGAAGACCTCGCCCCGGTTGTCGAAGCCGTCCTTGTAGGTCGCGACGACGTCCTTGTTCCACGCGACGGCCTGGTTGTAGTAGTGCGCCAGGAAGTTCAGCCGCCGCGACTCGTCGACGCGGGGCAGGTTGAAGTCCTGCCAGAGCAGGTCCGGCTGGTAGCCGTCGACGACTTCGGCGAGTTTGTCGTACCACAGCTGGTTTTCCGCCGCCGAGCCCAGCTGCCCGTACAGCTTGCGCAGACCGGCGTCCGACTGCGCGGGAACGTGGTCGTAGTAACCGGTGAAGTGGTAGGCGTGGTGCAGCGACACCATGAACTTCAGGCCGCGGGCGCGGATCGCGTCGGCGTGCAACCGCACCAGGTCCAGCCGCGGCCCCTTGGCGACCGAGTTCCACTCGTTGACGGCGCTGTTCCACATCGAGAAGCCGTCGTGGTGCTCGGCGACCGGCCCGGCGAACCGGGCACCGGCGTCGGCGAACAGCTGCGCCCATTCGGCGGGGTCGAAGTTCCCGCCCGCGGACTTGAGCTTCGGTGCGAACTGGACCCAGTTGCCCGCCTTGTCCCGGGCCCCGTTGACGAAGTTGTGGTACGGCCACGCCGACGGGTCGCCGTACACGGCTTTGTGGTGGTTGTTCTCCGCCGAGCCGCCGACGTACATGTTGCGCGGGTACCACTCGTTGCCGAACGCGGGCACGCTGAAGACGCCCCAGTGGAAGTAGATGCCGAACTTGGCGTCCTGGAACCATTCCGCGGCGGGCGGGTGCTGGTCGACCGACGACCAGGCGGGCGTGTAGCTGCCCGGCCCGGCCGTGGCCCCGGCGGTGCCGCCGCGCAGGAGGCCGGCCGCCGCGGCACCGCTGACGGTGATCAGGCCCAGCACGGTGCGACGGCTGAACGAGGACATGTCGGAAAGCCTCCTCGGAATCGAGCGGCGATGCGGAAGTTAACGCTAACAGCAAACCCGCCGTCGTTCTGAAACTTTCACGACTTCCGTTCGTTCGGCGGAACACCTTGCCAGGTCGGGAATCCGGGTATTGCCCCGTCCGGAACCGTCCGGCGAAGGTGAACACCGCGAAACGACCCTCGGGAAAGGGACGATGATGCCCGCACGAAAGCGCCGACGGATTGCGTACCTGTTCACCGCCGTGGCGGTGGCCGCCACGGCCTGGTCACCACCGGCCACGGCCGCGCCCGGCAGCCCGGCGCTCACCCCGCCGCTCGGCTGGAACAGCTGGAACAGCTTCGGCTGCGGGGTCAGCGAAAGCGCGGTCCGCCAAGCGGCCGACGCGATGGTCTCCTCGGGAATGAAGGACGCGGGCTACCAGTACGTGGTCGTGGACGACTGCTGGTTCGACCCGCAGCGCGACAGCCAGGGTGCCCTGCGCGCCAGCCCGTCGAAGTTCCCCGGCGGCATGCAGGCGCTGGGCGACTACATCCACAGCCGCGGCCTCAAGTTCGGGATCTACCAGGTGCCGACCGACCGGACCTGCGCCCAGCGGACCGGCACCTACGCCGGCTCCACCGGCAGCGCGGGCCACGAGGCCCAGGACGCCCGCACCTTCGCGTCGTGGGGTGTGGACTATCTCAAGTACGACTGGTGCTCCCCCGCCGGGACCCGCGACGAGCAGGTCGCCCGGTTCACCGTGATGCGCGACGCGCTGCGCGCCACCGGCCGCCCGATCGTCTACAGCATCAACCCCAACAGCTACCACGCGATCACCGGTGACAAGTACGACTGGGGCCAGGTCGCCGATCTCTGGCGCACCACCGAAGACCTGCTCGACATCTGGCAGAACGGCAACACCAACAGCTACCCGATGGGCGTGGGCAACGTCCTCGACGTCACCGCCCCGCTGGCCGCGCAAGCGGGTCCGGGGCACTGGAACGACCCGGACATGCTCGTCGTCGGCCGGCCGGGGCTGTCGCTGACCGAGTCCCGGGCCCACTTCGCCCTGTGGGCCCTGATGGCCGCGCCGCTGATGGCGGGCAACGACATCCGCACCATGTCCGCCGACGTCGGCGCGATCCTGCGCAACCCGCGGCTGCTGGCGGTGGACCAGGACCGGCTCGGCGCCGGCGGCCGGCGGGTGCGCGACGACGGCGACGTCGAGGTCTTCGCCAAGCCCCTGTCCGACGGGTCGGTGGCGGTCGGCCTGCTCAACCGCGGGAGCGCGACGACGACCGCCGGCACGACCGCCGCGCAGATCGGCCTGTCCGGCACCGCGTTCACCCTGACCGACCTGTGGACCGGCACCACCTCGACGACCACCGGCGCGATCAGCGCGAGCGTGCCGGCGCACGGGATCGCCGCCTACCGGGTATCCGGCGGTTCCCCGCGGGCCGCCACGACGTCCCGGTTGCGCGGCACGGGATCGGGCCGCTGCCTCGACGTCGAGAACGCCTCGACGGCCGCCGGCGCGGGCACGGTGATCTGGGACTGCCAGACCGCGGCGAACCAGCTCTGGACCACCTGGGACACCGGTGAGGTCCGCGTGTTCGGCGACAAGTGCCTCGCCGGCACCACCAGCGGCGCCCGCGTGCTCAGCCGGCCGTGCACCGGGCAGGACGACCAGAAGTGGACGTTCGCCCAGGACGAGACGATCCGCAACGGCCAGTCGGGGCTCTGCTTGGACGCCGAAGGCGCGGCCACCGCCAACGGGACCCGCGTGCTCCTGTGGACCTGCAACGGGCAGGCCAACCAGCGGTGGGCCCGCGCCTGACCCCTCCCGGACCGGCCGGGGCGTGAGTGGGAAACGTGGGTGTTTCAAGTGGTTGCCGCAACAGGCCCTTGAGTAGACAGTAGCTGGTTGAGTCGCTCGGCTGGGGTGTCCCAGCCGAGCGTCTTACGAGGACGACCGTAAGTACTGACGCAGCAGGCCGTTGGTGTTCCCATTCGACCCGCGCTGCCAGGGTGAATGCGGGTCGCAGAAGTAGATCGCCATCTCGGTGGCCATCGTGATCGTGGCGTGCCGGGCCATCTCGGTGCCCTGATCCCAGGCCAGCGACCGGCGCAGCTCCGGTGGTGCGCTCGACCAGGGTGCCGATGACCGACCGGCTGTCCTTGCCGACGATCAGGTCGCCTTCCCAGTGCCCCGGGACGGCCCGGTCGGCGGCCTCGGCCGGCCGGGCGGAGATCGGCACCATCCCGGTGATCTTGCCTGCGCGGGTGCGGCGCCCGTCGGGGGTGCGCTGGGGTGCGCGGATCGCGCGTCCGGTGCGCAGGCAGGCGATCAGCCTGGCAGCGATCTGTTGCGGGGACCACCGGGCGGTCAGGTCCTGCTGGACCCGGTCGTGCAGGACCATGATTTCTTCGCGTTCGCCAGGGACAGATAGCGGCCCCAGAACGCCACCCGGACGTCGCGGGGCAGTCAGCGTCGACGGTTTTCCGTCATGGCAACACCTCCAGTGTCAGGTGTTGCGACGACCGCTAGAACCCGAGGGGTTCCAACCCTCCTGAACACTCACGACCCCAGGGGAACGGAGACGGGGTGGGGGCGGCCGCCCGATCGACCGGCCCCACCCCGCTCTCCCCGCGGGTGCAGCGGCCCTCAGCGGTAGCCGGCGGCGACCACGTTGGCCTGCACCGCGTTCTCGGTCGCGTCGGACGGGTAGCCGGCGACCATCGCTCCCTCGTAGAACGTCCCCGCGCTGAGGTTGGCGCCGCCGCCGGGCTTGCAGCAGTCGCCGCCGCTGCCCAGGACGATCGCCCCCTGCTTCTTCATCGGGCTGTACCCGTTCGGGAGGCCGCCGTCCCACAGGGTGGTGAGACCGCCGGACTGGGCGTCGCTGCCCTTGAGGGCGAACCGCGAAGTCCCGTTGTTCTTCAGCACCGCCGTGACGAACTTGCTCGTGAACGCCCGCTGGTTCGGGTTCCACGTCTGGCTGCCGCCGGGGTAGAGCCCCCACTCCAGGTCGCCCTGCACCCACGGGCCGGTGCCGGAGCAGCCGCCGAACCAGCACTGCTTGCCGAAGTTGATCGCGTCCATGGCGCCGGCGGCGTCGGCCTTCCTGGTCGTTTCGCTGTTGCCGTAGTCGAAGCAGCAGCCGCTGTTGACGTGCGTCCCGCTGGTCACCATGTACATGCCCTCGGGCGCGCTGCCGGTGGGCACGCCGGTCAGGTGCCCGTCGCGCCAGTAGCTGTTGCCCGGGTTGATGTAGAGCGAGTACGCCTTCCGGCCGCCGACCGTCAGGGACTCCGAGGTCGCCTTCGCGGGACTGCTCTGGCTGGAGCCGGGGACCACGCTCGAGCCCTGGTACCACAGGTCGTTCCCCCGGCCGGACT
Source organism: Amycolatopsis sp. cmx-4-83 (assembly GCF_046548815.1). Classification (NCBI taxonomy): domain Bacteria; kingdom Bacillati; phylum Actinomycetota; class Actinomycetes; order Pseudonocardiales; family Pseudonocardiaceae; genus Amycolatopsis; species Amycolatopsis sp. cmx-4-83. The sequence goes on along the minus strand of NZ_JAEBEF010000013.1, from coordinate 166,396 downwards.
GGTCGTAGACCACCGTGACGACGCAGGAAGTCCCGGTGCAGAAGGAATCCTGGGCCGAAGCGTCGGCGGCGCCGCCCGCGGCCACCACGCCGACGTCGCGGGTCGCGTTGTCGGACGCGCGCCGGACCTGGTACAGGTTTCCGCCGTAAGAGCCGTAAAGCGCGCGCACGGTGCTGTGCGCGGCGACGCACGGTGTCCCGCCCGAGGCGTAGATGTCGCACGGGCCCGACCCCGAGGGTGGTGTGCTCCCGGTGCTCCACCGCTGGTTGCTCTGGCCGTGGCAGGTCCAGATGATGACCGCGGTGCCGTTGGCCGTGCCGGCGCCGGTGACGTCGAGGCACAGCCCGGACTGGACGCCGGTGACCGTCCCGTCGGAGTTCTGCCGCCACTGCTGGTTCGCCCCGCCGGTGCAGGACCAGATGATCACCGCCGTCCCGGGCGCGGTCCGGTTGCCGTAGGCGTCCACGCACCGCGTCCCGTTCAGCGTCCGCAGCTCACCGGCGGTGGTGAACTCGAAGGCCTGGCTCGCCTGGCCGGTGCAGTCCCGGATCTCCAGCGCGGTGCCCGGCGTGTCGACGCCGCCCTGGACGTTCAGGCACCGGCCCGACGCCACGCCGGTCAGCGCCGTCGCGGCCGCGGACGCCGGCGTCGCGCCGGTCAGCGCGGCCGCCACCATCGCGGCCAGGACCAGTACGGCCCGCACCGCGTTGACTCGAGTGGTCACGAATCCTCCTAGAGGCAACTGAGTGTTAGCGTTAACACAATCAAGCGGAAGCGCGCAGGACCAGCTCGGTGTCCAGCACCGCGCAACACGGAGTGGCCGAGCCCCCGAGCATCGCGAGCAGCTCGTCGGTCATCCGCGCGCCCATCTCCTCGATCGGCTGGCGCACGGTGGTGAGCGGCGGATCCGTGCGCAGGCCGATCGGCAGGTCGTCGAACCCGATGACGGCGACGTCGGCGGGTACCCGGCGACCGGCGCGGTGCAGCGCACGCAGCGCGCCGACCGCCATCATGTCCGAAGCCGCGAAGATGGCGTCGACGTTCGGCCGGCGCTCCAGCAGGCGCGCGGTCGCCTGCTGGCCGGACGCCTGGCCGAAGTCCCCGAAGACCACCAGCCCCCGGTCACCGTGCCCGGCACCCACCACGGCCTGCCGGTAGCCCAGCAGCCGGTCCACGCCCGCGGTCATGTCCTGCGGCCCGGCGATCGTCGCCACCGACCGCCGCCCCGCGTCGAGGAGCCGCTGGGTCGCCCGCTCGGCGCCGCCGCGGTTGTCCACGTCGACGTAGGAGAACCGGCCCGGCTCCCCCGCGCACACCGGACGGCCGCCGAACACCACCGGGATCCCGAGCCAGCCCAGGTCGAGCGGGCGGCGCCCGTGCATCCCGACGACGAGCGCCCCGTCGACGTGACCGCCGTCGAGGTAGCGCACCACCGGCGCCTGGTAGTCCTCCGTCGCGGGCACGGTCAGCAGCACCAGCTGCAGCCCCGCCGCGGTCAGCTCCCGCCCCGCACCCGCGGCGATGCGGGCGAAGAACGGGTCGGCGAACAGCCGCAGGACCTCTTCGCACACGACCAGCGCGACCGATCCGGTCGGTCCCGCCGCCCCTCGCGCGGCCCGCTGGCGGGCGTAGCCGAGCGCCGACATCGCGGACTCGACCTGCTTGCGCGTTTTCGGCCGGACCCGGGGAAAGCCGTTGAGCACGCGGGACGCGGTGGCGGTGGACACCCCCGCCGCTCGCGCGACGTCGGCCAGGGTCGGACGGAATTCGGGTGACTCGGCGATGGACACGGTGGCTCTCCCAAGACGTCGTTGTCTTCGCGGGCTCGCTCGAGGATATCGCCGGGTGCCTCAGGTGCGCTGAACCCGGAACCGCTGGTTGGCGCCGCCCGACGGCGTCCACTGGGAAATCCGGGCGCCGTCGGCGGTCGAGGCTCCCCACACGTCCATCGCGAGGCCGCTCAGCCGGTTGACCAGGCCGACCACGCCCCCGCCCTGGTCGGTCACCCGCCACTGCTGGGCGGCGGCGCCGGAGTCCGGCTGCTGGCTGATGTCGGCGCCGGTGGCCGAACTCGCCACCTGCAGGACCAGGCCGCTGTGGCGGGCGCGGATGCGGTAGTAGCCGTCGCCGGAGTCGAGGAAGTCGAACTGCTGGTTCTGGCCGCCGGTCGCCGGCCACTGCTGCAGCAGCGCGCCGGCCGCGGTGGAGACGCCGCTGATGTCCAGGAGCTTGCCGCTGTGCTCGGCCGCGAGGGTGTAGTTCACGCCGACCTGGACCGGTGCCCCGGACGGCGGGGTCGACGAGTCGAACTGGGTGATGAACTTCCAGACCTCGCCGGACGTCCAGGTCTGCCAGCCGCTGCAGGTGCACCCGTCGCGCGGGCCGGGGTCGTGGCCGCCGTCGAAGGCGGCCCAGACCACCGGGTACCCGGCCCGGCAGCCGGAGTAGGCCGTGACGATGTGGGTGTGGCTGCCGCTCGAGGGCTCCGGCGGGTTCTGCGCGGTGCAGCCGTTGTTCCGGACGAACTGGTCGCGCAGTGAGCGGCCGGACGCGATCGGCAGGACGTTGTCGCCGATGCCGTGCATCCCGATGTAGGCGACGGGCTGCGTGCCGCCGGCGCACCCGCTGAGGTTCGCCCCGGAGTAGACGGCGACCGCGCGGAAGACGGCGGGCCGGGCGCAGGCGAGCGCGTAGCTCATCGCGCCGCCGTAGCTGAACCCGCCGGCGAAGACCTGGGAGGTGTCGACGCACAGCGCGTTCTCGAGCTGCCTCAGCAGGTCGTCGACGAACGTGACGTCCTGGCCGCCGGGGTTGGCCCAGCCGTTGCCGTTGCCCTGCGGCGCCACGAAGATCGTGTTGTTGCCCGCGGTGTCGGCGAGCCGCCGGAGCCCGTAGTAGGACCAGTTGTAGCCGTCGGTCCCACCCGAGTCGACGTCGTTGGCCGTGCCGCCGCGCCAGTGGAGCCCGACGAACAGCCGGTAGGCGTGGGTGCTGTCGTAGTTCGCGGGGACCCGCAGGATGTAGCTGCGGTTCTGGCCGCCGCTGGAGATCGTGTGGCTGCCGCTCGCCAGCCCGGGGGCGGCTCCGCAGCCCGCGGTGCCCGCGGCGGGGGCGGCGGCTTGCGCGGTCCCCGCCCCGGACATCGCCACCAGCGCCCCGATCGCGGCGGACGCGAACAGACGTCTGAACTTCACCATCGCGCGAGCTCCTTTCTCGTCACAGGGGACGCCGATCAGGTCCGGGTCCACTGCTGGTTCGTGGCGTGGGTGCAGGTCCCCAGCCGAACGGCGGCGCCGTTCGCGGTCGAGGCTGCTTCGAGGCAGAGCCCCGATTGCGGCGCGGTGATCGTGCCGTCCGCGTTGACCTGCCACTTCTGGTTCGCCCCGCCGTGGCACGCCCAGATGATCGCGGCCGTGCCGGCGCTGGTCCCGCCGCCTTCGGCGTCCAGGCAGCGGAGGGTGTCGCCGGAGTAGACGGTCAGTTCCCCGGCCGCGGTGGCCGTCCACGACTGGTTCGCGCCGCCGTGGCAGTCCCACAGCTGCAGCCGCGTCCCCTGCGTGGCCGACTGGCCGGGTACGTCCAGGCACCGCCCGGCCGCGACCGACCGCACCGGGCTCCCGGTGGGGGTGCTCCCACCCGTGCTGTCGAGGCCGAGGAAGGAGATCGCGTACGCGAGCATCCCGTTCTGCGGCAGGGTGTGCCCGGTGCCCGCGATGGTGATGCCCTCGACCGGGGCCTGGGTGCCGGTGCCGCCGTAGCGGTTCCGCGTCCACGACGACTGCGGGTGGTCGGTGGCGGACGGCGTCTGGCTCAGCCCGCGCAGGGCGGTCCACTGCTTGATCTCTTCGCCGTAGTTCGGGTACGCCAGGGTGGTGTCCTGGTTCCCGTGCCACAGCTGCATCCTCGGGTAGCCGCCGGAGTAGCCGGGGTACATCGCGTGGGCCTGATCGGCCCACTGCTGCGCGGACTTGACCACGTTCCCGCCCGCGCACTGGCTGTTCCACAGCGAACCGTCGGTGGTCGCGAAGCACCCGGCCGGCACGCCGGAGAACGCGGAAGCGGCGGAGAAGACGTCCGGGTACTCGGCGGCGAGGACGTTCGTCATCATGGCTCCCGATGAGAAGCCGCTGACCACGATCCGGCCCGGGTCCACGTTGTAGTGCTGGCGGGTCCAGGCGACCATCGCCATGATGCCGGTGGAGTCGCTGCCGCCGTCGCGGGTCAGGCCCGCCTTCGTGGAGACGTCGAAGCAGTGCCCGTCACGCGTCGCTTCGGGTACGACGACGAGGTAGCCGTACCGGTCGGCCGCCGTCGCGTAGTCGTGCCCGTTGCCGTTGAAGATCGCGCCCGCCGAACCGCTGCAGTAGTGCACGAGCACGAGCAGCGCCGGCTTGGCCGCCGGCTTGTCGGGCACGTAGAGGTACATGCCGAGGTTGGTCGGGTTGGCGCCGAAGCCGGTCACGCGGGTCAACGCGGCGGCCGACGCCGGACCGGCGGTCAGCGCCACCGTCAGGGGCAGCAGGAGCAGCGTCGCGAGCAGGGCGCGGATCACGTGTCTCATCGGAGGCTCCACTGCTGATTGGCGGCCTGGGTACCGCAGGACCAGAGGATGATCTTCGTGCCGTTCGCCGTGCCCTGGGCGTTCGCGTCCACGCACAACCCCGACTGGACACCGGTGATGGTGCCGTTCGCGTTGACGTTCCACTGCTGGTTCGGCTGGCCGGTGCAGTCCCAGATGATCACCTGCGTGCCGTTGGCGGTGCCCTTGCCGGACGCGTCGAGGCACTTGTTCCCGTAGACCGTCAGCTGCTTCCCGCTCGTCGGGGTCCACTGCTGGTTGGCGGCCTGGCTGCCGCAGTCGCGCAGCTGGACCTGGGTGCCGTTCGCCGTCGAGGAGTTCGGCACCTCCACGCACCGGCCCGACTGCGTGCCGACGATCTGCTTCCCCGACGGCGGCGGGGTACCCGGCAGGCCGACCCCGGCGCCGGTGTAGTGGATCCAGTTGACGTTGAACAGGTACGCGGCTCCGGTCTGCCCCGCGGGGTTGCGGGCGACGAAGTACAGCGTTCCCGTGCCGGCCGGGGGGTTGGCCAGGCCGACGGCGAAGTCCTGCCAGTTCTGCCAGCCCCCGGTCCCGGTGATCGGCACCGAGGCGACCAGCGCGCCGTCCGGGGCGTTGCGGTGCACCTCCAGCGTGCCGCCGGACCCGCCCGAGGACGCCCGGACCTCGAGGCCGGTGACGCCGTTCAGCGCGAGCGGGTCGACCGACCACCAGTCGCCGTCCTGGATGAACGCCGCGCTGCTGCCGCCGCCCATCGGGTCGGTGGCGGCCTCCACGGTGACGCCCGCGGTGTCGGTGCCCTTCCCGTCGGCGGTGCGGCCGGTGGCGGTGTAGAACTCCGCCTGCTTGTGCTTGGGCTGCAGGACCACCTGCGCGCGACCGGTGATCGGGTTGGCGCCGCCGGACCCGCCCTTGTCGGTGTAGGACGCCTCGAGGACGTAGAAGATGTTGTCGTTCTCGCTGTGCCCGGACGAAAGCGTGGTCTGGATCGAGGCGGTGCAGCCGTGGTACTGGTCGAGCGGGTGGCCGTGCTCGTCGTGGCCGAGGTAGGCCTGGACGGTCACCTGCCCGCAGTCGACCGTCCCGTCTTCGGGGTCGGTGACCGTGACGGCGACGTTCACCTTGTCGCCCCAGTCGAACACCCCGCCGCTCGGTGGCGTGGTGAAGGTGAGGGTCGGTGCCGTGTTCCCCGCGGTGACGGTGACGCTCGCGGTCCCGGTGGCGCCCGCCGAGTTGGTGACGGTGAGCACCGCGGTGTAGTTGCCGGCGGCGTAGGTGTGACCCGGGTTCGCCGCGGTCGAGGTGGTGCCGTCACCGAAGTTCCACGAATAGCGCAACGCGGACCCGCCGGGGTCGGCCGAGCCGGCGCTGCTGAAGTTCACGGTGAGCGGGGCCGGGCCGCTGGTGCGGTCCGCGGTGGCCTTCGCGACCGGCGCGGCCGAGCCGCCGCCGAGGTAGTCGACCCGGTCGATCGACGCGTCGCTGTTTCCGCCGCCGTACCCGGTCCCCCACTCGATGACGTAGAGCGCGCCGTCCGCGCCGAACTTGAAGTCCATCGGCCGGTTGAACTTCACCGACGGCAGCAGCGGGTCGATCGAGGTGACGTTCGTGCCGTTCCCGTCGAGCTGGAAGGTGTACATCGCACTGGTGTTCCACTCGGCGAAGACCGCGCGGCCGTCGAAGTCCACCGGCCACTTGCGGGTGGAGGCGAGGTTCGGGTCGAACCGGTAGACCGGGCCGGCCATCGGCGCGCCGCCGGACAGCTGCGGGAAGTGCGCCGGGTCGGCCTGGTAGTGGTAGTAGACCTGGGCCGGGATCGCGGGCGGCAGCTTGGTCAGGCCGGTGTTGTTGGGCGAGCTGTTGGTGGGGCCGCCGGCGCAGTCGAACTGCGCGCCGGACGCGCCGGTGGCGAAGTTGTACTGGTTGTAGGCCAGGTTCGGGCCGACGCAGAACGGCCAGCCGGCGTTGCCGGGCTTGCTGACGACGTCCCACTCGACGGTGTTCTGCGGGCCGCGGGTGGAACTGGCGTTGGGCGCGTCGGGGCCGTAGTTGGCCACGAGCGGGTAGCCGGTCTTGGGATCGAGGCCCATCCGGAACGGGTTGCGCTCGCCCATCGTGTAGATCTCCGGGCGGGTGTTCGCGGTGCCGGGGGCGAACAGGTTGCCGGAGGGGATCGTGTAGGTGCCGTTGGTCTCCGGGTGGATCCGCAGGACCTTGCCGGACAGGCTGTTGGTGTTGCCCGCGGTGCGTTCGGAGTCCCAGTACGCGCGCCCCGAGCGCTGGTCGAGCGGGCTGTACCCGTCGGAAGCGAACGGGTTGGTGTTGTCCCCCAGCGACAACCACAGGTTCCCGTTCTTCTTGTCGATCACCAGGCCCGCGCCGTGGTGGCAGCATTCGGCGCGCTGCACCGGCACGTCCAGCACGACCTTCTCGGTCGACTGGTCGATCGTGTCGCCGCTGACGGTGAACCGGCTCAGGCGGTCGACGTTGCCGGCGTTGTTCGGCGAGTAGTAGACGTACACCCACTGGTTCGCGGCGAACCCGGGGTCGAGCCCGATGTTGAGCCCGCCGGACTCGTTGGCCGTGAAGACGTTCAGGTGCGTCGCGAGGACCGCGGTGCCGTTGGGCTTGACGACTTTGACGTCACCGAGGCGGTCGATGTAGAACACCCGCCCGTCCGCCGCCACGTCCATCGCCATCGGGTTGCCGGTTTCGGTGTGCAGCGTGACCTTCTGGAACTTCGAGTCCGGCGGCAGCGCCGCCGCGGCCGCCGGGCCCACCGGGGTCGTGAGCACCGGGACCAGTGCGGCGGCCAGGACCCCGGCCACCGCCAGCGCGCCGCGGCGCAGCGCGGAAAATCCGGACATGACGAGCTCTCCTCGAGACGGGGGAGGGACGGTCAGCGGAGGGACCACTGCTGGTTGGCCTGGCCGCTGCAGGACCACAGGATGATCTTCGTGCCGTTGGCCGTACCGCGGCCGGAGGCGTCCAGGCAGAGGTTCGACGGGACGCCGGTGATCGTGTTCGCGTTAACATCCCACTGCTGGTTGGGTTGTCCGGTGCAGTCCCAGATGATCACCTGCGTGCCGTTGGCCGTACCGCGGCCGGACGCGTCCAGGCACTTGTTCCCGTAGACCACGAGTTGCTTGCCGGCGGTGTAGGTCCACGACTGGTTCGCCTGCCCGGCGACGCAGTCCCGCAGCTGCACCTGCGTCCCGTTGGTGGTGGCGGAGTTCGGCACCTCGACGCACCGGCCGGACTGCGCGCCCGCGATCTGCTTGCCGGCCGGGGGTGGCGTGGTGGTGACCGAGCAGTCGGCAGGGGCGGCTCCGGCCGCGGTGCGGATCCCGCCCAGCAGCAGGTGCAGGAAGTTCGGTTCGCTGAAGCTTTCGATCGTGTGGCCCATGCCGGTGTACCAGGCGCGGCCGCCGTCGAAGGCGTGGCACCAGGTCGTCGGGTGGTCCGCGCCCATCGTGGCGCCCGTGTAGCTGGATTCGTCCACAGTGGTCAGGACGTGCACGGACGGGCGCGGGTCGGCGCGGAAGTCGTACCACTCGTCGTACCGGGTGTACTGCGCGGGCAGCCCCTGCGTGGACGGGTGGTTCGGGTCTTCCACCTTCACCAGCGCGTTCTGCTGGGCGGGGTGCTGCTTGAAGTAGGCGCCGACGAGCTGGCCGTACCAGGCCCAGTCGTACCCGCTGTCCGACGCCGCGTGGACGCCGGCGAACCCGCCGCCGTGCTGGATGTAGCGGCGGAACGCGTCCTTGCCGGCCTGCGTGCCGACCGGGTCGCCGGTCGTGGACAGGAAGACGACGGCGGCGTACTGGGCCAGGGTGGCGTCGGTGAACTGAGCGTCGTCTTCGGTGGCGTCGACCGCGAAGTCGTTCTGCTGGCCCAGCTGCCGGATCGCGGCGATCCCCGCCGGGATGGAGTCGTGCCGGAAGCCGGTGGTCTTCGAGAACACCAGGACCTTGAAGGCCGCCGCGGGCGCGGCGGACACGGGTGCCACGAGCCCCAGGACCAGTGCCGCGAGCAGGACAGCCGCGCGGAGCGAGCGAGACAGCATCGTCACGGGTGCTCCTTCTCAGGAGTGCAGGGAACGCGCGGGGTGCGCGCTGTGCGTTCGCCCGATCACCGACCGAACGGACATGAGCCAAGATAGAAGCGGCCGGCCGCAAAGGTCAATGCGGGGTGAAACTTACTCACCCACAACGGATTCCACCGGCGTGAAGGCAGCACAAGTCCACAAAGGACGGTGTTCGGCGGGGTGCGCTCACCGGCCGAAGAGACGCCGCTGGATCTCCCGGCGGTAGTCCGCCAGCGTGTTGTCGAGGTGGACGGCGATGGCCCGGGCCGCGGCGTCCGGTTCGCCGTCGCGGATCGCCCGGTGGATGGCGGCGTGCTCCTCGATCGCGCCCGGAGCGTGCCCGCCGACCGAGCCGGACATCCCGATGACGTTCGTCTGGCGTTGCAGGCCGCGGGCTTCGCGCACGGCCGCGACGAGGAACTGGTTGTGCGACGCCGTGGCGACGCGCAGGTGGAAGTCGTCGTCGCCGCGGTCGAACAACGCGGCCTGCCCGGTCAGGTGCCCCTGGCGGCAGGTCTCGGCGGCGGCCTCGATCGCACGCAGCTCCGCCGGGGTGGCGTGGGTCGCCGCCAGCCGGCAGGCCGCGGTTTCCTGGACCCGGCGGAACTCGAAGAGCGAGTACACGTGGTCGAGGTCGGCGGGCAGGAAGGAGCCGCCCCAGCGGGAAGCGCCGAGCATGCCTTCGTCGTCCGACACATACAGCCCACGTCCCTTGTGCGCGCGCACCCGGCCGATCGCCGAGAGGATCTTGACGGCCTCCCGCACCACGGTCCGGCTGGTTCCCATCCGCGCCGCCAGCTCGACCTCGGTCGGCATCCGGTCACCGGGCCGCAACCGCAGCTCCGCGATCAGGTGCAGCAGCTGCTCGGCCACGACCTCGTACCCGGGCCGGTACGGTGCGGCTTCCTCGTTGCGGGTCACCCGATGAGTATGACTCACCGGGTGCTGGAGGGTGACTGTACCTCGCGGCCCCGCCGTCCGGTCAATTCCCGCGAAACCCCGTGAAACTTACATGTGTTCCCGCAGTTGAAGCCTTCGAAAAGAGCCGGGGAATTGACCTGGCCCACATCCCGGCTTCGAATGAGTCGGACACATCAACTCCCCGGAGAGGTACCCACCATGCCGCCGCGCACCGGATCCCTGGCCGCCGCGCTCGCCGCCGCCCTCGTGGTGACGGCGTTCGCCGCGCCGCCCGCCCGCGCCGCGGCCGTCACCATCGCCGTCGCGCCGGGCGGCGACGACACCGGCCCGGGCACGCCCGACCGGCCCGTCGCGACCCCGGCGAAGGCCCAGCAGCTGGCCCGCGCCCAGTCGGCGGGCAACGACGTCGTCGTCCAGCTCGCCGGCGGCACCTACCGCCTGGCCGCCCCGCTTTCGTTCACCAGCGCCGACTCCGGCCGGAACGGCCACACCGTCACCTGGCAGGCCGCGCCCGGCCAGACGCCGGTCCTGTCCGGCGGCACGCAGGTCACCGGCTGGAGCGTGCAGGACGCGAGCCAGAACATCTGGGTGGCGGCCGTGCCGGCCGGCGCCGATTCCCGCCAGCTGTTCGTGGACGGCGCGCTGGCGCCGCGCGCGTCGATCCCGGTCTCGCGCAGCGACGTGCAGGTCACGACGTCCGGCCTGACCATCACCAACTCCGCGCTGAACTACCTGGCCACGCTGCCCCGGCAGAACCGGATCGAGGTGGAGAGCCAGAACTCGTTCACCGACCGGTACTCCCCCGTCGACCACATCAGCGGCACCTCGATCGTCATGCAGCAACCCGCGTGGAACAACAACAACTGGGGCTACGACACCCTCGCGAAACCCTTCGGCGGCGGCCAGCTGTTCCTCGAGAACTCGTACTCGTTCCTCAAGAACACCGGCCAGTGGTACCTGGACCCGGCGGCCGGGAAGCTCTACTACAAGGCACCGGGTGGCTGGGTGCCCGGCAGCCACGACGTCGAGCTGCCGCGGCTGACGTCGCTGCTGCAGCTCGGCGGCAGCTACGACGACCCGGTGCGGGGCATCGCGTTCCAGGGCCTGCACTTCGAGCACACCACCTGGCTCGGGCCGAGCACGCCGGCCGGGTACGCGAACCAGCAGACCGGCACGTTCCTCCCGGCCGCGGCGCCGATGCCGGGCGACTTCCTGACCTCGTGCCAGTCGGGCTGCAAGCAGTTCGAGGGCGCCCGCAACGGCTGGGCGCAGGTGCCCGCCGCCGTCCAGGTCTCGGCCGCCACGGGGATCACGTTCAGCGGCAACACCTTCACCCACCTCGGGCAGGTCGCGCTGGGCATCGCCAACGACGCGAACGCGCACGCCGCCGGGACCGGGCTCGGCGCGTCGTCGATCACCGTGGACCACAACACCTTCACCGAGGTCTCGGGCGGCGGCATCGTCGTCGGCGGCGTGCGCCCCGACGCGCACCACCCGGCGAACGCCGCGATGACGAACCGCGACGTCACGCTGTCGTACAACACGGTGTCCCGCGTCGCTTTGGACTACCGCGAAATGGCCGGCATCCTCTCGACCTACGCGACGCACACCGTCATCACGCACAACGACGTGGCGGACCTGACCTACGACGGGATCGACGTCGGCTGGGGCTGGGGCGCCAACGACCCGGGCGGCAGCCAGGACTACCGCAACCGCGGCCTGTACGACTACCAGCCGGTGTACTCGACGCCGACGACGTTGCGGGACACCGTCATCAGCTACAACCGCGTGCACGGCACGAAGAAGCTGATGCACGACGGTGGCAGCATCTACCACCTGTCGGCCGACCCGGGCAGCTCCGTCGACCACAACCACGTCTTCGACAACAACCGCACGGTCGGGCTGTACCTCGACGAGGGCTCCCGCTACGTGACGCTGTCGGCCAACGTGATCCAGGACTCCGGGGTCTGGGCCTTCACCAACGCGAGCGGCACCAACAACACCAACGACAGCACCTTCGGCGGCAACTGGTACAACGGCGGCGCCACCCAGGTGGCCACCGGTTCGCCCCACAACAACGTCCTGACCGGCAACGTCCAGGTCAGCGGCACGAACTGGCCGTCCGGCGCCCAGCAGGTCATCGCCGCCGCGGGCACCGGCACCACCGGCCCGGCCGCGGGCCCGGTGCGCGCGCTCGGCAAGTGCCTGGACGTCGACGGCGCGAGCACCACACCCGGCGCGCGGGTGCAGCTCTGGGACTGCACCGGCGGCGGCAACCAGTCGTGGGCCCGGACCGCCGCCGGCGAGCTCACCACCTTCGGCGGCACCCGCTGCCTGGACGCCTCCGGCCAGGGCACCACGCCGGGCACCAAGGTCGTCAGCTGGACCTGCAACGGCGGGGCCAACCAGCGCTGGCAGGCGACCGCGAACGGCACGATCACCGGCGTCCAGTCCGGGCTGTGCCTGGACGTGACCGACGGCGGCACCGCGAACGGCACCGCCGTCCGGCTGTGGACGTGCACCGGCCAGGCCGGTCAGAAGTGGACCTTCGGCTGACTCGAGGAGAATCATGAAGATCCGGGTTTTCGCGGCCGTGACGGCCTTGTTCCTGAGCGCGTTCCTCCCGGGCGGCCCGGCCGCCGCCGAGTCGAACGGCGGGACCCGGGTGATGCCGCTCGGCGACTCGATCACCGAAGGCACGCAGGTGCCCGGCGGCTACCGGATCGGCCTCTGGCAGCGGCTCGCGGCGGGCGGCTACCAGGTCGACTTCACCGGCTCGCAGTACAACGGCCCGGCCGCCCTCGGCGACCACGACCACGAAGGCCACCCCGGGTGGCGCATCGACCAGATCGACGCGAACGTCACCGGCTGGCTGCGGACGAGCACCCCGCACACGGTCCTGCTGCACATCGGCACCAACGACGTCCTGCAGAACTACGACGTCACCCGTGCGCCCGCCCGGCTGTCCGCGCTGGTCGACCACATCACGGCGACGGCGCCGGACGCCGAGGTCTTCGTCGCGACGATCATCCCGCTCGCCAACGCGGGCCAGGAGTCCGCGGCGCGCACCTTCAACTCCGCCATCCCGGGGATCGTGCAGGCGAAGCAGAACGCCGGCAAGCACGTGCACCTGGTCGACATGCACGCGGCGCTGACCGCCGCCGACCTGGTCGACGGCATCCACCCCACGGCGGCCGGCTACGACAAGATGGCCGCCACCTGGTTCGCCGCGCTGCGGTCCGTGGCCGGCAGCATCGGCTCCCCGGGCACCAGCGGTGCCCGGCAGATCGTCGGCGCGCAATCGGGCCGCTGCGCGGACGCCGGCAGCGCGGCCGACGGCACCCCGGTGCGGCTGCAGGACTGCGGCAGTCAGACCGGCCAGGCGTGGACCCCGGCCGGCGGGCAGCTGGTCGTCGCGGGCTCGAAGTGCCTCGACGCATCCGGCCACGGCACGGCGAACGGCACCCCGGTGATCGTCTGGGCCTGCCACGGCCAAGCCAACCAGCAGTGGACGGTCGCCGCGAACGGCACGATCACGGGGGTCCAGTCCGGGCTGTGCCTCGACGCGACCGGACAAGGCACGACCAACGGCACCGCACTGATCCTGTGGACCTGCGGCGGGCAACCGAACCAGCAATGGTCCCTACGCTGACCCGGCACCCACCGCGAACGGCACGATCACGGGGGTCCAGTCCGGACTGTGCCTCGACGCGACCAGACAAGACACGACCAACAGCACCGCACTAATCCTCTGGACCTGCAGCGGACAACCAAACTAGCAATGGTCCCTAAGCTGATCCGGCGCCCGCCGGCGAGGTCGCCGGGATCAGCCGGTGCGCACGAGGCGCCACCGGGTCGCGGCGGTGCCGTTGTCGGGCCCCTGGACGGCGAACGCGCCCGCGGCGGTCGAGCCGCCCGCGACGGTCAGCAGCTTGCCGCTGTTGACGTTGCGGATCTTCGCCGTGCCGTCGCCCTGGTCGGCGACCGTCCACCGGTGGTCGGCCGTGCCGTTGTCCGCCCACTGCAGGACCTGGGCATTGTCCACTGTGGACATGTCACGGACGCCGAGCACCTTGCCGCTGTTGACGTTGCGGAACCGGACGGCCGTCCCGTCGGTGACGACTTCCCATTCGTGGTCCGCCGTGCCGTTGTCGGTCCACTGCAGGGCGCGGCCGCCGTCGGCGGTGGACATGTTCTCGATGCCCAGCAGCAGCCCGCTGCCCGCGTTGACCAACCGGTAGGTCGCCGACCCGCCGGTTTTCCAGTAGACCGTGTAGTTGAAGCCCTGCGCGTCGTAGAAGGGCACCAGGCCCACGGTGGCACCGTTGGCCTTGGCGCTGAAGGTGAGCGCGCTGCCGCTGGTCCGGGTGACCGAGCCCGGATCGAGGGCGGGCAGGCCGCTGAGCGTGCCGGTGCCGTAGTCGCCGGCCAGGACGACCGGTCCGTAGGTGATCGCCGAGACGTTCGCGTTGTCGTTGGCCTGCCGCAGCACGACCTTCATCGGCAGCCGGACGGTGACCGTGTCGCCGGTCGCCCAGGACCGGGTCACGGTCGCGTAGCTGCCGGGGGTGGTGGCGACGTTCTGCGTCACTCCGTTGACGGCGATGCTCGCCCCGCTGGTCCAGCCCGGGATGCGGAGGCGCAGGTCCCAGGTTCCGCTCACGGTCCCGGTGACCGTCAGGGTGGTCGTGTCGCCGGCCGGGAAGGACGTCGTCTGGGTGACGGTGATGCCGCGCTCGGTCCAGGTGAGCACCGAGGGCAGGAACTGGTTGACGATCAGCGTCGTGCCGGCGCGGAAGTAGATCGAGTCGGAGAGCTTGGTCTGGGTCTCCAGCCCGCTGCCCTGGCAGCACCAGAACGAGGTGTAGTCGGTGCTCCACGTGCCGCCGCCCCACGCCGGGCCGAGCCCGCGCCGGCCACCCGGGTTCAGCGAGCTGAAGTAGGTGACGTGCCCGTGGCTGTCGGCGGGGTTCTGCTGGCCGATCATCTGGTTGAGCAGTGCCCGCTCGTAGTAGTCGGCCAGGTCGGCTCGGTCCGGGTAGAGCGTGATCAGTTCCCTCGTCAGCTTCAGCATGTTGTAGGTGTTGCAGCTCTCGCACGTGTCCTGGTTCAGGTACGCGGCGATCGCGCCGGGCGCGCGGAAGTGCTCGGCCTGGCTGTTGCCGCCGATGGCGTAGGTGTGCGCGCCGACGGTGATGGCCCACGCGTTGGTGGCGATGTCCCGGTAGCGGGTGGTGCCCGTGGCCTGGTACTCCCGCGCGGCGCCGATCCACTTGGGGATCTGGGTGTTGGCGTGCAGCCCGGCGAGCTGGTCGCGGCCCGCCGCCAGCGGATCGAACACGGCGGCGTGGTCGAACCGCTGCGCGACGGCCAGCCACCGCGTGTCACCGGTGTCCAGCGAAAGGTCGGTCAGCACGGCGTTCATGCCGCCGAACTCGGTGCCGAGCACCGACTGCATCCGGCTCTGGTCGAGCCGGGCGGTCCGCCGGTCGACCCACCCGGCCAGGTTCAGCAGCACATCGCGGGCCTGGGTGCTCCCGCAGTACCGCCACACGTCGAGCAGGCCGGCCATGGTCTTGTGGATGCAGTAGTACGGCACGTTGCCGTTCGACAGGCGGCCGGCCTCGAGGTTGTCGAAGTCGGACTCGGGGAAGCCCGACAGGTAGCCGGCGGCGAACCCGGCGGACCCGTTGGCCGCCTGGCACTTGGCCAGCTCGGCCACCACGTACGCGGCCTTGTCCCGGCAGACGGTGTCGCCGGCCACCGCCCAGAGCTGCGCCCAGGCCGTCAGGAAGTGGCCCTGGACGTGGCTGCGGAACGGGAAGTCCGGCGCGTCCCAGCCGCCGTTGGCGGCGGCGCCGCCGGTGGACAGGCGGTGGTTGGCCCGGAAGTTGTACAGCAGCCGGTCGGCGTCGACGAACCGCAGGTAGTTCTGCGTCCGCTGCTGGTTGTCCAGCCACCGGCTCGCGGTCAGGCGCACCTGGCCGAGGCCGAAGGGGGACGCGGCCGCCCCGGCCGCCGCCGCGCGGGCCGGAGCGGCCGCGGCGTCGGCGAAAGCGCCTCCGACGGCGGGTCCGGCGGCGGAAGCGATCGCGGCGGCGCCGGCGGCGCGCAGCCATTGCCGGCGGGTGAAGGACGAGGTCACCGGATTCTCCGTTCAGCCACACTGCGGTCGGGAGGGCACGATGACGTTAGCGCTAACATCGCGTCCTGTCTTGGTGCGTTCGGGGGAGCTTCACGCCCGGAGACGCGGACCGGACCTCTCGGCCCGGCGGGCCCCGGCGTTGCCGCGCATGCAACTTTCACGGCCGGACTGTCCGTCGTGGACGCACGATCGCGCCCTGAAGTGCGCGCCCGTCCGGACCGGCGCCCGGCCTCCCGGCGCCCCGGCCGCGGTGATTGACACCCGTCCGGCCGGAAGCTCAGGCTGAGCCGAAGGTGTTAGCGATAACAGCCCAGCCGACCCCGCGTCCTGCCCACCCCCGCCTGGCCCACCCCAGGTGCTCCCCAGGAAGAGCCCACCATGAAGCTGACATCGCGGTCCCTGTCCCGCGCGGCACTCGCCTCGGCGCTGCTCGCGGCGTCACTCGGGATTTCGCTGGCGCTGGCCACCTCCGCCGGCGCGGCCACGACGCTCGGTGCGTCGGCCGCCCAGACCGGCCGGTACTTCGGCACCGCCGTCTCGGCCGGGAAGCTCGGCGACTCGACCTACGTGAACCTCCTGAACCGGGAGTTCACCATGGTCACGCCGGAAAACGAGATGAAGTGGGACGCCACCGAGCCCAACCGCGGGCAGTTCAACTACAGCGGCGGCGACCGCATCCTCAACCAGGCGGTCGGCAACGGCAAGCGGGTGCGCGGGCACGCGTTGCTGTGGCACCAGCAGCAACCGGGCTGGGCCCAGGGCCTGAGCGGCTCGGACCTGCGCCAGGCCGCGCTCAACCACGTCACCCAGGTCGCCACCCACTACAAGGGCAAGGTGTACGCGTGGGACGTCGTCAACGAGGCGTTCGCCGACGGTGGCGGCGGCGGGCGGCGCGACTCCAACCTGCAGCGCACCGGCAACGACTGGATCGAAGCCGCCTTCCGCGCCGCCCGCGCCGCCGACCCGGGCGCGAAGCTCTGCTACAACGACTACAACACCGACGGCGTCAACGCGAAGAGCACCGGTGTGTACAACATGGTCCGCGACTTCAAGTCCCGCGGCGTCCCGATCGACTGCGTCGGCTTCCAGTCCCACCTGACCAACTCCGCGCCCGGTGACTACCAGGCCAACCTGCAGCGGTTCGCCGACCTCGGCGTCGAGGTCCAGATCACCGAGCTGGACATCTCCGGTTCCAACCAGGCCGCGGTCTACGGCACGGTCACCCGCGCCTGCCTCGCCGTCTCGCGCTGCGCCGGCATCACGGTCTGGGGCATCCGCGACAGCGACTCGTGGCGCACCGGCCAGAACCCGCTGCTCTTCGACAACAACGGCAACAAAAAAGCCGCGTACAACAGCGTTCTCGACGCACTGAACGCCGGCGGCCCGACCGTGACCACCACGCCGACGACCCCGACCACCCCGACGACGCCCACCACGACCACGACCACACCGGTCCCGGGCAGCTGCAGCGCGTCGGTTTCCCTGAACTCCTGGAACGGCGGCTTCGTCGCGACCGTCAAGGTCACCGCGGGCGCCGCCGGCCTGACCGGCTGGCGCGTGACGACGGTCCTGCCGTCCGGTGCCGCCGTCACCAGCTCGTGGAGCGCGGGCAACAGCGGCACGTCGGGCACCGTCACGTGGGCCAACGTCGGCTACAACGGCACCGTCGCGGCCGGGCAGTCCACCGAGTTCGGCTTCCAGGGCACCGGCAGCGCCGAAGGGGTGACGTCCACGTGCGCCGCCGCCTGACCCGCCTGCTCGCCGGGGCGACCGCCGTCGTCGCCACCGTCGCCGTCCTGCCCGGCGCCGCCCGGGCGGACAACCCGATCGTGCAGCACATCTACACGGCGGACCCGGCGCCGCTGGTGCACAACGGCCGGGTCTACCTCTACACCGGGCACGACGAGGACGGCTCCACGTACTTCACCATGAAGGACTGGCGCGTCTGGTCGTCCGCCGACATGGTCAACTGGACCGACCACGGCTCGCCGATGAGCCTGGCGACGTTCAGCTGGGCGAAGCAGGACGCCTGGGCCGGGCAGGCCGTCGAGCGCAACGGCAAGTTCTACTGGTACGTCCCGGTGGTCGACCGCGCCACCGGCCGGATGGCCATCGGCGTCGGCGTCGCGGACAGCCCCACCGGGCCGTTCCGCGACGCGCTCGGCCACCCGCTCGTCGAGAACGGCGAAATCGACCCCACGGTGTTCATCGACGACACCGGCCAGGCGTACCTGTACTGGGGCAACCCCAACCTCTGGTACGTGCGCCTGAACGCCGACATGACGTCGATCTCGAGCGGTCCCACGCAGATCCCGCTCACCACGGCCGGGTTCGGCACGCGGACCGGCAACGCCAGCCGCCCGACGCTGTACGAGGAAGGCCCGTGGGTCTTCAAGCGCAACGGCTTGTACTACAACGTGTTCGCGGCCAAGTGCTGCTCGGAGTTCATCGGCTACTCCACCTCGCCCGGCCCCACCGGTCCGTGGACCTACCGGGGCACGGTGATGCCGACGCAGGGCAGCAGCTTCACCAACCACCCGGGGCTGGTGGACTTCAAGGGCGGCTCGTACTTCTTCTACCACAACGGTGCCCTCCCCGGCGGGGGCGGCTACACCCGCTCGGTGGCGGTGGAGAAGTTCGCCTACAACGCCGACGGGAGCATCCCGGCGATCACCATGACCGGCGCCGGGCCGCCACCGGCCGACACGCTGAACCCGTACACCCGGCAGGAGGCGGAGACGATCGCCTGGGGCTCCGGCATCGAAACCGAACCGGCTGCCGAAGGCGGTATGGACGTCGGGTGGCTCGAAAACGGCGACTCGATCAAGGTCCGCAACGTCGCCTTCGGCGCGGGCGCGAAGACGTTCACCGCGCGAGTCGCTTCCGCGGCCGCCGGCGGGACGATCGAGCTGCGCCTGGGCAGCACCACCGGCACGGTCGTGGGCCGCTGCACGGTCGCGGGGACCGGCGGCTGGCAGACGTGGACGTCGGTGTCCTGCCCGGTCACCGGCGCCACCGGCACCCAGGACCTGGTGCTGCGCTTCACCGGCGGCAGCGGCTACCTGTTCAACGTGAACTGGTGGCAGTTCGCCACCTGACCGGGCTGGCAGCGGAGTCCTTGACCCTCAAGCCACTTGAGCTCCCATAGTGGTGTCATGACCGAGCTGTACCCCATCGGGGACGTCGCTCACCGCACCGGCTTGAGCGTGAGCGCGATCCGGTTCTACGCCGACGAAGGCGTCGTCACGCCCACCGCTCTCACCGAAGGCGGCTTCCGGCGCTACGACGTGCAGGCCATTTCCCGGCTCGAGCTCGTGCGAACCCTGCGCGACCTCGGTGCCGGGCTGGCCGACATCCGCCGGGTGCTGGCCGAGGAGAGCACCCTGCCCGACCTGGCCCGCGCGCACCTGCGGCTGGTGGAGGACCGGCTGCGGCAGTTCCGGGCCCGCCGCGCCGTGCTGCGGACCATCGTGCGGCAGGAGACGACCGCGGACCAGGTCGGCCTGCTGCACAAGCTCGTCTCCCTGTCCGACGACGAGCGGGACCGGCTCGTCGCCGCGTTCTGGGAGTTCGTGACCGAGGGGCTGGACGTCCACCCCGCGTACGTCGAGCAGCTCGAAGCGTGGATCGAGCTGGCCGATCTCGTGCGGGACGAGGACTTCCGGACGTCGGTGCGGGACTTCTACCACCGCACCTTCGCCGCCGATCGCGGCCGGCTGATGACCACGCCGGAGATGCTGGCCCGCCTCGAAGAGCACCGGAAGCTCATGCTCGAAGCCCGAGCGGCGCGGCAGGCCGACGGCGCCGCCGACCTCGTCGCCGCCATGACCGGGGAGCGTGGCCCACAGGAGTCCGCCTACGCCGCCCCGGACGGCAGGGCCGCGCGGTGGCCGGCCGAGTCGACCGGCCTGAAGCTGCTGAAGAAGTACCACACGCTGGTGGCGACGATCAGCGGCGCGCCGGTGCCGGACGCCGACCCGGACCAGGCGGCCGCGCTGCGGGAGTGGCTGGCCGCCGCCCGGCGGTGACACCGACCGGCCTGATTTGACGACAGCAGCGTGAACATCATACGTCTGGTGATCATCTGCCGGAGAATCCGTCGAATAAGGCGAACAACGCCGCGATCCGCAAGCATTCATCACATGACTGATAGGATCTCGCCAAGCACTGTCCGAGGAGCACCATGGCGAGGTCCCTGACCGACGAAGCGATCGACCGGATCCGGGAGTTCGTCCGCTCCGGCCGGTTCCCGGCGGGTTCGCGGCTGCCGCCCGAGCACGAGCTGGCCGCCGAACTCGGGATTTCCCGCAGTCCCACGCGGGAAGCCGTCAAGGCGCTGGCGCTGGCGCGAGTCCTCGAAGTGCGCCGCGGCGACGGCACCTACGTCACCAGCCTCGCGCCCGGCCTGCTGCTGGAAGGCCTCGGCAACGCGGTCTCGCTCATGCAGGACGGCACCGTGCTGGAGCTGACCGAGGTGCGGCGGCTCCTGGAACCGGCGGCCACCGGCCTCGCCGCCACCCGGATCACCGACGACCGGCTGCGGACCGTGGCCGAGCTGCTCGACGCGATGCAGGAAGCGGTCGAAGACGTCGAGCGCTTGACCGTGCTCGACGCCGCCTTCCACCGCGAGGTGATCACCGCCGCGGGCAACGAAACCCTGACCGCCCTGCTGGACGGCATCTCCTCGCGGACGCTGCGCGCGCGGATCTGGCGCGGCACCGTCGACCGCGGCGCCACGCACGAGACCTTGTCCCAGCACCGGGCGATCTACGACGCGCTGGCCGGCCGCGACCCCGCCGTGGCCACCGCCGCCGCGCTGATGCACGTGGACACGTCCGAGCGCTGGCTGCGCGACCACCTGGCCGAGCTGCGAACCCTGGACGACGCTTAGCGGGTACCGACGGCGCGGAGCCGGCAGTTGGTCATCGAGTCTCACGGCTTCTAACCTGCTCGAATGATCGAAGACGGCCCGACGGTCCACGTGGGAGATCCCGGACCACGACCGGTCCACCTGCTCCTGACCGAGCCGGCGAGGCCGTTCGGGAACGATCCCGCGCTCGACTTCCTGGTGAAGGCCCGCGGGACACAGGTGAGCGTCGAGACCCGGGTGCGGACGTGGGACGGCGACGGCCTCGACGCCTTCCTCGCCGCGCTGGCCGAGGACTTCCGCGGCTGGGAAGGGGCGCGCGCCTGGCATTCCCTGGAACACGACCTGACGATCTCGGCCGAACACCGCTCGGGCGGCCACGTCCACCTGACGTGGGGCATCCACGACCGGCCGCCGGCCGAGGAGTGGCGCTTCGAGACCACCACCGTGCACGCGGCCGGTGAGGAGATGCGCACCCTCGCCGCCGAAGTCCGCACCTTCCTCACGAGCGTGGTCGGGTAGCCACGGCGAGACCGCCTCTCAACCCTGCCGTTTACCGCTGGTGATGCGGGACATCACCAGCGCCACCAGGATGATCGTGCCGTTGAGCGCCCCGATCCACTGCGCGGGCACGCCGGCCAGCGTGAGCACGTTCTGGATCATGTACAGCAGCAGGATCCCGGTGAAGGCGCCGAACACGGTGCCCCGGCCGCCGTTCAGGCTGACGCCGCCGATGACCGCCGCGGCGAAGACCGTGAAGATGTAGCCGTTGCCCTGGCCGGCGGCCACCGAAGCGAGCCGGCCCGAAAGCAGCAGCCCGCCGAGCGCGGCCAGCACGCTCGCGCCGATGAGGACGATCCACACGATGCGGTCGGTCCGGATCCCACCGGCCTTCGCCGCGTCCTCGTTGCCGCCGATCGCGTAGAGACTGCGGCCGAACCGGGTGTACCCGAGCAGCACGGCACCGCCGGCGAACAGCAGCACGCAGATCCAGATGGAGGCCGGGATCCCGGCCCACAGCGTGGTGCCGAGGTAGAGCATCGACTCGGGCATGCCGAAGAACGTCTGGCCGCCGGAGATCCCGGTGAGCAGGCCACGCAGCACGATCAGCATGCCGAGGGTGACCACGAACCCGCTCAGCCCGAACCGGACGATCAGCAGGGCGTTGAGGACCCCGACCAGCACGCCGACCGCGAGCACCACGGGAACCGCGGTCCACGAGGGCAGGAGGCCGAGCGAGTGGCCGCCCTCGATCGTCAGCCAGGCCGCGACGCCGGGCGCCAGGCCGAAAGTGGATTCGAGCGACAGGTCCATCTTGCCCACGACCAGGACGAGGGTCTGCGCCAGCACCAGCAACGCGATCTCCGACATGGTCTGCAGGATGTTGAGCACGTTGTCGTACTGCAGGAACACCGGGTTCACCAGCTGGCCGACCACGGCGATCGCGAGGATCCCGGGCACCAGGGCGAAATCGCGCAGGCGGGCGAAGGCGATACGCCGTGGCGGTCGCGCGGCAGCGGATCCGGTCCGCGCCGCGGCACGCAACGCGGTGGGGCTCTCAGGCATCGAGGTCGACTCCTTCCATGGCGGCCACGACCTCGTGGTCCCGCCAGCCGGCGGCCAGCCCGGTGGTGAGCCGGCCGTGGACCAGCACCAGCACGCGGTCGCAGAGGCGCAGGTCGTCCAGCTCGTCCGACGCGATCAGCACCGCGGTGCCCCCGGCCGCGGCTTCGGCCACCTTGCCGAGGAGGAATTCCTTCGACCGCACGTCCACGCCCGCGGTCGGGGTGATCAGCACGAGCACCCGGGGATCACCGGCGAGCGCACGGGCCATGACGACCTTCTGCTGGTTGCCGCCGGACAACGCCGACACCGCGAGCCCGGGGCCGGGTGTCTTCACCTCGAGCCGGTCGATCATCGTCCCGGCCAGCCGGTCGCGAAGCCCGGACCGGACGAAGATGCCCGGGCCGAGCCGGTCCATGACGGACAACGTGGTGTTGTCCGCGACCGACATCCCGGGCACGAGCCCCTGGTGGTGGCGGTCTTCCGGGACGAAGCCGAGCCCGGCGGCGAGTGCCGCCGGAACGTCGCCGGGGCGGGGGCGGTGGTCACCGACGTCGACGGTGCCCGAATCGGCCGCCCGCAGTCCGGCGAGCGTTTCGGCGACCTCGGTCTTGCCGCTGCCGCCGGCGCCGGCCAGCCCGACGATCTCGCCGGGCGCGACTTCGAAGGACACGCCCGCGTAGTGCGGGGCGAGGCTCAGCTCGCGCACCCGGAGCACGGCCGGGCCGCGCCGCGCCGACGACGCGCGTTCTTCGGCCACGACGGCGTTCTCGCCGGTCATCGCCGCGACGAGGTCGGGCTTCGGCAGGTCGGCGACCGGGGCGGTCAGGACGTGGCGGGCGTCGCGGTAGACCGTGACCGTGTCGCAGATGTCGTAGACCTCCTGCAGGTGGTGGCTGATGAACAGGAACGTCACGCCCTGGCGCTGCAGCTCGGCGATGTGGCCGAACAGCCGGGTGATGGCGCCGCCGTCCAGCTGCGCGGTCGGCTCGTCGAGGATGACGAACCGCGCGCCGAAGGACAGCGATCGGGCGATCTCGATGAACTGCCGCTGCTCGACCCCGAGCTCCCCCGCCGGCCGGCGGACGTCGACGTCCACCGACCAGCGTTCGAGCAGCTGGGTGGCCGCCCGCCGCACCGCGGACCAGCGCACGAACCCGCGCAGCGTCTCCTGCCGGTTCAGGAACAGGTTCTCCGCCACCGAAAGGTCCGGGATGATCGTCGAGCGCTGGTACACGCAGGCGACCCGCGACCGCCAGCCGTCCCGTTCGGACAGCCGGGGCACGGGCTCGCCGTTCATCAGCAGCGATCCGGAGTCCGGCGCGGTCAGGCCGGTGAGGACGGCGACGAGCGTCGACTTCCCGGCGCCATTGCGGCCGACGAGGGCGTGCGTCTGTCCCGGTAGGACGGTGAGGTCGGCGTGGTCCAGCGCGGTGGTGGCGCCGTAGCGCTTGACCACCTGCCGCGCTTCGACGACGGGCACCGTGCTCATGGTCACCTCCTTCCCGAGGCGGTCAGCTCTTGCTGTTGCCCCACAACGACTTGTCGTCGACCTTGACGCTGGCCACCGGCCCGAAGACCGCGCCGTCGGCGGTGACCAGCGGCGCGGCCAGCTGGTCCTCCATCAGGCCGTCGCGCACGGCCACGATGGTGCTGTCGTGGTCGGTCCGGCCCGGCACCGGCTTCTTGCCGTCGATCGCGTCCTTGACGTACTGCAACGCGTACTGGGCGAACAGGTCCGCGGGCTGGGACACCGTCGCGTCCATTTCGCCGGCCCGGATCTTCTCGAGCTCCTCGGGAATACCGTCGTTGGACACGACGAACACGTGCTTCGGATCGGACGGCGGCACGAGCAGGCCCCGCTGCTTCAGCAGCTGCAGCGTCCCGGAAAGCGCGAAGCTGGACTGCATGTAGACGCCCTTGATGTCCGGGTTCGCGGTCAGCCGCGTCTGCAGTTTCTGGGCCGCGGTGCCGGCGTCCCAGTTGGTGGCTTCGCCGAACACCGTGACGGCGGGGAAGTTCTGCTTCATGCAGTCGTCGAAGGCCTCGGTGCGGTCGCGCCCGTTGATCGAGGCGAGGTCGCCCTGCAGCATCACGACCTTGCCGCGGCCGCCGAGCTTCGTGCCGAGGAACCGGCACGCCTTTTCCCCGTAGGCGCGGTTGTCCGCCCGGACGACCATGTAGACGTTGCCCTGGTCGGGTCGGGTGTCGACGGACACGACGGGGATCTTCTTGCCCGCCAGCTGCTGCAGCGTCGGGATGATCGCCGCGGTGTCCTGCGGCGCCATGACGACACCCTTGACGCCCTGGCTGATCATCGTCTGCACGTTGGCGGTCAGCGTGGCGACGTCGTTCTGCGAGTTCGTCGTCTTGAGGTCGAGCCCGAACCGCCCGGCGAACTGGGGCACGTACTTGATGTAGGCGTTCCAGAAGTCGGTGTCCGAGCGCGGGTAGTCGACGCCGACGACGGTGCCGCCGGACGCCGTCGTGCCGCCGCTGCTGCAGCCGGCGAGCACGCCGGCCGCGACGAGCGCGACGGCGCACAGGTAGCGGATCTTCATGACCTCTCCTCGTTGACGGGCTGCGGACGGGTGTGCGGGCCGGTGCTCATGCGACCACCACCGCTTCTTCTTGCCAGGCCGGACCGTCGGGGTACCGGTAGCGCGCGAGGGATCCGGGGTGCAGCCGGGCGCCGAGGCCGGGCCGCTCCGGAGCCAGGTACCTCCCGCGCTCGACCCGCACCGGGTCGACGAAGTGCTCGTGCAGGTGGTCCACGTACTCGATGACGCGGTCGTGCCGCGTCCCGCTCACCGCGACGAAGTCGAACATCGCCAGGTGCTGCACCATTTCGCACAGCCCGACCCCGCCGGCGTGCGGGCACACCGGCACGCCGAACTTCGCGGCCAGCAACAGGATCGCGATGTTCTCGGTGACGCCGGCGACCCGGCTCGCGTCGAGCTGCAGGACGTCGATCGCCTCCGCCTGCAGCAGCTGCTTGAACATCACCGCGTTGTGCGTGTGCTCCCCGGTGGCCACCTTGATCGGCGCGACCGCCCGGCGGATCGCGGCGTGGCCGAGCACGTCGTCGGGTGAGGTCGGCTCTTCGATCCAGTACGGGTCGAACTCCGCCAGCGGCCGCAGCCACGCGATGGCCTGGTCGACACCCCACACCTGGTTGGCGTCGATGGCGATCCGCACGTCCGGGCCGACGACCTCGCGGGCCAGCCGGAGCCGCCGGACGTCCTCGTCGAGGTCGGCCCCGACCTTGAGCTTGATCTGGGTGAACCCGGCCTCGACCGCCTCCGCCGCGAGCGCCGCGAGTTTCTCCGGCGCGTAGCCGAGCCAGCCGGGAGTCGTGGTGTAGGCGGGATAACCCGACGCGAGCAGCTCGGCCTGCCGCGCGGCCCGGCCGGGTTCGGCGCGGCGGAGGATGTCGAGGGCCTCGTCCCGGGTAAGCGCTTCCCGCAGGTACCGGAAGTCGACCAGATCGACCAGTTCCGCCGGCGGCAGCCCGGCGAGCAGCCGCCAGACCGGCTTGCCTTCGCGGCGCGCCCGCAGGTCCCACACGGCGTTGACGATCGCCGCCGCCGCCATGTGGATCGCGCCCTTGTCGGGGCCCAGCCACCGGAGCTGGCTGTCGCCGGTGAGGCGGCGCGAGAAACCGCCGAGATCGGCGAGCGCGTCCTCGACCGGCATCCCCGCGACCAACGGCACCAGGGCCCGGACGGCGGCGACCTGCACGTCGTTGCCGCGGCCGACGGTGAACGCGAGGCCGTACCCCTCCTCCCCCGTGCTCGTGCGGATGGTCACGTAGGCGGCGGAGTAGTCGGGTTCCGGGTTCATCGCGTCGGAACCGTCGAGGCTCAGCGACGTCGGGAAGCGGACGTCGACGGCTTCGATCGCGCTGATCACCTCGGGCAAGGTCGCCACCTCTCCCTCGAACACTCCGGACAGACAACATACGTATGGCTACGCTTCCGCCGCCAAAAAGTCCAGAAGCAAGGTTGCGTCCACAAAAGTCTGGTCGAGACATCATACGTCTGCTACCTTTTTGACGCCTCACCGCGAGAGACCCGTCGTAGCCGAAGCACTGCCGCTGAGATGGATTCGGGGTCACCATGACAGCTGGAACAGGCACTTCCCGGAGATCCGCGCTCAAGTATCTGGGGGCCGGAGGCGTGGCGGCGAGCGCGCTGCTCACCGCGTGCACGAGCGTCCAAGAAGGCCAGAACGGGGGCCGGTCCGGGCCATTCCCGGGCACGCCGCAGTGGCGGTTCGTGTTCGTCAACCACGTCACCACGAACTCGTTCTTCGTGCCGACGCGAACCGGCCTCGCCGACGCCGCGGCCCTGCTCGGGGTGCCCGAGCCACAGTGGACCGGCTCGGAGAACGGCAACGTCGCCCAGATGGCGAGCGCCATGGAGACCGCGATCACCGGCAAGGCCGACGGGATCGCCGTGGCCCTGACCGACGACAACGCGTTCGTCGACCTCACCAAACGCGCGCTCGGCCAAGGCATTCCCGTCATCGCATACAACGCCAACGCGGCCGGCAACTACCCGCTGACCTACGTCGGCCAGGACCTGTACCTGTCCGGTTTCCGGATGGGGCAGCGCATCGCGCAGAAGGTCACCTCCGGCGACATCCTGGTCGGCATCTCCCAGCCGGGCGGCAACAACGTCCAGCCGCGGCTCGACGGCATCACCGACGCCCTCAAGCAGGCCGCGCCCGGCGTGCGCGTCCAGTCGGTGAACACCGGCGCCGAGCAGGCCGGCGAGCTCAACGCGATGACCGCCGCCTACACCGGGAACACCGCGGCCAAAGGGATCTACGCGGTCGACGCGGGCAGCACCGCCGCGTGCGCGAAGCTCATCGCCGACCGCGGCCTGACCGGCAAGATCGGCGGCGGCGGGTTCGACCTGCTCGACGACACGGTCACCGGGGTGAAGGGCGGCGCGCTCGACTTCACCATCGACCAGTCCCCGTACCTGCAGGGCTTCCTGTCGGTGCTCTACCTGTACCTGTTCCGGCTGTCCGGCACGCTGGTCGCGCCGCCGGTCACCGACACCGGCCTCACGTTCGTCACCAAGGAGAACGTCGGCCCGTACGCGACGGCCAAGAGCCGGTTCGAAGGCGGCGACAACAAGGACGTGATCGCGATGCCGGGCTCGATCCCGCTGCCGCCCGCGTCGGTGCTGAGCCGGTAGCGGGGCGACGACGTGAGATCGCTGCTGCTCGGCGTGATGCGGGTCAAGGAACTGAGCATCCTGCTGGTCACGATCGCCGCCGGGATCTACTTCACGGTGACGACCGGCGCGTTCAACTCCGCGGACAACTACCAGACGATCGCCCAGTACGTGGCGCCGTGGTCGATCATCGCCGCGGGGCAGGTGATGCTGCTGATCTGCGGGGAGATCGACCTGTCGGCCGGCTTCGTCTTCACCCTGTCCCCGTTCCTGCTGATGCAGTTCTTCGTCAACGGCTGGCCGCTGTGGCTCGCGCTGCTCGCCGCGATCGTGCTGAGCGCGCTGATCGGCGTGGTGAACGGGCTGATCCGGACCGTGCTGACGATCCCGTCCTTCATCACCACCCTCGGCATGGCGTTCCTGTTGCAGGGCTTGGTGCTCGTCATCTCCAACGCCCGGCCGGTCGGGGCGCCGAAGGACAGCGCGGTGCTCGAGGTGTTCGGCGGCGCGCGCTGGACGGAGTTCCTGTGGGCGATCGGCGTGGTCGTCGTGATGCAGGTGGTGCTCTCGGCGACGCGCTTCGGCATCCACACGCAGGCCACCGGCGGCAATCCGGTCGGCGCCGCGGAGTCCGGTATCCCGGTCAACCGGGTGAAGGTGGTCAACTTCGCGGTCACCAGCACCCTGGCCGGGCTCGCCGGCATCCTGCAGGGCACCCGGGTCGGCTCGTACGACCCGACGAACGGGGGGTTCACGACGATGTTCTTCGCGGTGGCGGCGGCCGTCATCGGCGGGACGGCGCTGCTCGGCGGATCGGGGACGGTGGCCGGTGCGTTCCTGGGCGCGCTGCTGCTCGGCATCGTGTTCGACGGGTTCAACCTGACCGGGATCAGCGCGAACGCGTTCAACGTCGTGCTCGGCGCCGCCATCCTGGGCGCGATGGTGCTGAACGTGACGCTGATCGTGGTGCGCAAACGCGTCGGCTCCCGGGAGGTGGCATGACCGACGTCATCCGTGCCGAAGGCATCAGCAAGAGCTTCGGGCCGGTCGCCGCGCTCACCGACATTTCCCTGCACGTGGGGCGCGGCGAAATCCTCGGGCTCATCGGGGACAACGGCGCGGGCAAGTCGACGCTGATCAAGATCTTCACCGGCTACCACCAGCCCGACGGCGGCCGTCTCCTGTTCGAGGGCGAGCCGGTGACGCTGAAGTCGGTGGTGCACGCGAGGTCGCTGGGCATCGAGACGGTGTTCCAGGACCTGGCGATGGTCGACGACCTGCCCGTCTACCTGAACCTGCACCTGAACCGCGAGCTGACGCACCGCCCGCTGCCGTTCCTGCGGCGCGGGGAGATGAAGCGCCGCGCGCGCGAGGCGCTCGACTCGATCGGCATCAGCATCCCGTCGGTGACCACCGAGGTCGGCATGCTCTCCGGCGGCCAGCGGCAGGCGATCGCGGTCGCGAGGTCGGTGTATTCGAACGCGAAGCTGCTGCTGCTCGACGAGCCGCTCGCCGCGATGGGCGCCAAGGAGAGCGCGGTGATCCTGCGCCTGCTGCAGGAACTGAAGCAGCGCGGGGACATCGCGATCATCCTCATCGCCCACAACTACGGCCAGGTGGTGGACGTCTGCGACCGGGTGAACCTGGTGCAGCACGGGGAAATCACGTTCGACCGGGCATCCGCGGACACGTCGGTGGCCGAGCTGCTGGAGCTGGTGAACGCGGAGTACCGCCTCGGCGGCGGCCAGTAGACCGGGCGACGGCGAGGGCGGGTGTGGCGCGCTCCCCCGCTCGCAGCCAGCGAAGTGGGCGGGTCACCCCGTCCCTTCCGGCTCTTCGAACGGAGTCGCGTACGACGGCGGACGGGCCCGCAGCGCCAGCCGCAGCGTCAGGCGGATCCGGGTGGAGGGCGGCAGCTCCACCCGCAGCCACGGGCCGTCGAGGTCGATCGAGCGTTGCGTCACAACCGGTTCGCGGTGGCCGTAGTCGTACAGGCCGCCGATCCACGACGGGTCGTCGCACGTCGTGTAGCTCGCGGTCCGGAAGTGGTGCTCGGCGAACGCGCCGGCCTGGACGACGACCGACCGCGGCGCTGCCGGGTCCAGGTTGACCAGCTCGACCACGGTCGCCCCGGGATCGATGGCGGAGACCAGCGCCGCCACCGACGGGGGCAGGCCGGGGCGTCGCGCGGCCGCGTCGTGGTAGCGGACGCGGGCCTGTTGCAGGCCGCCGTTGTAGATCACCTGCGGACCGCCCCACGTGAGCTGCACCAGCGCTTCGGTGACCACGGGGTTGGACTGCTGCCACAGGTGGATGTCGGCCTCGGGAACGGGACGGCCGCGGTACCGCGCCATCCGCGCCAGCCGGTGGCGGACCTGGGCCTGGGCGGCGGCGAGGATCCGCTCCGGGTACTCCGGGTTGTCCCCGGCCAGGTAGGCGAACCAGGGCTCCTCGTGCCCGGCCTCTTCCTTGCTGCGGAACGGCCGGACGGTCCGCCAGTCGTGGCCGCCGGCCGCGCGCAGCCGGTCGAGGCGGTCCCGGTCGACGGCCGCGCCCGAGTGGTGCCACAGCGCGACCGGCACGCCCATCAGCATCGGGTTGTGGTCGAACCAGCCCCGGTCGTCGTGGCGGAAAGGCACGTGCAGCGTCGGGGTGCCGACGTCCTCGCGCAGCTGCACCGTCCACTTGGACGCGAGGCTGGAGTCCGCTTCGGTGAACGCCATCACCTTGCCGTGGGCGATGATTTCGTCCAGCGCCGGGCGCACCAGGTCGGTGAACGTGTCGTCGCCGGTGGCGAGCGCGGCGGACAGGGCGGCGACGACGGCCGCGTGCCCGACGCTGTACCAGCCGTGCGGCCAGGACCAGCCGTAGTGCCCGCCGTACCAGCGGCCCTCCAGCAGCCCGCCGACGGTCCCGTCGGGAGCGACGTTGTCGGGGAGGATGCCGTTGTTGGCCGCCGCGCGCTCCCGCCACGCGCCGACGTACTCGGCGAGCCACTCGCGGTAGCGTTCTTCGCCGGACAGCAGCAGCGCGTTGAACACGAGCCCGGAGGCGGCGAGGTTGACCGCGGTGTCCCCCACCCCGATCCGCCGCCGCATCTCTTCGCCCAGGCGGGGATCACGCTCTCGCGGTGGCTCCCCGGCGTCCGCCGGCAGCAGCCATTCGAGCGGGAAGCCGTACAGCTCGGCTTCGTGCGGCAGCCACGGGTACGAGCCGCCGTCGAAGAGTCCTTCGCGGGCGGGGTCGCTGCCGTTGTGCGGACGGCGGATGATCCGGTGCGCGGGGTCGTAGTTGCCGTGGGCCGGGTCGACGTAGAGCTCCGCGAACCGCAGCGCGCGAGCGCGCCACCGCCCGGGCGCCGCCATGCACAGGAAGTACAGCAGCAGCAGGCTTTCGCCTTGGTGGAACCAGTCGTAGCCGCGTTCGTATCCGCCGGCCAGCATGCCCAGCTCGGTCAGCTGCCGGGTGACGCCTTCCCAGTGCCGCTCCGACTCGGCGAGCAGGTCGTCGGCGCCGCCGAGCAGGTAGAGCTGGGGCCAGTTGAAGAACGTCTCGTAGAAGTCGTCGACGCCGTCGCGGGTGGTGAGCGCGTCCGCGTAGACGAGCCGCCCGTCCGGGCCGGTGAAGTCCCGGGCGAACTGCCGCCAGGCGCGGTCGAGCAGGGCGAACAGCTCCCGCTGGGCGAGCGCCCAGCCCGGCGGTTCGAGCAGCGGCACCGAGGCCGTGATGACGGGGTGCACGTCACTCCTTGGTCGCGCCGGCCAGCATCCCGGCGACCAGGAAGCGCTGGGAGAACAGGAAAACGACGAGCACCGGCGTGATCGCCAGCAGCGTGGCCAGCGCCAGCTCCGGGCGCTGCACCGCCGCGGTGCCGACCGTCGGGTTGAACTGCGGCACCGAGTTCAGCAGGGTGCCCAGGCCCACCTGGACCGGGAACTGGTCGCTCTGCGGCAGCAGGACGTAGGGCAGGAAGTAGTTCGTCCAGTTGGCCACGAAGCTGAAGAACCCGACCAGTGCGACGATCGGCGCGGCCAGCGGCAGCGCGACGCGCCGGAACACCCCGAACTGCGTGCAGCCGTCGAGCTCGGCCGCGTCGAGCAGGTCGCGGGGCACGGCGGTGGTGAAGTAGATGTAGGTCAGGTACACGCCGAACGGGTAGAAAGCGTACGGCAGCACGACCGACCACATCGAGCCGATCAGCCGCACCGCGTTGAGTTCGAGGAACAGCGGCACGACGAGGGTGGCGTTCGGCATCAGCATGACCACCAGCGTCGCGACGAGGAGCGTCTTGCGGCCGCGGAACTCGGTCATGGCGAGCGCGTAGCCGGCCGGGATCGCCACGCCCAGCGTGATCGCCAGCGCCACGAACGAATAGAGCGCGGAGTTGCCCAGCCAGTGGAAGATGGCGTTGTCCTGGAAGGACGTGAGCGCGCTCCAGTTGTCCGCCAGCGCCCGCCACGAGCCGAAGGACAGCGGGTTCCCGTGCACGAGCTGGTCGTCGGTCTTCGTGGCCGCCAGCACGAGCCACAGCAGCGGGAGCACGAAGAACACCAGGAACAGCACCAGGATCAAGGCCGGCAGCGGGTTCACGCGCCGGCGGGCGCCCTCAGTCGGCATCGAAGAACCCCGATCGCGCGACGAACACCCCGGCGACGACGAGCCCGACCACCAGCAGCTCCACCGAGATCGCCGCGGCGGTGTTGACGTTGTTGATCTGGAAGGCGAAGTCGTAGGAGAGCTGGTTGAGCGAGTAGTCGCGCCCGGCCACGCCGACGCTCGCCTGCGACAGCAGCTGCGGTTCGACGAACAGCTGGGTCCCGCCGGCGAAGGCCAGGATGACCATGTAGACGATCCACTTGCGCAGCAGGGGGATCTGGATCCGCCACGCCGTCTGCCACGCCCCGGCGCCGTCGATCCGCGCGGCCTCCAGCAGCTCGGGCGAGATGGTGTTCAGCGCGCCGTACAGCACGACGATCCAGCCGCCCGCCCCGGTCCAGAAGGCGATCAGCGTGAACAGGACCGGGAGGTGCTCCGGCGCGACGACCTGGCCGAAGGTGTCGAACCCGAACGCGCGCAGCAGCGCGCTCACCGGGCTCACCGCCGGGTCGAGCAGGAACAGCCACACCATGACGCTCGCGGCCCCGGCCAGCGCGCCCGGGATGTAGTAGAGGAACCGCAGCGCCCTGCTGACGGCGGCCGCTCCCAGGCGGTGCAGCAGCAGCGCCAGCGCGACCACGAACACCACCAGGGACACCAGCCAGAGCACGAGGTACAGCGTCACGTGCCCGACCGCGGCGAGGTACCGGAAGTCGCTCGCGGCCTCGACGAAGTTCGCCACGCCGGCGAATTCGTCGCCCGCGTCGGTGAAGGCGAAGTACACCGCGTACACCGTGGGGACGACGCCGAACGCGATCAGCAGGACGACGTAGGCGGCGACGAACAGGTGCCCGGACCGGCCCGGCCGGAACGTCCGCCGTCGCGTCACCGGCTGACCTCGTACCCGTTCGACTGCGCGTAGTCGGTGATCGCGGTCTGCCACTCCGGGAGCATCGAGACGATCGGCTTGCCCGCCGTCAGGCCCGGGGTGACGGTCGCGGCCCAGATCGCCTCCTGGCTGAACTGACCGTAGCCCCACCCGCGCCACACCTGCGGGGCCGCCGCCTGCAGGGGGCCGGTGACGTCGTTGGCGTAGTACCCGCCGGAGGCCTGCTTCGCCAGCCACGTCTTGGCCGCCGGGCCGTACGCCGGGTAGCCCGGGGCGGTCTTGCCCTGGTACTCGTCGGAAGTCGTGACCCAGGTGAGGAAGTCGGTGGCGTCCTTGAGGTTGGCGCTGTGGGCGGACAGCAGCCAGGTGCCGCCGCCGACGTTGCCCACCGACGGCGCCGGGTCGCCGGCCCACTGCGGCAGCGGGGCGGCGGCGATCTGCCCGGCCGGGGTCTTCAGCGACTCCTGGAACACCGACCCGCCGAACCACGACGGCCCGGGCAGCATGAGGATCTTGTCCGCGGCGTTCTTGGCGAAGTCGGAGCTGAACACGCTCCCGGTCGACATCGTCTTGTTGCGCACGAGCGTGTCGAGCAGGGCCGCCATCCGCGTGCAGGCCGGGCTGGTGGTGTCGACCTTGACCTTCTTGGGGCCGGTGATCTCGTTGGCGCCGCACTTGCCGGCCCAGAGGTAGATCTCGGGGGCGAAGCTGTCGCCGGCCGCGCCCACCAGGTAGCCCGGGTGCTCCGCCGCGACGCGCTGCCCCAGCGCCTGGTAGTCCTCCCAGGTTTTGGGGACCTGGTAACCCCAGGACCGCATCAGGGACGCGTTGTACCAGAGCACGGTCTGGGCGAGGTCGTTGCGCAGGCAGTAGAGCGTGCCGTCGACCGTGCACGGGTCGTTGGCGCCGGCGGTCCAGCCGTTCAGGGTGGCGGCCGGGACCTGGCCCTTGTCCAGCGGCGCGGTGAACCCGGCCTGCACAGCCCACGTCGCTTCGTTGTTCTGCGAGCTGAACACGACGTCCGGCCAGCCGCTGCGGGTCCGGTTGAACAGGCCCACCTTGGTCTGCAGGTAGTTCGAGCCGTTGGCGTCGCCGTCGTAGGTGACGATGTCCAGCTGCACCGCGGGGTGCTGCTTCTGGTACGCCTGGGCGGCGGGCAGCCGCGTCGAGTCGACCCAGACGACGATCTTCCCGCCGGTCTGCGGCACCGGCTGGAACCCGCCCTGGCCGCCGCCGCTCCCCCCGTTCCCGCAGGCCGTGACCGCGGCGAGGGTGGCCACCGCACCGAGGACCAGGCCCGCCCGCCGACGGGCTGCGGTGGCGCGCGCACGAACTGTCATGAGGTACTCCACTTCATCGTGGCACCTGATATGTGTCAGACACATCTTCGGCAGACGGCTGCTTCGGCGGCACCATCTCAGCGTCTTGGCCGGGGGTTCGTCAAGAGGCGAGTCATAATGAGTCATACTCATCGGCAGCCCTCTACACTCCGACCACCGAGCGCGAAGGAGGTGAGCCGGTGGACGAGCCGCCGTCGGCCCCGTACCGGCCGGGGTACGAACTCGTCGCCGAACGGGTCCTCGAGCTCATCGCCGAGCTCCGGCTGCGGCCCGGGGACCGCATGCCCACGGAGAACGAGCTCGCCGCCCGGCTGAGCACCTCGCGCACCGTGGTGCGCGAGGCGATCAAGATCCTCTCCGCCCTCGGCCGGGTGCGCGCCCAGAAGGGCCGGGGCCTCTACGTGGCCGACGACGAAGGGATGCTCGGCTCGGCCCGGTGGTCGGGCTTCTTCCTGCCCACCGACCTGGACCACGTCTACATGCTGTTCGAGTTCCGCCGCGTCCAGGAGACGACCGCCGCCCGGCTGGCCGCGACCCGGGCCACCCCGGCCGAGCTCCGCACGATCGAGGCGGCCGCGGAAACCTGCCGGGAAGGCCACCTGACCGGCGAGGCCGCCCTGTTCGACCGCGGCGACGAAGACTTCCACCTCGGCATCGCGGCCGCGTCCCACAACCAGTTCTTCCTGGCGTCCGTCCGCGAAGCCCGGCGGCTGCAACGCCAGTCCAGCACCATCGGCCTCCACGGCACGGTCGGCGGCCACGCGGCCGAGGCGATCGAGGAACACGCGGCGATCTTCGAGGCCATCCGCGCCGGCAACCCGGAAGCGGCCGCCGAAGCCGCCGCGGTCCACCTCGACAACACCTTGGAGGACTACCGCCGCGAGATCCAGCGCCGGGTGTTCGGCTAGCGCGTGCCTAGCCCGAGGTGGCCGCGTTGAGCACCGGCTTCGGGACCGAGACCTGGTTCAGCCCCCAGCGCGACATGATCCCGACGTACGTGCCGTTCCGGAACAGCTCTTCGAACACCTGCTGCAGGACCGGGCCCAGCTTCGAGGACTTGGGGACGTACAACGCCAGATCGTCCTTCGTCGCCCCCTGCGCCTCGGTCTGGGTGACGTACTTGTTCCCGCCCTGCCGCTGCGTCACGTCGATCGCGGCCGCCTCCGTCATCCCGGCGGCGTCCGCGCGGCCCGAGCGGGTGGCCAGCAGCGTGGCGTCGGTGTCGTCGAGGCCGACGGTCTGCGTCGCCGGGTGCCGGTGATCGGTGCAGAAGCGAGACAGCTTGCCCAGCTGCTCCTCGACGACGCTGGCGGTCACCACCGCGATGCGCTTGCCGCAGAGGTCTTCGACCCGCGCGATCCCGGCCGTCGAACCGACGGGGAAGACGTAGGCGGTGCGGGTGGTCATCCAGGTGATCGTGTCGAACTGCTTCTCCCGCTCGGCGGTGGCCTTGACCGGGCCGTTGAACGCGTCGTACCGGTTGCCCAGCATGCCTTGCAGCGCGGCAGGCAGACCGGCGACGACGACGGTCTGCGTCCTGACCCCGAGCACCTGCCCGATCGCGGCCTGGAAGTCGGCGTCGATCCCGGTGACCATGCCGTCCTGGGCGACCGTGCGGTAGGGCGGATGGGAATCACCGGCGAACCTGAGCACCCCGGCATCCTTGATCGCCTGCGGCAGCGCGTCGTGCAGGGTCGGCACGACCGCGAGGTTCGTCGCGGTGGCCAAGGTCGCGGACCCGGAACCCACGGTGCACCCGGCAAGGGCCGTTCCGATGACGGCGACCGCGAGGATCATGCTTCGGCTTCGTCGACGAAGAGCGGATCGCATAGTGCGTTTCTTCCTTGGCTGAGGTCACTCCGGCGAAGAACAGGTTGCTGAGACGGCGGCGATCGTTGCACAAACTGTCGCCCAGTTCAACCCGCTTAACTTCGGTCTTTTTCGGACCGACCCGCACAAGTCCATTGCCGCATCGAGCTCGTCAGCGAGACTGGTGACGTCCCACCCGCCGACCGCCGCCGGAAGTGCTCTCGCCGTCAGCGCCCGGCAGCGACCACCGCCGGCTTGATCACTTCGACGGCGAATTCGCGGAACGTGGTGGGCGTGGTGTTCCCGGCGGTGCGGGGCGTGCCGTTGTTGATGCCGCGTTCGCCGGCGACGTCCATGTCCGTCACGGAACGGGCCATCGCCTCGGAGAAACCACGGCCGACGAGGAAACGCTCGACGGCGGCGCGGTCCCCGGGCCGGTACGCGACGGGCGCTCCGAGGACGTCGGTGAGGATTTCGGCGATGTCGTGGTGCGAAAGGTCTTCGCCACCGAGGACGTCGACGGTGTCCTGCCCGGTCCAAGCGCGGTCGAGGAGGTACCCGGCGGCGAGCGCCGCGATGTCCTCGGTCGCGATCCAGGGCGTGGCGAAGCCGGCGGGGAGGGTGCCGGAGAGGACCCCGGCCCCGATGCCGGCCGCCTGCCTCAGGAAGTTGTCCATGAACGCGGGCAGCGCCAGCGCCCGCAGGTGCGCGCCGGTGCTGCGGAAGAGGTCCTCCATCGCGTGCGAGGCCGACACGTGCCCGGCGTAGATCCCCGAGCCGCGGCCGAGCGCGGAGACGACCACGACCCGGGGAACCGCGTGGCGCACGACGGCGTCGGCACCCGGGATCGAGGCGCTCACGTAGGCCTCGTAGGGACTGCTCGCGGTCGCGTCCGCCGGCATCAGCCAGAACAGGGCGCCGGCACCGTCGAGGGCGCGGTCCAGCACGTCGCGATCGCGGTGCGACCCGACGACGATCTCGGCCCGGTCCCGCACTCCGGCGGGCAGCTTCCCGGGGTCGCGGACGACGAGACGAAGCGGCTCGCGCCGCTGGAGCAGGGTGGCGACGAGCTTGCTGCCGATCTGCCCGGTCGGGGCGGTGACCACGATCATGGATGATGTCTCCGTTCAGCGGAACCAGAAGTAAACTCTACCGTACCGTATACTTTGAGGTGGACGCCATGGCCCGACGCGGGGCAGCGCTGCGCGAGCACATCCTCGACGCGGCGAAGCTCGCGTTCCTGGAAGCCGGCTTCGAACGGACCTCCATGGACGCCATCGCGGCGCGCGCGGAGACGTCGAAGCGTTCGTTGTACGCGCACTTCCCGACCAAGGACACGCTGTTCCTCGCGGTCGTCGAGCGCATCCGCGCCCTGTTCGGCGAGCGGATGGGCACGCCCGCGGCGTACGCCGAAGACCCGCTGGAAGCGGTCGTGCGGTACTGCGGGCGCTTCGTGCAGCTGCTGCGCTGGTCGTCGGTGGGCCGGATGCTCCGCCTCGGGATCGCCGAAGCCGAACGCCTGCCGGACCTGGCGGCCGGGTTCTACGACGTCCTTTTCGAGGTCACGACCGCCGACCTCGCGTCACACCTGGTGCAGACGCTGGGGCTCGCGCCCGGCGAGGCGCACGCCGCGGCGAGTGACCTGATCGGCCTCACCGTCCACCCGGCACTCCCCCGCCTGCTGTTCGGCGTCGACGCGCTCACAGAGCAACCGCCGGAGCAGGCCCGCCTGGCGGCCGACGTCGACCTCGACCGCATCCGCCGGCTCCTGCGCCGCGTCCTGCCACCGGACGGACGCGAACAGTCCTGAACCATCGTCCACACGGGACGCTGGTGTTCGCCACCGAACCACCACCACGTCACGGCTTCCCCGGCGGCCCGCCCCTTCGCCTGCTTGACATCCGGATGCGGCTCGCCATGCGGCTTCACCGGGCCACCCGCAGGCTCCTCCACCGCGTCCTGCCACCGAGCGGACGTAGGTGCTCCCCACCGAACCACCACCACGTCACGGCTTCCCCGGCGGCCCGCCCCGCCCCTTCGCCTGCTTGACATCCCGGTGCGGATCACCACGCGGCCTCACCGGCCCACACGCAGGCTCCTCCACCGCGACCTGCCACCGAGCAGACGCTGGTGCTCCCCACCGAACCACCACCACGTCACGGCTTCCCCGGCGGCCCGCCCCGCCCCTTCGCCTGCTTAACGTCCCGGTGCGGATCACCACGCGGCCTCACCGGCCCACACGCAGGCTCCTCCACCGCGACCTGCCACCGAGCAGACGCTGGTGCTCCCCGCCGAACCACCACCACATCACGGCTTCCCCGGCGCCCCGCCCCGCCCCTTCGCCTGCTTGACATCCGGATGCGGCTCGCTATGCGGCTTCGCCGGCCCACTCGCCTGCTTCTCCGGGCCGGCCTTCGGCGGTGCGGCGACCACTCCAGCCGCCGCCGGTGGGGCGGCTTGGGAGGATGCCACCACCAGCGCCGTCGCCGGGGACGAGGTGACCTGAACCGGGACCACGACGGAACCGGTGGGCGGCACAGCCTCGGGCACGACAGCCGGCTCGGGCCCGGGATCGGCCGGCCTCGCGAGCACCGCCGCCAGCACCGCAGCCGCGGCCACCGCCGCCAGGCCGCCGGCCCACGCCCGTCGTCGGCCGGGCGGTGCCGGGGCCACGACCGGGACCGCCCGGACGGTGCAGGGCTGCTCGCGCAGCAGCTCCGGGATCTCCGCGGCGGCCGGCCGGTCCGCGGGCTCGCGGGCGGTCATCCGGCGGAGCGTGTCCGCGAGCGGAGCCGGGGTATCGGCGGGGACGCGCGGCGCGCGGTGCAGCCGTGCCATCGCCGACTCCGCCAGGGTGCCGGGGAACTCACGCTGCGCGGTCAAGCACTCGAGCAGGATCAGGCCGAGGGCGTAGACGTCGGCCGGCGGCCCGGCCTGCTCCCCCAGGATCTGCTCCGGCGCCAGGTACGCGGCGGTGCCGGTGACCAGCCCGGTGCCGGTGATGCGCGTGGAGTCCAGCGCGTGCGCGATGCCGAAATCGGTGAGCACCGGACCGCCGGGACCGAGCAGGACGTTGGCGGGCTTCAGATCGCGGTGCACGATCTGGCGGGCGTGGACGTGGGCCAGCGCGTCCGCCAGCCGGATCGCCAGCTCGCCCACCTCCTCGGCGGTGAACGGCCCGGCCAGCAGCCGTTCGGCGACGTTCTCCCCGTCGACGAGCTGCATCACCAGGTACGGCCGGTCCCCCTCGGTGCCGCTGTCGTGCAACGCGACGATCCGCGGGTGCTGGACGCTGGCCAGCAGCCGCTTCTCCCGCGCCCGGCGCAGCTGGTCCACGGCCACCGCGTGGCGGTCGTAGACCTTGACCGCGACCGCCCGGCCCAGTTCCCGGTCGACGGCCCGGTACACCCGGGCGGTGGCCCCTTCACCGATCAGCGACCCGATCTCGTACCGCCCGGCGATCACGTCCGGCAGCTCGTTCATCGACAGGCACCCCGTCCGGCTCGGCTGCCGTACCGGTACCCGTCGTCCGGGCCCGCGCAAACACGACTTGCGGCCGGCGGGGCCGGGCGAGCGCTTCGCCGACCGCGGCGCGGATCTGGTCCTGACTCGCGGTGGCTTCCGCGCTTTCGATGACGACGCACCGTGACGTCGCGGCCAGATCGCTCAGCAGGCCGCGGATCCGGTCGCTCCAGGCGTCGGCCGACCGCGGGGGACTGCCCGTGTCCTGGTCGAGCAGGACGGTGAGGTCGGGACGGAGCCGCCCGGTGACCCAGCCGGCCAGGCCGGCCATCACGTCCGAGCCGATCCCGGCCGAACTCGCCGACCGGTCCAGCGGCGAGTCGATCAGCCGTTCCACGACGACGACGGCTCCCGACTCGAGCGCGGGAAGGACTTCCTGCTCGATGGTGTCCGCGCGGATCGCCGCGGCGGCCAGCGCGCGAGCGCGCGGACCGGTCAACGCCGCGCTGGTCATGAGCTCCTCGAAGCGGGGGTCGTCACGTCCGGGGTCCGTGGCGAGCACCACGACGTGCTCCCCCGAGCGCCGGAGCCAGCCGGCCAGCTCGGCCGCGTGACCCGCCGTGCGGGCGCGCGGGGGACCTTCGACCGCGATGAGGAACCCGGCCGGGCGGCGGGGACGGCGCGACAGGCTGCCGCGCAGGTCGGCGAGCAGGCGGTTCGGCCGGTGCGGGTTCATCTGGCGGTGGGCGAGCACGCCCGCCGCGCACGCCAGGGCCGCCGCGCCGAGCAGGACCGGCCGGGTGCCGTCGACGAGCACCTCGTTCCCGAAGAAGTGGACCGCCCGCGCGTTGGTCAGCCCGACCAGCAGCGGGACGACCGCGACCGCGACGCCGAGGACGATCTTCAGCAGGGACTGGTAGAGGGCGTTGACGCGGCCGCGCACCTCGTCGGCGACCTGGGACCCGATGATCGTCACGCCGGTCAGGAACGTGGCGCCGGCACAGGCGCCGACCAGCAGGACGCCGGCCAGCGACACGAACAGGTGCGGTGACAACGCCACCAGGACCAGGGAAAGCCCGGCGCCCACGATCGCCACGCCGAACAACCGCTCGTGCGCCAGGCGCGCCGCCACCATCGGCGCACCGGCGATCCCGGCGCTGAGGCCGACGAACACCGCGGCGAACAGCAACCCGAACCCGGCCTGGCCCGCCAGCACGCTCTTGGCGTAGGACTGGGCCGACCCGACGACCGCTCCCCCGGCGGCGAACGCGCCGACCGCACCGACGAGCAGGCCGCGCACCAGCGGTGTGGTGCGGATGAAGCGGCCGGCGTCGCGCACCATCGCGGCGACGCCGGGGCGGTCCGCTCCACCCTTGCCGACGCGGTTGCGGTCCGTCGTTCCCGACAGCTCGGGTATCCGCCGGGCGATCAGGAACGAACTCGCGAGGTAGAGCCCGGCCGCGAGGGCGATGGCCACCTTGACGGAACCGTTGGTGCCCAGCACGTCGTCGGGCAGCCGCAGTGAAGGCCCGATGCCGGCGAGGGCGTAGAGCCCGCCGCCGGCGACGACCGAGATGCCGTACGTCATCACCAAGCCGAGCTGGCCGGCCGTTTCGACCTGGTCCGGCCGAGGCAGCAGGTTGGGCACGGCGGCGTCCTTGGCCGGGATCCACAGCATCGCGACGCTGCTGGTGAGGAAGGCGCCGGCGAACGGCCACCACGGCAGATCGACCACCACGACCGAAAGCAGCAGGACGCACCGCAGCACGTCGCCGACGGCCATCACCTTCCGCCGGTCGAACCGGTCGGCGAGCAACCCGCCGACCGGGGCGAACAGCAACCCGGGCAGGAGGTTGCTGAACACCACACCGGAAAACGCGAAGCTCTTCACCGCGTAGCTGCCGGCCGCGCTGGAGACGAGATCGGCCACGCCGAGCAAGGCGAGCCAGTCGGCGGTGCTGCACAGGAACGTCACGCCCCAGAGCCGGCGGAAGGGCCGGATCGCCAGCACCCGGCGTACTCGCTGCGGCAGGGACAAGCCCGGGGCGGTCATCGGAGGCACCCTACCCTGCGGGAGATCAGCGAATCCGACGTCACTCGCTCCCCGCGAACCGGTGCAGGGCGTCGAGCACGGCCGGGGCGGGGGTGTCCGGGTGATCGGCGTCGTGCAGCAGGTGGTCCACACCGGACAGTCGCACCCGGCCCGGCCCGCCGACGTGCGCGCGGCGCAGCGCGGACGTCAAGGCATCCGTTGTGGCGCAAGGGACCTGGGTGTCGTTCGTACCGCAGGTCAGCAGCACCCCGGTCCCCGGCCGCAGGGCCGCGGCGGCGGACGGCGGGTAGACGGCGTCGTCGCTGTCCACGAACCGGCCGCTCGGTCCTTGGAAGGCCGTGAAGAGCTGCGCGACGGCGGGCGGCAGGTCGGTGGTGCCGACCGGCCGGTGTGCGCGCAGGGCGGTCACGGCGGCGTCGATCGCCGCGTCGATCACCTGCTGCCGCTCCGGGGTGAACTGGCCCTGCCGGACCGCCTCGGCGGTCTGGGCGTGCAGCTGCAGCGCGACCAGGTCCAGCAGGCGGATCGCCTGCGGTTGCAGCAGTGCCACGCCGATCGGGCGCGGGTGGACGGTGCCGCCGAGCAGCAGCGCGGTCATCGCGCCTTCGCTGTGCCCGAGGACCATCAGCGCGTGCGGGTCGGTCTCCGGCTGATCGCGCAACACCTCGTAGGCGGCCCTCGCCTGGCGGACGAACGCCGGGTAGTCCAGTGTCTCCGGGTGGTCGCGGTAGGCGCCGAGCCCGGTGCGGCCGGTGCCGTACTTGTCGAACCGCAGCGTGGCGACCCGGTCGGCGCCGAGCACGCCGGCCACCTGCGCCAGGGTGTTCGGCAGCGCGCCCGGCTGGTTGCCGTCGCGGTCGGTGGGTCCGCTGCCGGGCAGCACCAACGCGGCGCGCAGCCGGTGCCCGGCGCGGTGCGCGGGTACGTGCAGCGTGCCGTACGTCGTCGTCCCATCGGCGGTGAAGACGACTTCACGGTCGGCGGCGGGCACGACGCGGGGTGCCGCCCCGGCCGGGGCGGCGGTCACGACGGCCAGCGACACCGTGACCGCGGCGAGGTGGGAAAACATCGGCAACCTCTTTCAGCGCAGGGCGTTCTCGACCAGCGCGACGGTCGCACGCGGGTTGTCGACTTGGAGGACGAGGCGGGTGTAGCGCTCGTCGGCGAGTTCGATCACGACGGCCTTCGACGCGTCCTTGACGTCCCAGAAGACCTTTTCGCCGTCGAGGTGGAACGTGCCCGCGGTGATCACACCGGGCACGTGGGCACCCGGCGCCCGCATCCCCTTGGGGTCGGCGGCGATGCCGGGGTCCGCGGTCGCGCCGCGGACGTTGGCCAGCGGGATGGTCAGGCTGCTCTTGAACGCCCAGAGCTTGTCCAGACCTTTGATCACGACGACGAGGTCGTCGCCATCGATGGTGACCAGTGCCATTTCGGTTTTCCTTTGTCAGTCGAGGGGATCGAGGCGGTGGGTCAGCGCGGCGCCGACACCGTCGGGGTTGCCGCGCAGGAGAATGCCCAGCGCGGCCGCCGTGAGAGCGGCGGCCAGGGCGGTGGGAATGCCGAGCGCGTCGGCGATCGCCTGGTCGACGGCGGCCAGCGCCGCGGCGACCTCGGCGGCCACCTCCTCGTCGACCGGCGCCCGTTCGACCACCGCGAGCAGCAGCAGCCCGAGGTCGGCCGACGTGACGAGCTCCAGCGCGGCCGCGGCATCCGGTGCCGCGGTAAGCGCTTCGGCCAGGGGACGGACGTCCTCGGCGAGGTGGCGGCGCAAGGCGACGAGGTAGAGGCCCCGCTTGCTGCCGAAAGTCTTGTACAGGCTGTTGCGGTGCACGCCGAGGTGGGTGACGAGGTCGTCGATGGAAACCCCGTCGTAAGCACGCCCGCCGAACAACTTCACGGCGGCGCGCACCACCTCGTCCTCGTCGAACGCCCGTTGCCTGCCCATGCCACGACGGTAGCGTTTTGAGGAACGATCAGTCAAGAACGAGCGTTCCTCAAAAATCAGAGCCTCGGAAAGGTGCTGGGACTGTCGAGAAGCCGGGCAGCCGGTCGTCCTCCGGTGAGCCGACCCGGAAGGATGCCCATGAGCAGCACGTCACCAGCCTCGACCACGGTGCGAGCCGCCATCTCCGTCGATGTCCCCCGGGAGCGGGCCTTCCGCGTGTTCACCGAGCGATTCGACGAAATCAAGCCGCGCGAGCACAACCTGCTCGCGGTGCCGATCGAACGGACGGTCCTCGAGCCCCGCGCCGGCGGCACCGTCCACGACGTCGGCACCGACGGCAGCCGCTGCGCCTGGGCGCGGGTCCTCGCCTGCGAGCCGACGGACCGGCTGCTCCTCAGCTGGGACATCAGCCCGCGCTGGCAACTGGAATCCGACCCCGGTCACACCAGCGAGGTCGAAATCCGCTTCATCGCCGATGGCGCCGAGCGCACCCGCGTCACCCTCGAACACCGGCACCTGGACCGGCACGGCGAAGACTGGGAAAGCTTCACGAGCCTCGGCTCCGGATCGGGCTGGCCGCTCTACCTCGACCGGTTCCACGCCGCGACGCACCGGGACGCCGCAGGGGCCTGACGCAGCCGGCGTCCACACTGGACCGATCCCCCTCGGGAGCGTCGATCGGCGTCCGGCGCGAGTCGCCGGCAACGGTGGTCGCCGCGCGGAGATCTGGTGGTACCGCGGCGGCCGGTGCATGCTGGTGGGCATGCCTGACCGGCCCGGGGTGCACAACGTCGTCAACGGCGACGTGACGGGGACGGTCGTGCAGGCCGGAGAGGTCGTCATCGCGCGTGGACGACCTGCACCCCGGCAGCTGCCCGCGTCGCCGGCACGTTTCGTGGGCCGGGCCGGTGACTTGGCCGGCTTGGCCGACGAGCCCGGGGTGCACGCGGTCGTAGGGAGCGGCGGCGTCGGCAAGACGTGGCTGGCGGTGCAGTGGGCCCACACCCACGGACACCGGTTCCCGGACGGTCAGATGTTCGTCGACCTGCGCGGGTTTTCCCCGGATCGACCGATGGCTCCCGCTGCCGCGGTACGGGGGGTTCCTCGACGCGCTCGGAGCCGTCGACATACCGCCGGATCCGCATGCTCAAGTCGCGCTCTACCGAAGCCTGACCGCGGACAAGCGGCTGCTGGTGGTCCTCGACAACGCTGCCGACGCG
The DNA here is from genome assembly GCF_046548815.1 of Amycolatopsis sp. cmx-4-83. NCBI lineage: Bacteria > Bacillati > Actinomycetota > Actinomycetes > Pseudonocardiales > Pseudonocardiaceae > Amycolatopsis > Amycolatopsis sp. cmx-4-83. Next base: position 121,749 of record NZ_JAEBEF010000013.1, on the reverse strand, counting down.
GCCCAGGTGGAGTCACTGCTGCCGGGTGGGTCCTCCTGCACCGTACTGGTGACCAGCCGCCGTCGGCTCACTTCGCTGAACACCCGGCACGGCGCCCGGCACCGGATACTCGGCGTGCTCGGCGACGCCGAGTCCCACGACCTGCTGCGCGCGCGCCTCGGATCCGTCCGGATCGCCTCGGATCCCGCGGCCGTGCAGCGGATCGTGAAGCACTGTGCGGGACTGCCACTCGCACTGGCGATCGTCGCCAGCCGCGTCGAGACGAGTCCTGAGATGTCCCTGGCACGAATCGCGGACGAGCTGGGCCGGCTCGACGACGAGGACCCGGCCAACAGCTTCCCCGCGGCGCTGTCCTGGTCGCTGCGCGAGTTGACCGCGCCGCAGGCGCGCGTCCTCGGGCTGCTCGCCACCGCACCGGGACCGGACATCGGCCTCGCCGCCGCGGCCGGCCTCACCGGGTCGGTCTCCGAGCTGCCTGCCTTGGCGCGCCTCAGCCTGCTGGAAACGGTGGCCGACGGGCGCTACCGCATGCACGACCTCATCCGTGCCGAGGTCCGTGCCGAAGACGTCGAGGCAACGCGGCGGGTGACCGACCACTACCTGTACACCGCCCACTCGGCAGACCGTCACCTCCAGCCGTACGGCGCGCCCGCGGTCTTGCCGCCGATGTCACCGGACTGCCGGCCGGAAGCACCCGCGGACCTCGATGCGGCGCTGGCCTGGTTCGACGCGGAACACCAGTGCCTGCTCGCCGCCGTCGACACCGCCGCGGAGCACGAGTGGCACGACGTCGTCTGGCACCTGGCACGCACACTCACGACGTACCACCACCGACGGGATCACCCGGACGCCGACATCCGCACCTGGAGACTCGCACTGCGCGCGCGGACACCCGGTCCGACCCTGATCACGTCCCACCGACGGCTCGGCGAAGCGCTTACCCGGGCCCTCCGGGATTCCGAGGGACTGACACACCTGCGGGAAGCGATCGTCCTCGCTGAGCAGTCGGAGGATCTGTACCAGCTCTCGCACACCCATCGCGCCCTGGCTTGGGCACTCGGCCGCCAGGACGAGGACGCCGACGCGCTGAACCACGCCCAGGAGAACCTGAGGCTGTCGCGAGAACTGCACGACACCACCAGCGAAGCCCACGCCCTGAACGCGGTCGCGTGGTTCACCGCCCGGCTCGGCGACCTCGACCGGGCTCGCTCGTTCGGCGAGGCCGCTCTCGCCCTGCGTCCCAACCCGGAGGGCGAGGCGTCCGGCCGCGAAACCCTCGCCTACGTCGAGGACCGCGCCGGCCGGCCGGACAGGTCGGTCGAGCACTACGAGCGGGCGCTCACGTTGCGCCGCGCCCACGGCTACCTCAGGCACATAGCCAACACCCTGGACAGGATGGCCACCCCGCTGCGCGCGTTGGGCCGGGACGAGGAAGCCGAAGCCAGATCCCGGGAGGCAAGAGAACTGTTCGCCCGGCTCCAGGAATGATCCGGCAGATGAGGGGACGCACGGGCCGGCCCGGTACCACCTACTCCCCTCGCACAGATCGCTGAGACCGGTGCACGGCCCCGGCGAGGAAATGTCGACCAATCATCCTGGCAGCCTTTCGAACAGGATCCGATTCCGGGAAGCGCCGTCCTGCTGATCACCGGCGCAGAATCCCGCGGGCATTCTCGCGGTTGAGGCCGCGAGCGACGCCGGGGTCAGCATCGTTCCGGTCCCGGCCCGCGGGTGCGGCGCGGTGTCGCCGGGGCGCACTGCAGTGCATAGTGGGAGGGCGACCGGAGAAGGAGGCCCCTTGCAGCGCGAATCGAAAACGCCCCGCCCGGCTCCCGTTCCGCACCGGCTCCCTCCTGCTGCCGACTCGTTTTTCGCGAGAGAAGAACTACTCACCACCCTCGATGCGAAACGGGCCGCCGGAACCCCGGTGCTGGTGATCACCGGGATGGCGGGAGTCGGCAAGACTTCGCTGGCCTTGGAATGGGCACGGCGACGGATCGACCAGTTCCCCGACGGGCAGTTGTACGTTGATCTCCGGGGATATTCGCCCGCCGAGCCGCTGCCCGCGGGTACGGCCGTTCGTGGCTTGCTCGACGACCTCGAAGTACCCTCGTCCCGGGTGCCGGAAGATCCCGCCGCCCAATTGGGGCTGTACCGTTCCCTGATCGCGGGCAAACGGATGCTCATCATCTTGGACAACGCGAGCACAGCCGCTCAGATCATCCCGCTGCTCCCGCGGACTGCCTCGAGCACCGTTGTCGTGACCAGCCGCCGACCACTCACCGAGTTGACTGCACGTTACGGCGCCGGCAGATTCGATCTGCAGTTGCTGCCGGCGGCGGAATCCCGGGCTATGCTGGCCCACCTCGTCGGCGCGGAACGCGTCGCCGCCGAGCCCCAGGCGATCGACGATCTGAGCAGGGCTTGCGCCGGCCTTCCACTGGCCTTGTCCCTCGTCGCCAGCGCCGCCCGTTCACGCGGCCGGCAGCCGCTGGCTGAGCTCGCTGCGGAGCTGCGCGCCGTACCCGCACTCGAGAACGACGAACCCGAGCTCGGTGTCCGCTCTGTACTCTCCTGGTCTTACCGAGCTCTTCCGGCCGAGGTCGCGCGTACTTTCCGGCTCCTGAGCCTGCTACCCGGGCCGGACTTCGGGATCAACGCCGCCGCCACCCTGGGCGAGCGGAGCATCGACCAGGCTCGGGCCGTGCTGGAAGCGCTGGAACTGGGCAGCCTCGTCACCAGTCAGGTGCCCGGTCGATATGGACTGCACGATCTCATCCGTGCCTATGCTCTCGAACAAACCCTTTCGCTGGACGGCGAAGCCGCGCGATCGGACGCCCGGAACAGGGTGATCGACTTCTACCTGCACACGGCCAAGGACGCGAACCAGCAGCTGTCACAACGCAAAGAACGTCTCGAACTCGGTCAGCTCTCGCCCGGAACCATCCCTTTGCCCTTGGCGGACGCGACCGAAGCCTTGGCGTGGTTCGACACCGAGTACAACTGCCTGCTTCCGGTGCAACGGCTTGCCTCGACGCTGGGGCGGTACAACGCCGTGTGGCAGCTGGCCATCGCCATGGACACCTACCTCCAGCGCAAGGGGAGCCTGGACGACCGGCTCGCGAGCTGGCGGACGGCGCTCGAGGCCGCCGAGCAGCTCGGCGAGCCGGGACCGCTGGCGCTCGCGCTCCGCGTCCTCGGCGATGCCTGTTCCAGGTCCGGCCGACACGCGGAAGCGCTCGATTTCGCGCAGCGATGCCTCGACCTGTCCGAATCGGTCGGTGCCACCGAGCAAACCGACGCCCATCGAACGCTGGCGATGATCTGGGAACGCCAGGGAAACCGCCGCCGGGCGCTCGACCACGCTCTTCGAGCGCTCGACCGCGTCCGTTCGCTCGGTGACGGCTTTTCCGAAGCGGAGGTGCTCAACGCCGTCGGCCGGTACGCCGCCCGGCTCGGGCACTTCGACCAGGCTCGCGATCACTGCTCGGCGGCGCAGGAGTTGCACCGCTACCACCCCGATCGCGCCGGGGAGGCCGACACGCTGGACACCCTGGGCTACCTCGCCCGGCACTCGGACCAGTACCGGCAAGCCCTCACTCTCTATGGCGATGCCCTGCGACTGCGCCGTGATCTGCGCGACTTCTACCAGGTCGCCAACACCCTGCGTATCGTCGGCGAGATCCACGCGGACACCGGTGAGTTCGACGCTGCTCGGCGTTGCTGGGCCGAGGCCGGTGAACTGTTCACCGCGCAGGGCCGGCTGGACGAGGCCGCGGACACGCGGCACCGAATGGACGCGTCGCGCCGGGCAACGGCAAGCGACGCCGAGGAGATCACCGTCTTCACCTCCGGCGACGAGGGCCAACCGGTACGGGACGCTCTGGTCGATCTCCTGGAGATCGCCGGATTCTCCATCGTTTCCCGTGACGTACCCGAGCACGGGTCGTGGTTCCAGCGGCTGTTCGTCACGAAAAAGGATCCGCAAGCCGGGGAAGAGCTCGGCCGGATCGTCGCGACCGCGGTGGCCAACCACCTGGCCGGTACGGTGAACGGCAAGGTCGTCCAAGCTCGGGACATCTCGATCCGGAACGAGCCAGGCGCGGGGCAGAACGAACAGGAAGCCAACGCGATCGCCCGGTTGCTCGATGCGTGCCAGGTTCACGACGAGATCGTCCTCTGCACCAGTTCGACAGTGCTCGTGAAGGTCGACGGTCGGATCACCTGCTGGGTACCCACCGCAGAAGCCATGCGCGTGCTGCGAACCGACCCGCGGCTGATGCGCTCACCCAAGGAACTCCTCGACGTGCTTTCCCGGCTTTCGGACAGCACTGCCCGTGCTCACTTCGCCGACGACCTGCCACGCGCCGAGAGCTGACAACGGCGTCACTGCGGGACGTCGCTGCCGGACGTCGGCAAAGCTCTCAGCCGCTACCCCACCGCAACTGTTCAGCCCTCGTTCAGGGCGTCGTCGGTGCTCGTCAGGCCCAGTTCGCCGGGGCGGTCCGCGACCTTCACCGGCACCGACCGCGGCCACGAGGCCGACCTCGAACAGCCCTTTCGCCTCGCCCGTCACACCGCGCCCATGCGCAGGATCACGGCGACCGCGTCCTCCGGCCGGGCGGTCGGGCTCAGTACCTCCTGCAAGAGCAGCCCCCGGATCGCGGCGACGGTGACGGTGGCCACCGTCAGCGCTTCCTCGGTGCCGTGCCCTTTGCGTTCCGCGAGCGAGGCCAGCATCCCGGTCAGGTCGTCGAGCGAGTCGATGAACTCGCGAAAGTCCTCCGGGCGGTACGCGGCGAGTCCTACGACGTGGAAGAAGCCGCGGACCCGCGACAGCCGCTCCGGGCGCGTGTAGGCCCGCCAGATCGCCACGACGAGGTCGTCGAAGGTGCCTTGCCGGGCGGTCTCGAGCAGTGCCTCGTTGTCACGGGATCGCTGCGCCTTGAGCATCGCGGCCAGGACACCGGGGAGCGACCCGAAGTGGTACCGCAAGAGAGCATGGCTGGTTCCGGCCCTGACGGCGATCTCGCGGAGCGACACCTCCGGCGAGGGAAGCCCTTCCGCGAAGGCGTCGAGAAGCCGGGCCAAGAGCCGCTCGCGTGCGTCGCCGGTGCGTTCCGTGCTTGACAAGGTCACTCCCACAGTTTATCCATTGGAAAAGAGATGCGCCAGTGGAAGGAACGACTCGTGGAACGGTGTTCAGTGGTCGGCGCGACCGTCGTCGACGGATCGGGTCGCGACCCGGTCGACGTCGACGTCGGCATCGAAGACGGGCGCATAGCCCAGGTCGGCGCCTCCGGCGCAGCGGGGATGCGCCTCGATGCCGGCGGCCTGACGATGACACCCGGCCTGATCGACGCCCACGTCCACTTGGGCTTGGCGAGCCCGATCCAGCCGCAGTTCTCGTTCCGGATCAGCGCCGCCGAGCTCGCGGCGGACATCTTCGCCGCGGCCGGGGCGACGCTCGACGCCGGCTTCACCACCGTCCGGGACACCGGCGGGGTCGACGGCGGCCTCGTGACCACGATCGCGAAGGGCAAGGTCAGGGGCCCGCGTGTGCTGTCGTGCGGACCGGTGCAGTGCCAGATCGGCGGGCACGGCTACTACGGAGCCGACTGGGAACCCACCGAGCTGTGGAGCGGCCACCACCTCCCCGGCCTGTGCGCCCTGTCCACGATGTCGGGCAACGCGGACGAGCTGCGGCGCAACGTGCGCGAGGCCTTCCGGCGCGGAGCTTCCTTCCTGAAGCTCTGCGTGACCGGCGGTGTGGTGGGCGCGCACGACCGGCTGACCGACACCCAGTTCACCGTCGAGGAGATCGCGGTCGCGGTCCAGGAAGCCGCGGCCCGGGGCACCTACGTGACGGTGCACGCCCACAACAACGACGGCATCCGCAACGCCGTCGAGGCCGGGGTGCGGTGCGTCGAGCACGGCACCGACCTCGACGAAGCCACGGCCACCCTGATGGCCGCGCACGACGTCGCGCTCGTGCCCACGTTCGCCGTCGTCGAGCAGCTGCTGCACGACACCGCCGGAGCCGGCCTCGACGCCTCGACCCGCGACCGCGTGCTGGGTGTCCGGGAGCGGATGGCCGAAGCGCTCGCCGTCGCCAAGGAGGCCGGGGTGCGGATCGGGCTGGGTTCCGATCTCATCGGCCCGGCCCAGGACCGCCGGGGCGAAGAGCTCAGGCTGCGCGCGGAGCTCGAAACCCCGATGGCCGCGCTCGTGGCGGCCACCAGGACCAACGCCGAGATCCTCGGCCTGGCCGGCCAGGCCGGCGTCATCGCTCCCGGCGCGCAGGCAGACCTCGTGCTGTGGAACGGCAACCCGGTCGAAGACCCCGAGCTGTTCGCCGATCCCGCCAATGCCGTCCTCGTCCTCAAGGCCGGCCGAATCGTGAAGGACCTCCGATGAGCACCATGTGGCAGGGCTGCCTGGCCGACACCGACTACTTCGAGCTGCGTTCCGGCGCAGGGCACGACTACGGCGTCTGGGTCACCACGCCACCGGGCTACGACCGCGCCACGACGAAAGCGCCTGCCCTGTACGTGCTCGACGGCAACTGGGCCGTGGGCATGACGGCTCCGCTCATCGTCACCCAGAAGGACCCCATGCAGCAGATCCGGCCCTACATCCAGGTCAGCGTCGGCTACGCGGGCGAGGACGCACCGCACTGGGCACGGCTGCGCAACAGGGACCTCGTACCGCCCGGCGAGCCCATCGCCCGGGAGTTCGTCGACGCCGTCGAAACGGGAATCCGGACGGGCTCGATGACCCGCGAGGAAGCCGACGCCTACCTCGCCGAACTGAACGAAACCCACGCCGACGCGTTCCTGGGCTTCCTCACCGCGGAACTGCACCCGCGGATCGAACGCGACTACGGCACGGCCGCGAGCGGTCACGGCCTCTTCGGCTACTCCTACGGCGGGCTCTTCGGCCTCTACGCCTGGCTCAGCGGCAGCACGCTCTTCGAAAGCATCGGCGCGGGCAGTCCCGGTGTCGTCGGTGAAGACAGCCAGATCTTCGCGCGGCTCGAAGAACTGGGCGACAGCCTGCCCGCCGCCAAGCTCCACCTGACCGTCAACGACCAGGAGCTGCTCGGCGACCTGGCCGTCTACCAGAACCTCGCGAAGAACGCGGCCACCGTCCTGCACCGCCTGACCGCCCGCGGCGGCGCCGTCACCAGCGCGGTGCTGCGCGAAACGCACGTGACCGGCCTGCAGGCCTCGTTCCTCAGCTACCTCAGGACCTGCCGTGCCCGGTGAGCGCTCGAGCGCCGACGTGGTCGTGATCGGGGCCGGGGTGATCGGTTCGTCGATCGCCCTCGAGCTCGCCCGGGCGGGGCACCGGGTCACCGCGCTCGACCGGGCCGCCGGGCCCGGCCAGGGGTCGACCTCGGCATCGAGTGCGGTCGTCCGGTTCAACTTCTCCACGCGCGCCGGGGTGGCGACGGCGTGGGAGGCGCACTTCGGCTGGCTCGACTGGGCCGGGCACCTCGGGCACGACGTCGGCGACCTCGCCGTGTTCCGCAAGAGCGGGCTGGTGATGCTGGACGTCGAGGCGGCTCCGCGTGCGTCGTGGCTCCCGTTGTTCGACGAGATCGGTGTCCCCTACGAGGAATGGGACAGCGCCACCTTGGCCGAGCGCGTTCCCGGTATCGACGTCGGCCGCTACTGGCCGCCGAAGCGGCTCGACGACGAGGAATTCTGGGCGGAGGCGGACCACTCGCTCGGTGGTGTGCACACCCCGGATGCCGGTTACGTCTCGGACCCGGCCCTCGCCGCCGTGAACCTCGCCGCCGCGGCTTCGGCGTGCGGGGCGGAGTTCCGCTTCCGCAGCACCGTGGCGGCGGTGGAGCAGGCCGGCGGGCGCGTGACGTCGGTGCGGCTGTCGGACGGCACCCGGATTCCCTGCGCCGTCGTGGTCAACGCCGCCGGTCCGTGGTCGGGCGCGGTGAACCGGCTGGCCGGCGTGGGGGCCGACTTCACCGTCGGGGTCCGGCCGATGAGGCAGGAAGTGGCGCACGTGCCGGTCCTCGAGGGCTATCGAGGGCCGGTGGTCGCGGACATGGATCTGGGCACCTACTTCCGCGGTGAAGCAGGAGGGGGCCTGCTCGTCGGCGGCACGGAACCGAAGTGCGACCCGATGCAGTGGACCGACGACCCGGACGCGGCCGACGTCCACCCGACGGCCGCGGTCTTCGAGGCCCAGGTCACGCGGGCCGCGCGCCGGCTGCCCGGCCTGGGGGTGCCCAACCGGGCGCGCGGCGTGGCAGGCGTCTACGACGTCGCCGACGACTGGACTCCGATCTACGACCGCACCGGGCTCGAGGGCTTCTACCTCGCGATCGGGACGAGCGGCAACCAGTTCAAGAACGCACCGGTCGTGGGGCAGCTGATGGCGGAGCTGATCGACCGGGTGGAGAACGGCGCCGACCACGACGCGGTGCCCGTCCGGTTCCGGGCCCCGCGCACCGGCCTGGAGATCGACCTGGGTGCGTTCTCGCGGCGGCGCAACCGGAACACCGCGAACTCGGGCACGGTGCTGGGCTGAGCCGTGGGGGTCAGCCCGGGAATTCGCCGACGCCGAGGGCGAAGTTCCCTTCCACCGGCAGCGCGACCGGACGGCTGCCCCAGCACCGACGGCCGCCCGTCACTCCCTCACGCCGGACACTCGCGCCCGTTTACCGCCGGAGCGCCCGGGTAGCCCGCCGCCCTGAGCAACCGGGGCACCGGAAGTGCCACACCCGCCAGGAGGTCGAGATGACACAGGGATCCGGCGGCCAGTCGCCGCCGTCGACGACGGACACCGCGAAGGACGAAGCCCGCGAGGTGGCCACCACGGCCGTCGATCGCGGGGGTGAGGTGGCGCAGACCGCCGCGCAGGAAGCGAAACACGTCGCGGAGCACGCTCAACGGGAAGCGCGCGACCTGCTCCGCGAAGGCCGGGAACAGCTGGAGTCCCAGGCGAAGGACGGTCAGCGGAAGGCGGTGCGAAGCCTCCACGACCTGGCCGGCCAGCTGGACCGGATGGCCGAGCAGACCGACTCCCCCGGCGTCGCCGCCGACGTCGTGCGGCAGGTGTCGGACCGCACCCGGACGGTCGCGGACTGGCTGGAGCACCGCGAACCCGGCGACCTGCTCGGCGAGGTGCGGCGGTTCGCGCGCCGTCGTCCGGGCGCGTTCCTCGTCGGCGCGGCCGTCGCGGGTGCTCTCGTCGGACGGCTCACGCGCGGGGTCGTGGCCCAGCAGCAGCAGAACTCCGGGAGCTCGCCGGACGGGCCGCCCGCCGCCGGGATCCCGCCCGTGCCCCCGGCTTCCACGCCGCAGCCGGGGGTGGCCGGCTCGCCGCCGCCGGCCGCGCCGGGCGGGTTCACCGCCCCGCAGCCGGGCGCCGGCGGGCTGAACGCGCCGCCGGGTGGCCACGCGCCCCAGCCCGGTGAGCAGACGGTTCCGGGCGGGTACGCCGCGCCGCCGGAACCGCTCCCGCAGCCCACGCGCTACTCCACGCCCGGGCAGGTGCCGTGATGACGCAGCCTCCCGGCCCCGCGCCGCAGGCGCCCCCGCCGGTCGACGTCGCCGATTCCTCGGTCGGCGAGCTGTTGTCCAACGTGATGAAGGACGTCTCCACCCTGCTGCGCCAGGAGGTGGAACTGGCCAAGGCCGAGACGAAGGCCGAAGCCGCGAAGGCGGCCAAGGGCGCGGGCATGTTCGGCGGCGCCGGCTTCGCCGGTTACATGGTCGTGCTGTTCCTGTCCGTCGCGCTCTGGCAGGGCCTCGAGAACGTCATGGACGGCGGCTGGGCCGCGCTGATCGTCGCGGCCGTGTGGGCGATCGCCGGCGCCGTCCTGTTCGTGACCGGGCGCAGCGAGTTCCGCCGGGTCAACCCGAAACCCGAACGCACCGTCGAGACCCTGCAACGGGTTCCGGACGCACTGAAAGGCGAGCGATCATGACCGAACCCGACCGGATCCGCCGTGAGATCGAAGGCACGCAACGGAACCTGAGCACCGACGTCAACGCGCTGACCGAGAAGGTGAGCCCCGGCCGCATCGTGGAACGCCGGGTCGGCCGGCTGCGCACGGCGGTCGGCAGCGCGAAGGACCGGGTGATGGGCACCGCGAACGACCACGCGTCGACGGCCGGCGACAAGGCCGGCTCGGTCGCCGCCACCGCGCAGGACAAGGTGAGCACCGCGGCCGACGCGGTGTCCGACGCCCCGCGGCAGATCCGCCGCGGCACGCAGGGCAACCCGCTGGCCGCCGGCCTGATCGCGTTCGGTGCCGGCTGGCTCGTGTCGTCCCTGCTGCCGGCCAGCGAGCCGGAGCGCAAGCTGGCGGGCCAGGCGACCGACCTCGCGCGCGAACAGCTCGCGCCGGTGGCCAAGCACGCGGCCGAAGAGGTCAAGGAGAACCTGCGCGAACCGGTGCAGCGGGCGGCCGAGTCGGTGCGCTCGGAAGCCGCGGACAGCGCGTCGACGGTCAAGGAGGAGGCGCGCTCGGCGACCGGCGACGTCACCGACCGGGCGCAGGAGGGCCGGCGGAACGTCCGTTCGTCGTGAGCTCCGGGGCACGGCGCGCGCCGCGGGGTTCGCGCCGTGCCCGTCCGGGTATCCGCACGACGTCAAGGCGCGCAGCCACCACCGACGACACGCTCACGATCCTCGCCCACCGCGGGAACCCCCCGGCCGGCCCAGGCGCTGGTTGGCTTCCGCGGCCGCGGCGGTGATCCGGGCCAGGAACCCGATGACCACATCCAGCTCGTCCGGGTCCGCGGCCCGCAGGGTGGCCGCGATCTCGGCCCCGGCGAACGCGAGGAACTCGCGGGCGCGTTCGCGCGCGCCGGCGGACGGCCGCAGCGTGACCCGGCGGCGATCGGCGCTCTCCCGGCTGCGGTGGACGTGACCAGCCGCTTCGAGCCGGTTCAGCAGCACCGTCGTCGCTCCGGTGGTGAGGCCGATCCGCCGGGCCAGCCGCACCGGCGACAGCGGCGCACCCGTCTCCGCGGCCCAGGTGATCTGGCCGAGGGCGTTGGCGTCCGAGCCAGGCAGGTCCAGCCACGTGGCGAAGTGCTGGTTCAGCTCGGTGAAACCGACCACCCAGTCCCGCAGCCCGTGCATCACCGCCACCTGGGCCGGCGCCCACTCGGCGGTCAGCGGATCCGTCATGCGGACTCCTTCACAGCATAGTAGCTTTACTATAAAGCTATCTGGACGGAGCGACGATGAGCACACGACACGCGGTGATCTCCGGGGCGAGCATCGCCGGCCTCTCGGCCGCCTTCTGGCTGCGGCGGACCGGGTGGGACGTGACCGTGCTGGAGCGGGCGGAGGCCTTCCGCGACGGCGGCCAGAACGTCGACGTCCGCGGTGTCGCACGGGAAGTGCTGACGCGGATGGGGCTGACCGAGGCGGTGCGGGCGCAGAACACCACCGAAACCGGCACGGTCTTCGTCGACGAGCGGGGGCGGGTGCTCGCCGAACTGCCCTCCGGCGGCCCCGACGGCGGCGCGACCGCCGAGCTGGAAATCCTGCGCGGCGACTTCGCCCGGACGATCTTCGAGCACCTGCCCGACGGCGTCGAAGTCGCCTACGGCGAAACGATTTCCGCTGTCGAGGAAGGCGGCGGCGAGGTCACCGTGACGACGGCGGCCAGCCGGACGCTGCGCGCCGACCTGCTGGTCATCGCCGAGGGCGTGCGGTCCTCGACCCGCGACCGGCTCTTCGGCGACCTCGTCGACCGCCGCGAGCTCGGCGTCACCATGGTGTTCGGCACGATCCCCCGCACCGACGCCGACGACGACCGGTGGCGGTGGTACACGACCGTCGGGGGCCGGCAGGTCCACCTGCGGCCGGACAACCACGGCACCACCCGCGCCATCCTCACCGCCGCCCGGACGGCGGACCTCGCCCGGCTCGGCCGCGCCGAAGCCCTGCGCCGGGTCCGGCAGCTGTTCGGCGACGTCGGCTGGGAAGCGCCGCGGGTGCTGGACGCCTTCGACTCCGCCGAAGACGTCTACGCCGACGACCTCACCCAGATCCGCATGCCGGCCTGGCACCGCGGCCGCGTCTGCCTGGCCGGCGACGCGGCCTGGTGCGTCACCCCGATGGGCGGGGGCGGCGCGTCGCTCGCGCTCACCAGCGGCTACGTCCTGGCCGCCTGCCTGTCCACCGCCGAACCCGAAGAGGCGCTCGCGGCCTACGAGGACTGGATGCGCCCGCTCGTCGACGACGTCCAGCACCTCCCGCGCTGGATCGTCCCGATCGCCTACCCGCGCACCCGGGCCGGCCTGCGGCTGCGGCGCCTCGGTGACAAGGTGTTCACCTCGCGGCTGTTCGCCCCCGTCGCCGCCAAGTTCACCACCGTCGCCGCCACCGAACGACCGCTGCCACCCCTCGCGGTACCCAGCTCGCCGGGAGAATGACCCGGGACCTCGAGCCCGCCGCCGCGCACAGAAGGAGCACCGCATGGACGAGACACTGCTTGACGAGCGGGACGCCGCCCGGAGAGTGGACGACGTCACCGCCGCGCTGGATCAGCTGGCCGACGCCTTCGCGGAGGAAGAGGACCTGCTGGTGGTCCTGCAGCGGGTGTGCCGGCAGGTCATGCACGCGGTGCCGGACGCGGAGATCGCCAGCATCACGCTGCTGCGCGACGGTTCCCCGTACACGGCGACAGCGACCGGGGACAGCGCGCACGTCGTCGATCAGGCGCAGTACGACGCCGGGCGGGGCCCCTGCCTGGAGGCCGCCCGGACCGGCGAGCTCCAGCGGGTCGAGGTGACCGAAGCGGCGCGGCAGTGGCCCGAGTTCGCCGCGGCCGCGGCCGGGTCCGGGATCGTCGCCTACCTCTCCGCCCCGTTGTTCGTCGACCACGAGTACCACGGCTCGCTCAACTTGTACGACACCGGCGGCAACAGCTTCGGCGCGCTGGACGCGGCGCTGCTGGACTTGTACACCTCCGCCGCCGAGTCCGCGCTGCGCAGCACCCGGCGGCACCGGACCGCCCACGAGACCATGGGACAGCTGCGCAGCGCACTGACCACCCGCGCGGTGATCGACCAGGCGAAGGGCATTCTCATGGCCCTGCACTGCATCCCGCCGGAAGACGCGTTCGAGCTGCTCGTCAAGGCCTCGCAAGAGCAGAACGTGAAACTGCGCGACGTCGCCCAGGACTTCGTGACTTCCGCCACGCACCGGCAGTGACCCACCGCGGGCGGGCCGCGGCCGCCGCTACCCCCGCTCGGCGCGGCCGATCGCGCGCAGGGTGGCGATCGGATCCGCGCCCAGTGCGTGCAGGCCGACCTGGTTCGCACCCGCCGCCAGCTCGGCGCGCACGCCCGCCACGACCGCGTCCTCGTCCCCGTGCAGCACCAGCGCGTCGATCAACCGGTCGCTGAAGGGGTCGGTGAGGTCCTCGTCGGTGTACCCGATCCTCCGGAGATTGTTGGCGTAGTTGGCGATCCCGAGGATGGGCCGCACCCCGGCCCGGCCGGTTTCCCGCGCGCGGTCGACGTCGGTGTCCAGCAGCACGCCGTGGCCGGGCACCACGAGCTTGCCCGGGCCGAGGGCCTCCCGGGCCCGGCGGGTGTGTTCGGGCGTCACCTGCAGCGTGAGGGTGCCCGCGGCGCGTTCGGCCGCCAGCCGGAGCATCCTGGGGCCGAGCGCCGCCAGCAGCACGCGGTCGGCGGGGACGCCGGCCGCGGTCAGGGTGTCCAGGTAGCCCGCGGTCTTCGCGAGCGGGGACGCGTACCCGGCGTCGACTTCCCGGTGGCCGGCGCCGATGCCGACGAGCAGCCGGCCGGGGTGCTTCCCCGCGATCCGGTGGTAGGAGTCCGCGACGGTGCCGGCGTCGGTCTGCCACACGTTGAGCACGCTGGTGCCGACGACGATCCGGCCGGTGGCGTCGAGCAGCCGCTCCGCGGCGAGCAGGTCGGCGGCCGGCGACGCGGCGAGCCAGATCGCGCCGTAGCCGGCTTCCTCCAGCGCGACGGCGTCCGCCGCGGTCGCCTCCGCGGCGGTCAGGTAGGCGCCGAGCGGTCCGAGTTCGATGGTCATGATCACGACTTCAGCACCGGCCGCCGCGGCGAACCAGCCCCAACCGGCACGTGCTGCGATAAGCTCGCCTTATCGTCGAGGACGGCCGGGTGGCACATGGAACTGCGGGCACTGCGGTACTTCGTCACGGTCGCCGACGAACTGCACTTCGGCCGGGCGGCCGAGCGGCTGCACGTCGCGCAGCCCGCCGTCAGCCAGCAGATCGCCCGGCTGGAGCGCGAGCTCGGGGTCCGGCTGCTCGACCGCTCCCCCCGGCGGGTCCGGCTGACCGCGGCCGGGCAGCGGGTGCTCGAAGCCGCCCGCGGCACGCTGGCCGCCGCCGGCCGGGTGCAGGCGGCGGCGAAGCCGGTCATGACGACCGTCCGGATCGGCACGGCGGCCGGCCTGACCGCGCGCCTGGAACGCGGGATCGACGCCCTCCGCGAGCGGGCGCCGGAGTTCGACGTGGTGCTGGTCGACCTGCCCCTCGAGGCCCGGCTCAACGCGCTCCGGCAGGGTGACCTCGACCTGGCGCTGACCCGGGGCGTGCGGTCCGTGCCCGGGCTCGCGGTGCTGCCGGCCTGGACCGAACGGCTGTTCGCGGTGGTGTCCCGGCGGCACCCGGCCGCCGGCCGGCCCACCGCGGGGCTCGCGGAACTGGCCGGCGACGCGCTGCGCGTCCCCTCCCGCGAGCACGACCCGTCACTGCACGACGTCCTGGTCGACGCGCTGCGCGAGACCGGGCTGTGCCCGAAGGACGGCCGGCCGGCCGGCACCCTCCAGGACACGCTCGTCGAGGTCGGCTCGGATCCCCGCAGCTGGACGGTGCTGCCCGCCGACCAGGTCGCCGAGATCCGCTCGACCCGGGTGCGCGCGCTCCCGCTCGAGCCGGCGATCACGATCCCCGGCAGCGTCGTCGTCGCCCCGGACCAGGCGAGCAGCGGGGCCGAGTGCGCGGTGGCGGCCTTCCGCGACGAAGCGACGGACTGACCTCGCCCCGGGGGCGTCAGTCGGGCGCGTCCGCTGGGGCCGGTGCCGAGACGTCCGCCGGCCGCTGAAACTGCGTCGGCGGCCTGCTCGGCGATATGCTTCGCGCGTGGTCACGCAGCCGACCATGTTCGTTCGTCCCACCGAACCGGCTTGAGCAACCAGGCCGGACGCTGTCCCGCTGTCGGTGCGTGGGGTCACGGGGCCCCGGCCGGACGAACCGTGACGGACAGGCGGACCGACGATGACCCAGCCCGGCAGTGCACCGGTGGTCCCCCGCGGGCCCTCCCCTGCCGCCGACGCGGACCTGCAGGCCCTCTTCGGGCAGTCGACGGCGGTGTTCGCGTCGCTGGCCGGCCCGGCCCACGTGCTGGAGGCCGCGAACCCCGCGTTCTCCGCCGCGATCGGCGGTGACCGGGTGCGCACCGGAGTTCCCCTGGGGCAGCTGATGCCGGAACCGGCCGCGCAAGGCCTGCTGGGCCACCTCGACCGGGTGTTCCGGACCGGAACCCCGGTCACCGGCCGCAACACCCGGGTGGTGATCGGCAGCGGCGGCGACGCCCGCGAAGCCTTCTTCGACTTCACCTGTGAGCCCCGGCGCGACGCCGCCGGCAACGTCCTGGGTGTCCAGGTGATCGGCGTCGAGACGACCCAGGTCCGGCACGCCCAGCGGCTGGCCGCCGAGCACCGGCTGCTGCTGGAGCAGATCGCCCGTCAAGCGCCCCTGGAGCGGGTCCTGGACGGCATGGCCCGCACGATCGAGGAACTCGTGCCGGACGTGCTCGTGTCCGTCCTGCTCGCCGACGACGACGGCCGGCGCCTGCGCCACGGCGCCGCGCCCAGCCTGCCCGCCTTCTACAACGACGCCATCGACGGCATCACCACCGGCGACGGCGTCGGCTCCTGCGGGACCGCGGCCCACCGCCGGACCGCGGTGATCGTGACCGACATCGCCACCGACCCGCTGTGGGACGACTTCCGCGACCTCGCCGGCCGGGCCGGCCTCGCCGCGTGCTGGTCCACCCCGATCCTCGGCCGCGACGGCCGGCTGCTGGGGACCTTCGCGATGTACCACCGGAGCCCCCGCGCGCCCAAGGACAGCGACCTCGCCCTGGCCGGGATCTTCACCAGCACCGCCGCCCTCGCCATCGAACGGCACCTGAGCGACCAGGCCAGGCTCGCGGCCGAAGCCAAGGAAGCGGCCGCCCGCGCCGACCTGGCCTTCCTGCTGGAGGCCAGCACCGTCCTCGGCGGCACCTTCGACCACGTCCGGACGCTCGAGCACCTGGCCGCGCTCTGCGTGCCGGCCCTCGCCCCGATGTGCACCGTCGACATCGTCGAAGACGGCCACCTCCGGCGGGTCGCCACCGCCGGGACCGCCGGGGGCCGGCTTCCGCCGCCCGGCGACGACGTGACGGTCACCCGCGTCCTCGCGAC
This sequence comes from Amycolatopsis sp. cmx-4-83, assembly GCF_046548815.1. Lineage (NCBI taxonomy): Bacteria > Bacillati > Actinomycetota > Actinomycetes > Pseudonocardiales > Pseudonocardiaceae > Amycolatopsis > Amycolatopsis sp. cmx-4-83. Next base: position 105,288 of record NZ_JAEBEF010000013.1, on the reverse strand, counting down.
CGGGACGACCGAGATCGCGCGCCGCGCCCCGGCCACGCCCGGACCGTGGGACGAACTGGGCGTCACCGGCTACGTCTGCGTCCCGCTGACCGAGCGCGAACGCACGTTCGGCGTGCTGCGCCTGCTCAGCACCGGCGACCGCGAACTCGACGGGCACGCCGTCGCCCTCACCGAAGAGGTCGCCCGCCGGGCGGCATCGGCGGCGCGCAACGCCCGCCAGTACAGCCAGCGAGCCGCCCTCGCCCGCGACTTGCAGGCCGGCCTGCTCATGCCGGATCTGCCCGACGTACCCGGCGTCGACCTCGCCACCGTCTACCACCCCGCCGGGGCGGGGCTGGAGATCGGCGGTGACTTCTACGACGTCTTCCCGCTCGCGGGCGAGGTGTGGGCGTTCATGCTCGGCGACGTCTGCGGCCGCGGCGCCACGGCGGCGACCACGACCGCGCTGGTCCGCCACACCGCGCGGGCCGTCGCGCCGCTGCTGGCCGAGCCCACCGCGATCGTCGCGGCGATCGACCGCGCGCTGGGCAACCGGCCGCACGCGCACGGCACCGACTTCGTCACCCTCGTCTACGGACACCTCAGACCCACTCCGTCCGGTGTGGACATCACCCTGGTGCGCGCCGGCCACAACTTCCCCGTGCTGCTCACGACCGACCGGCGGGCCCACGAGATCCGGGTCCCCGGCACCCTGCTCGGCGCTTCGGTCGCGGTCCACCACACCGCGTACGAGCTGCACCTGAACCCCGGTGACAGCCTGGTCCTGTACACCGACGGATTCCTCGAGGCCCGCAACGGTGCCCGCGAGGAGTTCGGCGAACACCGCCTCCTCGAAACCCTCACCGCGGCGCCCGCGCGCCCGCGCGCGCAGGACGTCATCCGGCGCATCACCGCGGCGGTCACCGCTTTCGCGGGTGACGCCGCCGTCGACGACGACCAGGCCGCGCTCGTTCTCACCGCCGCTTCCTGCGGCACCACCGCACCCGCTTGACCGGGACCGCGGTTGGGTATCTGGACGGCGATACGGCCAACGGACGCGGACTTCGACGGTGCGGGTGCTCATGCGATGACCGAAGACGACGATGGGAACGCGGCGCTGGCCGATCCCGGCCGGCTGGCGGCGCTGGCCGAAACCGGGCTGGGCGGCGAGCCGGACCCGGCGCTCGACGCGCTGGCCGAACGGGCACGCCGGCGCCTCGGTGCCCCGATCGCGCTGGTCTCCCTGATCACCGACCGGGAACAGGTTTTCCCCGGCCTGGCGGGTCTCGGTGAGCCGTGGGCCCGCACCCGCCGCACGGCCCTCGCCTCGTCGTTGTGCCGCCACGAGGTGGTGACCGGTGCTCCGCTGATCATCGAAGACAGCGGCGCCGATCCCCGGTCGCGGGACAACCCGCTGGTCGCGGCCCTCGCGATCGGCGCCTACGCCGGCTTCCCGCTGACCGACACCGCGGGCCGCGTCCTCGGCAGCCTGTGCGCCATCGATCACCGGCCTCGCCGGTGGCACGCGGACGAGCTCGTCGTGCTGACCGACCTCGCGCACGCCTGCTCGCTGGAACTGCGCCTGCGCATCGCCACGCGCGACGCCCAACGGGAACGAGCCCGCACCGACACGGCCGAAGCCATGCTGCGCGAGGCGTTCACCCGGTCCCAGCTGCTGCTGACCGCCTCGCAGTCCCTCGCCCACGCCGGAAACATCTCCCAGCTGCGCGAGATCGTCACCGACCTGGTCTCCGGCGACCTGAAACCCGCCTACATCGGGCTCACCCTCGCCGAGGGCGCCGGCGACCTGCACCGCATCGACGACCCCCTGCAGGCGCTCGGGCCCGAATCCGGCGACGAGCTCTCCCACGTCGAGGACGACACCCCCATCGCGCTCACCGCACGGGAAGCGAGGCTGCAGCTCTACACCGATCCGGAAGCGATCGCCGCGGCGTTCCCCGAGACCGCTCAGCGCCGCTACGCCGAACTGCACCTGTGTTCGATCGCGTGCGTCCCGCTGCCCGGCCCGGCCGGGGTGGCCGGTGTCCTGCTGTTCGGGTGGGACACCGCCCACGAAGTCGACGTCCACGAGCAAGCCGTGATCACGACGCTGGCCGGCTACGTCGGGCAGGCCCTGGAACGCGCTCGCTTCCTCGAAGACCGGGTGACCGTCGCACGAAAGCTGCAGGAGGCGATGCTGACCCGGCTGCCGGAGCCCGCCGGGGTGCGCCTCGCCGCGCGCTACCTCCCCGTCGGCCGGCTGGAGCAGGTCGGCGGCGACTGGTACGACGCCGTCGACCTCACCGGCGCCGGCCACGACGCCCTCGCGCTGGTCGTCGGCGACATCACCGGGCACGACATCCAGGCCACGACGCTGATGGGCCAGGTCCGCAACATGGGCAGGCAGGCGAGCTGGGAGCGACCCGCCGGACCGCCCTCGGCCGTGCTCGCCGCGGTCGAGCAGGCCTGCGCGGCCACCGGAGTCGGGGCGACCGGCACCGTGCTGCAGGCTCACCTGCGCCCCGAAACCGGGGACCGCTGGCTGATGCGCTGGGCGAGCGCCGGGCACCTCCCGCCGATCGTCCGCCACCGCGACGGCACCACGGAGGTCCTGTCGGGGGTGGACATGATGTTCGGCTACCCCGGACTGCGCAAAACCCCGCTCGTCGACCACCAGGTGCGGCTGCGGCCCGGGGACACCGTGCTGCTCTACACCGACGGCCTGGTCGAGCGCCGCCGCACCGACCTGGACGCCGGCATCCAGCGCCTGCGGGAGACCGCCGCCGCGCTGGACCCCACCGACCTGGCGCGGTTCGTCGACGACACCATCCGCCGCATGCTGGGCCGGGGCACACCGCACGACGACGACGTCGTCGTGCTCGCCGCGCACATCCCCGCCGCCGATCGGCGGTGACCGGTCGCGGGAAGTAACGTCGGCCGCACGTGGTGACAAGCCCTTGCCGGGGAGATCGCCATCCCGCACGATTCGCGGCCCGCACACCGCCGGTCACCACATCCCCGGCCCGGAACGAGGTCCTTCGTGACCACCCCGTCCTTTTTCGGTTCGATCACCCAGCGGGCGGGAGCGGTCGTGCTCGCCTTCACCGGCGAACTCGATCTCGCGACCGCCCCCGACGCCCGCACCATCGCCACGCGGGCCCACGACGAAGCCGCCGCGGCAGACCGACGGCTCGTGATCGACCTCCGCGCGGTCACCTTCCTGGCCTCGGTCGGCCTGGAGCTGCTGGCCGACCACCGCAGCAGGGCCACCGAGACCGGTGTCGCGATCGCGCTCGTCGCCACCACCCGCGCCGTCACGCGCGTGCTCGACCTGACCGGTCTGAGCGCCCAGTTCACCACCTACGCCGACATCGAACCGGCCGTCGCCGGCTAGGAGCACCCGGCAGGCCACCGGCGGCGATTGACTTCACCGCGGCCTGGGTATCGCCTGGGTGCGGACGTCTTCGGCACGGAGGACGGAAGCCCGGAAAGGGATGATCGGTCATGCCCGAAGGAAGCGTCACCGGGGGCGGGCCAGCGCCGTGGTCGCTCGATCTCCGCGGCACCACGGCACCGGTCCTGGTCGAGGTCCGCCGCTGGGCCTCCCGCACGCTGGCGCAAGTGGACGATGCGCACCTGGGCGACGTGCTGCTGGTCGCCACCGAGCTGGTGACCAACGCCTACGACCACGGGCAAGGGCCGCTGCAGATCCGCATGAGCCACACCGCGGAGCCGTGCCGGGTGCGGCTCGAAGTCGACGACAGCTCCCCGGACCTGCCCGTCGTGGCGGCACCGTCCCGCGAGCGGCTCGGCGGCCGCGGTCTGCAGATCGTCGACAAGCTCGCGGACACCTGGGGTGTGCTCGCGCACCCGGCGGGCAGCAAGACGGTGTGGGCCGAAGTGTCCTGCGCCGGTATCGACGCGTCACCCTGCGCCGCGCCGTCATCCGAGCCGGTCGAGGAACCAGCTGTGCCGCAGCCGGAGCGCGCGCTCGATGCTGGCCAGCACCGCGCCGGCGGTGAGTGAGGTGTTGAGCCACATCGGAAGCGCGACGGGTGAGACGAAGGTCCCGAAGCGCTCCGCGACCGGCGGGATCTTGAAAACGACCTCGACGAGCTGCGGGATCAGCAACAGCACCGAGATCACCAGCACCGCGACCGACGTGACACCGATGACCCGGCTCAGCACGGGATGAGCGCGGGCGAAGTGCTCCCGCCGCCCTTCGGCCGAGGCGCGATCCGGGACGAGCTGACGTTCACCTCCTTCGTCGCTGACGTAGTGGCAGCGCTTCAGCCCGAACGGCGAATCGGCGACTTCGATCGTGCCGCCCGGAACGGGAAAAGCCGCGGGAAGCTTGGATTCGGCGTGATGCCGTCCGTCGAGGTAGAGGTCCGCCGTACCGTTGCCGTCTTCGGAGAAGAACCGGCGGCGATGGCGGACGTCGACGGTGTAGACGTTCCGGCCGAGGTCGATCGAGTACAGCGAGCGTGCGAAGGGTTGCCACCATCGGAACGGCTGCAGTTCCCGTCCGGTACCGGGCTTGATCCGCTTGGCCGCGCGACGCCGGCGCCACTCACCCATGGTCAGACCCCCAGCACGCGGGGAACGAGGAAGTAGATCTCGAAGACCTCGTACGCCGCGCCGACGACGAACAACGCGAGCGCCGGTAGCCAGAGCGAGGCGAGCAGTCGCAAGCCTCGCCGGTATCCCTGCCCGCGCGTGCCGGCATCGACCGTGGCCGGCCGGAGCCAGGACCGGCCGAGCAGGTACGCGCCGAAGACCACAAGCACGTACGCCTGGAACTCGATGAGCAGCGTGAGCGAATGCGGTATCAAGGTCAGCCCGCTCGTCCGGTCGACCGGAGCGAGCGTGATACCGATGTCGATCGCCTTGACCGCGAAGACCGCCAGCCCCGCGAAAGGGACGACCATCGACGGCAGGGTGATCAACAGCAACGCGGTCGGGAACACGTTGACCAGGAAGATGACCACGGCGAACAGCCAGCCGTTGCCGACGACCGCGTTGACGAGCGCCCCCTGCGAACCGTCGGCGAACGACGCGGTCCGCGCGGCGCGCAGGCCCGGGAAGAGCGCGCCCAGCGCCATGCCGAGCAGGAACGCTCCATAGGTCAAGCCGGTGACGAAAAGGTACGCGCGGCGGTCGGCGCGGATGATCCGGAACGGCCTTCGGAGGCGGTCCATGGGGTGTCACGTCCACTTCGTTTGTCGAGCTGGAGGCCACTAACACACTGTGTTAGAGAAGGTCGGACGCGACTGTAGCACAGCGTGCTAGTACAGTGTGTTAGAGGAGGTGTGGCCATGACGCAGGAGACCGGCAGCCGGGACAGGATCATCCAGGCGGCACTGGCGATGTTCGCGGAGGATTCGGGAGCGAAGCTCAGCGTCCGGGCGGTGGCGGCACGGGCCGGGGTGAGCACCGGTTCACTCAGGTACCACTTCCCGACCCAGCGGATCCTGCAGGACACCGTCCTCGCCGTCATCTACGACGCGATCATCCCCGGAGACCTGATCCACGACCGGTCCGCGCCGGCCTCGGACCGGCTGCTCGGCTGCCTCCGCCAAGTGCTCACCGCCGCCGGAGTGGGTGACCAAGCCCGAGCGGGCTGGAGTGAGATCTTCAAGACGTTCATCGAGCCCGAACCGACCGACGAAAACCGCGCCGCCTACTTCGCCATCGACCAGGAAGCGCACCGCCGCGTCGAGTACTGGCTGACCGTGCTCGGCGACGAGGGCGCCCTCGCCCCGGGCGACAACGCCCGGCGGGCCCGATACCTCGTGACCGTCCTCAACGGACTCTCGATCGCGCGAGCCCTTCCCTCGGGCGAATCGATCCTGACCAACGAGACGGAGATCCTGCAGGACGCCGTCGACCACGTCCTCGACAAGCGCGCCTGACGGGGCCGTTCCCGCGGCGGACGGGGCACCGAAGCGCACCACCTCGCCGACGGGAACGGCCGTCCCGCAGGCCGCGGTCACCCCGACCGAGGCACTGCCCGGCACCCGCTAGCCGCGGACCATCGGGTTGCCGTAGCCGATGACGAGGCCCGGCGTGAAGGCGGTGACGCCGAAGGTCTTGTTCAGCAGCGCCGCCGCCGGTGCGGTCAGGGCCAGCGTGACGCCGTCGGGCGTCGCCGCGCCGATGGTGAACAGGTCGGCCCGGGTGCGGAAGTCGACCCGGCCGCTCAGCACGCCGCGGTCGAGGTCGATCGTGTAGCTGGTCAGGTACAGGCACTTTCCGCCGGCGCGCAGCAACAGCCCGCCGACGTGCTCGATGGTGCCGTCGGTGGGGTTGCCGACGATCGTGAACCCGAACACGGTCTTGCCGCCGGGGTGGCCGACCCGCGCCAGCACCGGCGAAACGCGCACCCCGAGCGAGGTGAGCGCGCCGGCCGCCGCCGGGTCCAGCGTCAGATCCGTGCGGCCCTTACCGAAGTGGAATCCGTGACCCTGCCAGGTGTGGTGCGCCGATGCCGAGACCCCGTGCGGCTGAGCCGCCTGGGCCGGGACCGCCGCCGCACCCGTCATGATCGCGGCCGCCGCGATCACCACTCCGAACACGCGAACACGCATGAAGGCTCCTTCTCGATGGTGGACGCTGGGGTTACGCCGGCGAGGCCGGCTTCGGATGCACCCGAGACACGGAAGACCGGGAGCTATGCGCTTCAGGTGCGATGCAAACCCGGCGATGGGGTTACCCAGCCAGCGTCCGCCGGTTTTCCGGCCTAGATTTGCATCGATCCTGAGTCGGCACGGAAGGCGGTCCACGAGTGGTGAGCAAACGGCGGTGCGCGGTGCTGGGCGCCACCGGGTTCGTCGGCACCGCGCTCGTGGCCGACCTGACCGCCGCCGGGCACCCGGTGCGGGTGCTGGCCCGCGCGCCCCGGCACACCTTCCCCGCCGACGTCGAGGTGACGCGCGGGGACGCCGCCGACCCCGCCGCGCTGAAGGCCGTCATGGCCGGGGCCGACGTCGTCTTCCACTTGGTCCACTCCTTGCGTGAACCGGACTTCGCCGACCGCGACCGCGTCATCGCCGAACGCGTCGCGTCGGCGGCCGCGGAAGCCGGTGTCCGGCAGCTCGTCTACCTCGGCGGCCCGCGCCCGGCCGCGGAAACGTCAGCGCACCTGGCCTCGCGCTCGGAAGTCGCCGACATCCTGCTCGCCGGCCCGGTCCCGGCCCTCGTGCTGCAGGCGTCGATGATCATCGGCCGCGGCTCCGCCGGGCTCGAACTGCTGGTGCGCACGGCCCGGCTCCCGATCCGGCCGCGGCCGCGGTGGACCGCCCGCCGCAGCCGCCCGGTCGCCCTCGCCGACGTCCGGCACTTCCTGCGGACAGCCGCGGACGCCGCGCCCGCGAACGGCCGGTTCGACGTGACCGGCCCGGAGCGGATCAGCTACCACGACCTGGTCCGGCGATGCGGGCGCGTCCTGCGCCGCCCCGAGGCACTCGCGGTGCCCGCCCCGCTGTGGTCGCACCCGCTCGCCGCGCTCGTGACGGGCCTGGCCACTCCCGTCCCCGCGTCGGTGGCCGCACCGCTGTTCGCCTCGCTCGACCACGACCTGCTGCCCGCCGACACCCCGGTCGAGGCGGTCCTGCCCGCTCCGCCCGGCGGGCCGACGAGCCTCGACAACGCCCTGCGCGCCGCGCTCGACACCCCCGCGGCCGTCGCGCCCGAGGGCCGGGCCCACGTCGGCGAGCACACCCGCTACACCCGCGCGAGCCCGCAGTCCGTGTGGGAAGCGATCACGCGGCTGGGCGGCGACGAAGGCCGGTTCCCGCCGGGGTTCGCGTGGGCGTTGCGCGGCGTGCTGGACCACGCGCTGGGCGGCGTCGGCCTGTACCGCGGACGTTCGCCGCGGCCGGGACCGGGAGACGTGCTGGACTTCTGGACCGTCCGCCGCCGCGACGACGCCCGTCGCGAACTGGTCCTGGGCGCCGAGATGCGCCTGCCCGGCGATGCCGAGCTGAGCTTGCGCGCCGAGCCCGCCGGCGCCGGAACGTGCCTGCGGCAACAGGTCCGCTTCACCCCGGCGGGCATCGTCGGCGACGTCTACTGGCACGTCCAGAAACCCGGGCACGACCTCGTGTTCGGCTTGCTCGCGCGCTCGATCGTCCGCGCGGCCGAACAACGGTGAGCGACCGACGAGTCAGGAACCTCCGGCGCTGATGGTCCCCTGCACCATGCTCGTCCCGTGCTCCTGCTGCCCGATGCGCTGAGCCGAAACATCGACCACCGGGAAAGCCTGCACCGTCACGCCACGAGGGATGGGAACGTCGGCGTACGTCCCGGCGGTGACGCCGAGGGGGATCATGGTGGTTTTGCCGTCGTAGAGCCAGATTTCGTAAAGACCCGCCGGCGCCGGCATTCCGGTCAGTTCGAGTTCGAGCCGCAACGTCCCGGAGCCGCTGTCGACGATCCGGGCTCGGCCGGCGGCGCCGGCGGGTGCGGCCGCCTGCCGGTTCAGCTGCGCTTGCGCGACCACCCGGCTCTCGTCCGGGCTGCCGGGCGTGAGAGCCACCGTCACCACGGCGGCCACGGTCGCGGCGGCCGCCGCGACCACGCCGTAGCGCGCGGCGGAACGGAAACGACGCCGCGAGACGCTCCCCCGAGCGGCGTCCACGCGCGGTGGTGCCGTCTTGTCCTGGGCATCGTGCGGCAGGTGACCGGTCTCGGCCGCGATCCGCTCCCACACCGCCGCGGCCACCGGCGGCAGTTCCGTCTCCGCGCGGGTTTCCCGGCCCAGGCCCGCTACCGCCTGAAGCGATTCGAGCTCCTCCCGGCAGGTGGCGCAGCCGCCGAGGTGCTCGGTGTCCGCCGTGCCCGGCTCCTGGTCGTCAAGGGCGAGCAGGACGAGGTGATCGCGATCGAGGTGCGTCATCGGTCACCTCCTCCGGCACGCTGTCGAGCTCGGAGCGCAGCTTCTGCATGCCGCGGCGCAGGTGGCTCTTCACCGTGCCGAGCGGCAGGCCGGTCCGCTCGGCGATCTGGGTGTGGGTCAGGTCAGCATAGAAGGCCAGCTCGAGCAGCTCGCGCTGCGCGTCCGGCAGGCGTCGCAGGCCGTCCGCGACGAGCAGCCGGTCCACGATCCGCTCGGGGGACTCCGCCGCCGTCGCCTCGGCCGGCGTGGTCGCGGCGACGGCCTCGGTGTCGCGCTGCCGTCGGCCGCGGGCGCGCAGCAGATCGACGATGCGGCGCCGGGTGATGCCCAGCAGCCAGGCCAGCAGGCCGGCCTTGTCCGGGTCGTAGCTGTGCCGCCCGTTCCACGCGGACACGAAGGTGGCCTGCACGACGTCGTCGACGTCCGCCGGATCGCGCAGGCTCGCGCGCACCAGCCGCTGCACGGCCGGCCCGTGCCGATCGAACACCGCCCGCAACGCCGCCGGCTCACCGCCGGCGAACCGGCGCGCGAGCTCGTCAGCCGTCTCGGCGTCATCGGGCACGGCCGACACCCTAACCGCACGCCCGGCCGACGCAACACCTTCCACCAGCAGCATCCTCGCGCACCTCGAGTCCGGTCCCCCTCGCCGCAGACACCCGGCGAACGGGGATACGCCCACGGCGGCCCCCGCGGATGCACCGCCGGCGGTGCCTCCGTTTCCCGGCCCCGCGGCGAACCACCGGCTGCACGAGCCACCTGTCCCGAAGGAGCAGCCGATGCCCGGAACCCCGCGTTCGCTCGTCGTGGTCGTCGCACCGGCGTGCTGGCCGTGCTGCCGGTCCCGCTTCCCGCCTCCGCGGCCGCGGAGTCCGTGGTCTCGGTCGTCCACGGCCAGCCGGTCGACGTATACGTCACCGGGAAGAAGACCCTCGGCAACTTCCAGCCCGCCAGCGTGGCCGGCCCCCTGAAGCTGACCGAAAGGCGTTCGCCAACGACGCGAGCCGGACCGCGCCGGGCAAAGCCCGCCTGGTCGTCCGGCACACCGCCGCCGCACCGGCCGTGGACGTGCGCGCCGGGGGCAAGCCGGCCTTCACCGGGCTCACGAACCCGAAGGAAGCCATGGCCGACCTCCCCACCGGCGTGGCCGGCACCGCCACCGTCGTCCTCGGGCCGAAGGACCTCGCGGCCGGCACCGCGACGATCGCCTACGCCATCGGCTCGGCCGACGCGAAGACCCTCACCCTCGCCGCGCAAACGATCAAGAACCTGGGCGCCGCCCCCTCATCCATGCCGACCGGCTCGGGTGGCCTGGCCGCCGAGGACGACGCCACCGGGTGGTCCCTCCTGACCGCGGGCGGCGTGCTGCTCGCGGTCCTCGGCGCCGCCCTGCTGATCCGCCGCCGTCCGGAACCCGCGTCGCGGTGAACCGACCGGCACGACGCGGTGTGTCCCGCCCGGCCGGGACACACCGCCGCACCGGCACCGCGCTCGTCTTCGCGGGAGTCATCGCCGCCGTCACGGGCACCGTGGCCACGGCCCCTGGGCCATCGGTCGCCGGCGCCCCTTCGGCAACCGAACCCGCCGGCCGAGGTGACGGCATCGACCCGGGCCGCACTGCTCCCGGCCCCGGCGCCTTCTTCCGCCTGCGCCGGCTCCGCCCCGGATCCCCAAGTCCGAAATAGACCTGCAGCCGTACTCCGACACCGACGGCAGTCCCCGCGTCACCCTTTCACCTGCGGTGGCACATTCGACAAAGCATCGCGGAACTACCGGGACAACGGTTCCCATCCGGCGGCGGTCAAATCGAGCCGGGCAGGTCAGCGCGGGGATTCGTCGGTGGGAAAGACGGCGTCGAAGAGCCACTGCAACGGCGTCCGGTGCGACTCCTCCCCGTCGGCGATTTCCTTGGCCTCGGACGGATCGGCAGCGTTGTGGACGTCCTCGACGAACCGGGCGAACCGCCGCAGATCGGCGCGTGCTCGAGTCGTGATGAGTCCCGATGCCAGCGCGATGCGCTCGCTGAGCGCGTCCAGTTCCAGCTCCAGCTCGAGGGTCACGGCAGCCGCGTCGTCGCCCGCCGGGGTCACGGTTGCGTGCCCCCGGTGGCGCGGGCCGCTCGCACTGACCCAGTCCAGCGTCCTGCGCTGCGGATCGGCGGCGACGTCGATGCTGTACCGGCGGGGAATCCCGGCGAGTGTGTACACGAACCGGAAACGCGCGGGATGCCCTTCGACCGGGAAAACCTGCTCGACCGAACGCATGAACCTCGGGTAATGGCTGAAGTCGGTGAACCACTTGAATGTGATGTCGGCCGGAACCGCCACGGCGGTCTCGACCTGAACGACGGTTCCCACGGTGCCTCCAAGGATCCGATCGGCTTGTCGTTTCGCCACCGAACCGTAGCCAGATCCCCCTTCCGGCGCTGACCGGTTCTCGGCCGGCCCTGTGCCGAAACCACGCCGTTCATGCGTCCCCACCAGCATGAATGACCCCATGATGAGGAACCGGCGACGCGCGATGCAACCACGATGCAAAACAGGCGCCGGATCGATTCTCAGCCTCGCGGGCCGACCAGTTCCGCCGCGCCGAACGACACGTTGAAGCGGTCGCACCACAGGCTCACGCTGGTGTACCCGGACAGGTCGGTACCCGCCGGAAGCGCGTAGTTCTGGTTACCCTTGTTGCCTTTGAGCTTGCCCGCGTCGAAGTGCCTGCCGTCGTCGAAGAGGGCCCAGCCGTCCTTGCCCGGTTTCACCGGCGCGTCGGTGAGCCAGACGTGCACGTCCGGGCCGCTGCTGGTGGCCAGGTCTTCCAGGCGCAGCACGAGTGATCCGTCGGCCGCGCGCAGGACCCGGACGGTGCCGCTGGTCGGGTGTTCGTGGCTGATCAGCGTGCCGGTCCCCAGTTCCACCGGCCCAGCCGGCCGCGAGACCGACCCGGGAGGCGGCGACGCGGGGAGCCACGGTTCCGGCGCGGGCAGCGGCTCCGATGCGGCGACCGGGAAAGCATCCTGCACCGTCTCGTCGACCCAGAGCCGCCACGGCTGGAACCAGTACAGGCCTGCCGCCACCGCGACCAGCCCCGCGACCAGAAAGCCGCCGAACCAGGGCCGGGTGAACAGGCGCCGCGCGCGGTTCATCTCGTTCTCCTCCGTCGTCCGTCGATGCCGTAGTCAACCGGACGAATCACCCAGCCGCACCCCCGTGCGCGGTTACCGATCCCTTACGGGCACCTCGGCCGGAGCCAGCAGGAACATCCCGACGGCGACGCCGACCATCGTGAAAACGCCCCGCGGCCAGAAAATGTGACTGTCCACGAACGACACACTCGCGACCAGGAGAACCACGGCACCCGGCGCCGCCCGCCACCCCACGCGCAGGGCGGCCGCGACGACGATCAGGACACTGGCGACGAGGAAGCACGCCGACCCGACGTACCCGAGAAGGTCCCCGGCCGCGAACACGGCACCGACGACCGGCGTGGCCCCGTGCTGGGCGTGCACCACCGTCCCGGCGGCAATCCCCGCGACGGCGTCGAGACCCCCGTAGAAGGCCGCGAACCCGAACGCGGCCAGCCGCCCAGGCCACCGCAGCCACGGCGGCGCGGGAGTCAGCAACGACCACTGCGCCACGGCGAGCAACGGGAAGACCGGCAACAGGACGACGTGCAGCGTAGCCCACCAGGACGCGCTGGCCGCGTCGAGCTGCCCCGGATGCACCACACCGAACCCCGCAAGCAGCAACCCGGGCGCGGCGAGGAGCGCACGTCGCTGCCATGGTGACCTGAGCACCGGGCGACCCTAACCCTGATCACCGGGCCGGAAGATTAACGAACCCTTACGTCGCGCGTCCCCGGCCCCGCCGCACGGCCTGTTACGGCATGGAGAACATCAGGGTTGACCAGCTTGACGCGACGGGAAGAGCGATCGGACATGACGAAGGAAATCATGGTCCGTCGCCTGTGGACCGGGGCGACGATCTGCATGCTCGCCTTGGCCGCAGCGGCCGCCGCGGTGTCCGATGCGAAGGTCAAGCTTGCGTTGTCGCTTCTCGTCCTCGTCCTGCTCGCGACCGTGCTCCTGTCGGCGACGCGGAGGCTTGCGCTGCGGCGCGTTTGAACAGCGTCCCGAGTTGATCGAGCCGGGCGCGAAGGTGCGTGGCCGCCGCACGCGTTCGTCGCGTAGCAGGCCGGCGGCACACACCCCGCACACCACTGGGGCCGGACGTCCTCGGGACAGCGCGGTTTCGCGGTCCACACAACGTCTTCTGCGCAAGTCGGCTCCGATAAGCACCGCGACACCCGCTCGTGCTCGCCGGACTTGAGGTGGCTCAGCCGGGCAGCGGGCGAAGGCCGTCCATGAGGAGATCCAGCAGGCGACCGGCCTTGGCTTCGTGCTCGGGCCGGGGAGCCACGGTGAAAATCCCGATGAGGGAAGCCGCGATGTCGTCGGCGGTGACGTCGGAGCGGAGATCTCCCGCCACACCGCCGGCGTCGAGGATCGTGGTGATGGCCGCCAGCAGCTCGGTGCGGGTCCGGGCGTGAGCGATCTCGCCCGACTCGATCATCGCGAGCAGCGTGTCGAGCATGCCGTTCTTGGCCGCGATCCAGTCGCCGAACAAGTCCATCCAGCGCCGCATCGCCGCGGCCGGGGGCAGCCGGCCGAGCAGTTCGCGGGCGCCGGTCGTCAGGCGCACGACCTGGTCGCGGTAGACCGCGTCGACCAGCGACTCGCGGGTCGGGAAGTGCCGGTAGAGCGTGGCGATGCCGACTCCGGCCTCGCGGGCGATCGCCCGCATCGACGGCTCGGCGTCAGCCGCCACGAACATGCGGGTCGCCACCGCGAGCACCTGGTCGCGGTTGCGAGTGGCATCCGCCCGCGGTCCGCGCACCTCCACCTCAGCCAAAACGGATCACGCTCCGGTTGTGTTAGGGTCATCCGAGTAAACGGAGCATAGTCCGTTTCACGGCGTTCCCTCGACCTCAGGAGACCGGAAATCATGAGCGATCACCCGCCAGCCAAGAGCCGGGCGGCCCAGCTCGACTCCTTCGGCGGCCCGGAAGTCCTGGACGTCCGCGAGGTTCCCGCTCCGCAAGCCGGCCCGCGACAGGTCCGGGTGCGGGTCACCGCGGCCGGCCTGAACCCGATGGACTGGATCATGACCGCCGACGCGGACACCGCCGCCCGGTTCGGCTTGAGCCTCCCGGCCGGGTTCGGGACCGACTACGCGGGAGTGGTCGACCAGGTCGGCACCGGGGTGAGCGGCTTCGCCCCGGGCGACCGGGTGTTCGGCGGCGCCCTGTCCCGCGCGGTCGCCGACTTCGTGGTGGTCGACGCGACCGGGGTGACCGCGGCGAACGAGGTCCACCACACCCCCGACGACGTCGACGACCGCACCGCCGCCACCCTCGCGATCGCCGGCCGCACGGCATCCGCTGCTCTCGCCGTGATCGCCCCTGGCCCGGCCGACACCGTCTTGATCGGCGGTGCGGCGGGCGGGGTCGGGGTGTTCGCGGTCCAGCTGGCCCGGATCGCGGGAGCGCGCGTGCTCGGCACGGGATCGGCGGCCTCGGCCGGTTTCCTTCGCGACCTCGGAGCCGAGCCGGTCGCTTACGGCGACGGCCTGGCCGACCGGGTCCGAGCCCTCGCGCCCGGCGGCATCACCGCCGCCATCGACCTGCACGGCACGGAAACAGCGCACACCGCACGGGAACTCGGCGTCCCGGGCGACCGCATCTGCACTATCGCCACGCAAATCGACGGCGTACCGGCGGCCAACGGCGCGAACGCCGAACCCGGGGCCCTGGAGGAGATCGCCCGCCTGGTCGCGCAAGGCCGGCTCCGGGTACCCATCGCGGCCGGCTTCCCGATCGACCAGATCCGCGGAGCGGCCGAACTCCAAGCCGGCCGGCACGTGCACGGCAAGGTGGTCATCGACCTCTCGCGACGGTGAACCCGACGTCGTTCTCAACGTGGACTGCGGCCACCTCCTCACGGCTGGACCAGGCGATCGGCCCCGAGCACGACCTCGAACCCCGGGGTCACCTCCTTTGCCAGGCGGTCACTTCGCCAACGACGCCACCTCTAAAGCTTCCCGGACCTGATCGGCTGAACAGCCGCCTGGCCGGCTTGTCCAGCAGGCGCCGGACGGCCCGCCGGCACGGAAGACGGTTTCACAGTTCCGACACCGCCGCGTAGCGGCGAGCGACCTGCCTGCAGGCGTCCAGGAGCTCAGGCGGGTGCAGCTCGGCCAAGTCGGTGTCGAACGTCGCGAGGATCCCCGCGATGCCCGTCCACGACCACGCGCCCAAGGTGAGCCGGCAGTGGTCGTCGTCGATGTGCTCGACGACCGAACCGCCCGGTGCCCAGCGGGCCACGACGTGGGCCGGCATGGCCAGCCGCGCGCTACCGGTGCACTGCCAGGCCGCGGCGGTGTCACCGCGGTCGTGGCTGCTCATCACGAAGTGGGCGAGATCGCCGCCGGGCAGTTCGCGGTGGCTGAACCGGCGCGTCGTCGGCCGGGTGTGCAGCCGGTCCACCCGGTGGACCCGCCACCGCTCGACGTCGAGGTCGTACGCGACGAGGTACCAACGACCCGCCCAGACGACGAGGTGATGCGGTTCGATGCGGTGTGCTGCCGCGAAATCCTCGTCTTCCGGCGCCGGCCGCGTGCCATCGGGGCGCAGGAGCTCCGCGACGAGCAGGTGGCCACGCCGAACCGCGATGCCGACCGCGCTGAGCGCGGCCGGATCGATCGGCGGCGCGGAAAACTCCCAGTAGTTCTGCAGACGCGTCAGCTGCAGGGATTCCATCGCGGCGCGCAGCATCTCGGGCATCGCCTGCTGCAGGGTCGCCAGCGCCCGGGCCGTGTCGTCCCGCAGGCCGAAAACGGTGCTGGGCGCGGTTTGCAACGCCACAGCGATCGCCAACGCCTGCTCGTGGTCGAACAGCAGCGGCGGCAGGGTGAGGCCGGTGCCGAGCCGGTAACCGCCGTCAGGACCGTGCACGGTCGTCACCGGGTAGCCGAGTTCGCGAAGCGTGTCCAGGTCGCGGCGGACGGTGCGTTCGCTCACCTCCAACCGCTCAGCGAGCTCGCGCAACGGCCACTGCCGCCGCGATCCCAGCAAGGACAGCAGTCGCAACGCCCGGTGTGAGGTGCTCGCCATTACCTCATCCTGACACAGTACTGGCCACTCCGTGTCCACCATCGAGACCAAGGTCGAACCCAGGCAGGTGCCACTCGCCCGGGAAGGATCACCAAGCATGCACGTCGCCGTAGTCGGAGGCGGGATCGGCGGTCTCGCCTTGAGCGCCGGATTGCGCCGTAACGGCTTTGACGTCGCGGTGTTCGACCGCGACACCGACGTAGCCGCGACCGGCGGCTACCACATCACCCTTGACGAGCGAGCGCAGTCGGCGCTGGAACGGCTCGTGCCACCGCAGATCATGCGCAGACTGCTGGCATCCGGGTCGGCCTTGCGCATGCGGGAGCGGGACGCCTTCTGGGATCACCGCGGCCGCCTGATCGGGCACGGCCCGGACCTGACCGGCAGCGCCAGCGTCGACTTCGACCGCATCACGCTGCGCACGCTGCTGGCCGAAGCCGTCGGCGACGATCTCCGTCTCGGCAAGGAGGTGTCGGGAGTCGATCACGACGAGCACGGGACGCCGCGCGTGCAGTTCGCCGACGGATCCTCGGTCACAGCGGATCTCGTGGTCGGCGCCGACGGTGCGCACTCGGTCGTCGCGCAGCACCTGGCGGCCGGCCCGACCAACAGCCCGGCCGGCATCATCGGAGTCTCGGGCCGCACCCGGCTCGAAGACCTCAGCCCGGCTGAGCGGAAGCGGCTCGGATCCCGGTCGGCGCTGGCGATCGGCCCGCGGGGTGCGGCGCTCTACATCGGATTCCTCGACCCGGTCGGCAACGCCGCGCTCGACGCCCCCGATCTGCGGATGTCGGTCACCACCTGCCCCACCTACATCTGGGGCGCGATGTTCCCCGACACCGCCGACACCGAACCTTGGCAGGATTTGCGCGGCGAACAGCTGCAGACCGCGCTGCTCGACCGCTTCGGCGACCGGAAGTGGGCCGGCCACACGCTGGAGGTCATCGCTCGCGCCGACCGCGAGAGCGTGACCGCGTTCCGCTTCACGGCCGCCTCGACCGACGCCGCCGACCTCGCGCCCTGGCGTGCGGGCAGCATCACCGCTTTGGGTGACGCCGTCCACGCCACCCCGCCCACGGCGGGCATGGGCGCCGGAGCTGCCATTCGCGATGCCGCCGACCTGCTGGACCAGCTCGGCGCGACCGCGGACGGCACCGCCTCGCTCACCGACGCCGTCGGGTCCTTCGAGGCCGGCATGCGTCAGCGCGGCAGTGAAATGCTGACCCTGGCGATGAAAACCGTGCGCAGGATCCTGGTCACCGACACGCCACTCGGCGCGGCGGCCACGGCGGTGGCCACGCCGATCTTGGCCGCGGCCACCCGACTGCGGCCGTGACGGCGTACACACCCGACTCCCGGACCACCCACGACAATCGAGGAGCAACCATGCCCGCCGTCCTCTTCGGCTCCGCCAGCACGCTCGTCGACACCTCCGAGTTGCAGCGTCAGGCATTCAACCAGGCCTTCGCCGAGCACGGGCTCGACTGGGACTGGGATCGCGACAGCTACCAGCGAATGCTGCGCACGTCCGGGGGTGTCGACAGGATCGCAGCGTACGCCGGCTCCGTCGGGTCATCCGTCGACGCCCCCTCCGTCCACGCGACGAAATCCCGCATCTTCCAGGAAAGCTTGGCCGGTTCATCGCCGCAGCTGCGGCCGGGCGTCGCGCAGGTCATCAGCGAGGCGCGGGAAAACGGGTACCGTGTCGGATTCGTCGCCACGACCTCGCCGGCGAATGTGGCCGCCCTGTTCACCGCGCTCCGGCCGAACCTGCGACGCCAGGACCTCGACGTGGTGATAGACGGCTCCGCCGCCGTGCCGGGCAAGGACGAGGCATACCGCCTCGCGGTGCGGCAGCTCGCCGAGCAGCCCACCGCTTGTGTCGCCGTCGAGGACAACGTCCCCGGGGTCGAAGCGGCGGTGGCCGCGGGCCTGACTTGCGTGGCGTTCCCCAACGCCAACACGACCGGGCATGATTTTCCGGCCGCCGGCCCGCCGGTCGATCACCTCGATTTCGCGGATTTGCGACGCCTGGTCCAGGAATGACCCCGTCGAGCGACCGGAGACGTTGCCAACCATGACCGTGCCACCTGATTCCCGGCTCTCCGCCGGACCCGACGCGTTCCACGTCGAAGCCTACGAGCGGATCGACTATTCATTGCGCTACGTCGACGGCGCGTTCGCGCTCGAAAGCCCGGTGATCGCCGACAACTACCGGGACGTCGGGCGCTGCCTGATGGTCGTCGACGAAAACGTCCTCGACCTCTACGGCGAACGCATCCGCGCCTACTTCGACCATCACGGCATCACATTGACGATGCTGCCCGTGACGATCGGCGAGAGGATCAAGACCCTGCGCACCGTCGAGTGGATCGTCGACGCGTTCGGCGACTTCGGGCTGATGCGCACCGAGCAGGTCCTGGTGGTCGGCGGCGGGCTGGTCACCGACGTCGCCGGACTGGCCTGCGCGATGTTCCGACGCTCGACGCGCTACATCCGCGTGCCCACGACGCTCATCGGGCTGATCGACGCCAGCGTCGCCATCAAAGTCGCCGTCAACCACGGGAAGTCGAAGAACCGGCTGGGTGCGTTCCACGCGTCCGGTCAGGTCATCCTCGACTTCTCCTTCCTCGCCACGCTGCCCGTCGAACAGATCCGCAACGGCATGGCCGAACTGGTGAAGATCGCCGTGGTGGGCAACGCCGAGATCTTCCACGCGCTGGAGAAGTACGGCGAAGACCTGCTGCTCACCCACTTCGGCCACCGCGACGGCTCCCCCGAGCTCCGCCGGGTGGCCCACGACGTCACCTACGACGCGATCCGCACCATGCTGGAACTGGAGGTACCCAACCTCCACGAGCACGACCTGGACCGGGTGATCGCGTTCGGGCACACGTGGAGCCCGACCTTGGAGCTGACACCCGACGTTCCCTACCGCCACGGCCACGCCGTGGCGGTCGACATGGCGTTTTCCACGACACTGGCCGAGCTGCGCGGGTACATCTCCGCCAATGACCGCGACCGCGTCTGCTGGCTGCTCAGCCGTCTGGGCCTCGCTCTCGACAGCCCGTTCCTGACACCCGAACTGCTCGAGCGGGCGACGCACTCGATCGTGCAGACCCGGGACGGGCTGCTGCGGGCCGCGGTGCCCCGGCCGGTCGGCGCCTGCCATTTCGTGAACGAAAT
Source organism: Amycolatopsis sp. cmx-4-83 (assembly GCF_046548815.1). Taxonomy (NCBI): domain Bacteria; kingdom Bacillati; phylum Actinomycetota; class Actinomycetes; order Pseudonocardiales; family Pseudonocardiaceae; genus Amycolatopsis; species Amycolatopsis sp. cmx-4-83. The sequence continues at coordinate 86,060 of NZ_JAEBEF010000013.1, read as the reverse complement.
CGGCGCCGGCGAACTGGAAGCCGTCCTGAACGCGCACCGCGCGGTGTGTCGCGGGTACCCGCGGGGCGGGACGGGCGAGGCCGTGTTCATCGGCGACGTCCGATGAACTGGGCGCCGCCGCGGCCGGTCACGCCGGCCGGCATCCTGGCCGCCCGGCTCGTCGATCTCGCCGCGCTCGCCGGCACCGTCGACGCAGGCGGCCCCCTCACCACCGGGCTACGCGAAGTCAGCGAGCTGGCCGGCGGGCTCGACTCGTACCTGGAGCGCCACACGACGCCCGAATCGCCCGCACTCCGGCGCCTCGCGGAGCGGACGAGGGCTCACGACTGGAGCGGCGGCGAGGGCGGTCCGCCGCTGGAACGTGAAATGCTCTCCGGGCACGTCCAGGGCCAGGTGCTGAAGATGCTCGTGGCCGCGACCCGGGCTCGTACCGTGCTGGAGATCGGGATGTTCACCGGCTACTCGGCGCTGGCCATGGCCGAGGGGTTGCCGCCCGACGGGCGCCTCGTCGCCTGTGAACTCGACGCGAACGCGGTCGCGTTCGCGCGGGAAGGGTTCAAGGAGTCGCCGGCCGGCGGCAAGATCGAAGTACGGGTCGGCCGGGCCGCCGACACACTGGCCGAACTGGCCGACGCCGGTGCCGTCTTCGACCTGGTGTTCCTCGACGCCGACAAGCCCGGGTACCCGGATTACCTCGGCACACTGCTCGAGACCGGCCTGCTGGCCCGCGGTGGGCTCGTCTGCGTCGACAACACGCTCATGCAGGGCGAGCCGTGGACGACCGGCGGGTGCTCGGCCAACGGAGCCGCCATCGCCGCGTTCAACGACACCGTCACCGCCGACCCCCGCGTCGTCCAAGCCCTCGTCCCCCTGCGCGACGGGTTGACCCTCATCCGCCGCGCGGGCGAGTGACGGCGGCCGGCATGCACCAGCGGGTCTTCGAACCGGTCGGGATGGAAATCCGGGGTCTGGCGCTGCGGAGGATCGCCAGCACCGAAATCGTGCGCCTCCGCGAGCTGCTCGGGGAGCACGGCGTCCTCGTGTTCCCCGAGCAGCACCTCGACGACGCGGCGTTCGTCGCTTTCTTGACGGCCTTCGGTTCGCTGACGCGCACAGCGGGCGAGCCGGCGGTGCCCGGCTTTCCCGATCTCAACGCGGTCAGCAACGTCGGGCGCACCACACCACCGCGCAGCACGTTCCACGTCGACACCAGCTACGTCCGCCACCCCCCGGCCTACACCGCGCTGCGTGCCGTCCAGATCCCGGCAGGGGGTGGTGAAACGCTTTTCACCAACCAGTACCGGGCCGCCGAGACGCTGCCGTCCGAGCTGGCCGGCGCGATCGCCGGCCGCACCATCCGGCACGTCGTCACCGGCGTCGACCCGGGCCCCGGCGAAGAGACCGCTGCCGATCACCCGGCGCTGCGGCCGCATCCGTTGACCGGCCGCACCGCGCTGTACCTGTCCACTCCGAGGCGCTGTGCGGCTGTCAGCGGCCTGGGCGAGCAGGAGGGCCGGCAGCTCGTCGACGAGCTGTTCCGGCACTCGACCCGTGAAGACAACGTCTTCCGGCACGCTTGGGCCCGGGGTGACGTCGTGATGTGGGACAACGGGTGCGTGCTGCACCGCGCGGACCACGATCGGGTCATCGGAGACCGCGTCATGCACCGAGGCATGGTCGCCGGCTACGGAGCCGGCTGATGGCACCGGACCGCCGTCCCCGCGACGTGGCCGTCCTGGTGGCGCGCAGCCTGGGCATGCAGGGCTTGCTTCTGCTGGCACTGCCCCCGAACCTGCTGCTCACCGCGGTCGCGCTCGTGCGCTCGATGCTCGCGCCGGCGCCGCGCTCCCGTGCGGCCGAGCCGCGCACGGTGCTGGTCACCGGAGGCAAGATGACCAAGGCGCTCACGCTGGCCCGAGCCTTCCACGCCGCCGGGCACCGCGTGGTGCTCGTCGAGTCCCCGAAGTACCGCTTCACCGGACATCGCTTCTCGGTCGCCGTCGACCGCTTCCACGTCGTGCCCGCTCCCGACCACCCCGGCTACGCCGACGCCCTGCTCGACATCGTGCTTCGCGAGCGGGTCGACGTGTTCGTGCCGGTCAGCAGCCCGGCCTCCAGCCGGTTCGAGGCACTGGCCGGGCTCAGGCTCGCGCCGTACTGCCAGGTTGTGCACGGCGAGCCGGCGCGGATCGGCGAAATCGACGACAAGGCAAGGTTCGCGGAGCGTGCCACCACGCTGGGCCTGCCGGTGCCCGAAACCCATCGCATCACCAGGCCGGAGCAAGTGGCGGCGTTCGACTTCGCCTCCCGGCCGGTTCCCTACATCCTCAAGAGCATCGTCTACGATCCCCTGCACCGGCTCGATCTCACCCGGCTTCCCCGTCCGACGGCCGCGGAGACCGAGAACGTCGCGGCAGCCAAGCCGATCTCGCACGAGCGTCCGTGGATCCTGCAGGAGTTCGTCGACGGCACAGAGTACTGCACGCACAGCACGGTGCGCGACGGCAGGCTGCAGGTCCACTGCTGCTGCGCTTCTTCGGCCTTCCAGCTCAACTACTCGCCGGTCGACAAGCCCGTGATCGAAGAGTGGGTGCGCCGGTTCGTCGGCGCACTGGAGCTCACGGGGCAGTACTCGTTCGACTTCATCGAGTTGCCGAGCGGCGAGGTCTTCGCGATCGAATGCAACCCGCGCGCGCACTCGGCCATCACCCTGTTCCGCGACCACCCCGGACTCGCGCGTGCTTACCTGGAGCCGACCCGGGACGTGATCCGGCCGCTGCGTTCGGCCCGGCCGACCTACTGGTTCTACTGGGAGCTCTGGCGCCTGCTGAAACAGCCCGGCACCGCACGGGAACGGATCAGGGTCGTCGTCGACGGCCGGGACGCGATCTTCGACTGGGCCGACCCGCTGCCTTTCCTGCTGGTCCACCACCTCCAGGTCCCGTGGCTCCTGCTCGGCAACCTGGTGCGGCTGAAGGAGTGGGTACGGATCGACGTCAACATCGGCAAGCTCGTCGAGCCGGGCGGGGAGTGATCGTGGCGCCGCTGCGGGTCCTGCACGTCGCCGGCTCGCCCACCAGCGACCTCTACGCCGAGCTTTCCCGCGTGTACGCCGAAGACTGCCTGCTGGCTACAGCCGACGAAACGCGCTACGAGTTCTACACCGCGTACGTCACCACCGAGCGGCGGTGGCGCTTTCCCGAGAGTTTCGGGCGAGCGGCTGTCGACGCGGCCCCGTCGGTCACCCTGTCCGAGGCCGTGGGGCTGATCGCGGACCTGAAGATCGATGTCGCCGTGCCGCAGATGTTCTGCGTTCCGGGGATGACCGCGTACCGGGCCCTGCTGGAGCTCTTGGGGTTGCCCTACATCGGCAACCGACCGGAGGTGATGGCCGCGACCGCGCACAAGCCCACCGCGCGGGCGCTCGTCGCGGCAGCCGGCGTGCGCGTGCCGGCCGGCGAGGTGATCGGCGCCGGGCAGACTCCCAGGATGCCGCCGCCGGTCGTGGTCAAGCCGGCCGACGCCGACAATTCGCTGGGGATGTCCTTGGTGCGCGCCCGCAGCCAATACCCGGCCGCGGTGGCCGCGGCGCTGGAGCGGTCGGACACCGCCCTCGTCGAGGCGTACGTCGCGCCCGGCCGGGAGGTCCGCTGCGGCGTGCTCGAACGAAACGGCGGCTTGGTCTGCCTGCCGCTCGAAGAATACGCTGTCGACCCGGTAAACCGGCCGGTGCGCGCGGCAGCCGACAAGCTCGGCAGCGGCGACGGCGGAAGCATCAGCCTGGCGGCCAAGAAAGCCGGCACGTCGTGGATCGTGGACAGGGCGGATCCGATCACCGCGGAGACCTGGGCCGTCGCCCGACGCTGCTACACGGCTCTCGGCTGCCGCCATTACGGCCTGTTCGACTTTCGGATCGACCCGGCCGGCACCGTGTGGTTCCTCGAGGCGGGGCTCTACAGCTCCTTCGCCCGCATGAGCGTCGTCACCACGATGGCGCAGGCGGCGGGGATCCCGTTGCGCGAACTCTTCGCCGACAGCGTCGACCTGGCCATCCGTCAGTCGCGATCGTGAAGTGCTTGCCCTTCAAGCGTGTTCGTGATCTTCGGCTTCCCGCAACGACTACACGATTGCGCGATTTTCCCTTCTGCACAGTGCATCCACTCCGACCGGCGGTTAGGTTTTCCGTAGCCACCACCTGCCGAGACGGAGACTTTCCCATGTCCGCGCCCGCCATGCCGAGCCGCCTCTTCACGCCCGAGTCACGTCCCTTGGACGCGCCCGACCCCGAGCGTGAACGGCTCCACGAAGCCGGTTCCCTGGTCCGGTTGGAAGCCCCTGCCGGCGGTCCGGTCTGGGTGGTCACCGATGGGGACCTCGCTCGCGACCTGCTCACCGACCCCCGGCTCGTGAAAGACCCGGCGGCGGCGCCGTCCGGCTGGGACCGGCGGACCGCGGGGCTGGAGCCCACCGCGGCCGAGCAGATGTCGTTGACCACTCTCGACGGCCCGGACCACGACGCGCTTCGCAAGACGTTCGCACCGCTGTTCAGCGCGCGGGCCATGCGCGACGCTTATGGACGCATGACCGGTATCGCGCGGCGGCTGCTCGCGGACGTCGCCGGCGCGGAGTTCGACCTGATGACCGACTTCACCACCCGGTACCCGGTGACAGTGCTGTGCGATCTGCTGGGCGTCCCGGCCGAGCACGTCGACGAGGGCATCGCCGCCTGCCGCCTCATGCACGTGGACTACCCCGCCCACGTCGGGCCCGCGATGGCCAGTTTCGCGAAGCTGGCCCATGCTGCCCTCGACGCCGGCGGCGGGATCGCCGAGACGCTGGCCGGGCGCATGCCGGCCGGCAGCACCGCGGCCGACCTCGAATACCAGGTCTTCACGCTCCTGTTCGCCGGGCAGTTGACCACCGACCCCGCGATCGGCTTCCTGATCGCGAGGCTGCTGCACGAACCGGGGAGCAGGGAACCGGCCGACGTCGTCCGCCGGACGCTGGTCGATCACCCACCGGCACCGTTCAGCTTGTGGCGGTTCACCGCGGTCGATCTCGAGATCGCCGGAACGGCGATTCCCGCCCGCACGCCGGTGTTGATCGACATCGAGGGAATCAACGAGCGGCTCGGCGCGGACGGTCAGGACCTGTCGTTCGGCTTCGGGCCGCACTACTGCATCGGGGCTCAGCTCGCTCAGCTTGAGCTGCAAGCTCTCGCGGAGACGATCATGAACGATTACCCGCGGGCACGCCTTGCGACAGCCTACGAGAACCTTCGGCTCGCCCGGCCAGGTGGCATCATGGGCGCGCGGATCGTCAGCTTGCCGGTCTCGCTGACCTGACCAAGCTCATTTCGAGTAGCCCCGGAGGAACACAGCGACCGCGGCCGCCATCAAGCCTGCCGAACGATCTGGTGTGGGACTCGGTTCGAGCACCGAGTCCCACGCGGATCTCATCAGCGCGGAGTAGTGCACCGCCGCCAGCTTCGGATCGTCGAGGCACAGCAGACCGCGACGGGCGAGGTCACCGAAGTGCAGGGCGAGCTGCCGCTTGACCCGGGCAGGACCGAGGCTCCGCCAGGTTTCCACGACCGACGCCGGAATGTGCTCCGCGTCGGCGCGGACTTGGCGAACCAGCCCCCAGTGCGGCGCGTCGGGCGGGACGACGGTGTGCAGCGCGAGCCCGCAGGCGACGAGCGCCGTCTCCAGTCCGTCGGGTGACGCGATGTCGCCCAGGATCTCGTCGATGCTGGCGATGTGGGCGCTCGACACAGTCGTGGCGCTGTGCTCGACCACGGCCGCGAACAGGTTCGACTTGTCGGCGAAGTGGTTGTAGATCGTGCGAACCGAGACGCCTGCGCCGGCTGCGATGGCGTCGACGCTGGCTCGTGCGTAGCCATCGACCGCGAACACAGCCAAGGCGCCCTCGATGATCGCTTGCCGCTTCGTGGTCGTCACGCGTCAAGGGTATGTCTACAACACTCGTTGCGCTATAGTGTAACGAGCGTTGTACCAACTGGAGGGGTATCGGCATGCTGCGACTTGGCGTCATTCTCGGAACCACACGGCCGGGTCGCCGCGGCCCCCTCGTCGCACCCTGGGTCGTCGACGTGGGCCGCGAACACCAGCTCGTGCGCGCGGGCACCGCCGAGATCGAGTTCCTGGACCTGGCGGAGTTCGGGCTGCCGCTGCTGGAGGAGCCGTTTCCGGCCAAGTTCGGCCGGTACCAGCAGGACTCGACCCGCCGCTGGGCCGCGCGGATCGATGCCTTGGACGGCTTCGTCTTCGTGACCCCGGAGTACAACCACTCGATCCCGGCGGCTTTGAAGAACGCGGTCGACCACCTCTACGCAGAGTGGGGCGACAAAGCAGCCGGGATCGTGAGCTACGGGGTGAACGGCGGCATTCGCGGCGCCGAGCACCTGCGCCACGTCTTGGCCGAACTGAAGGTCGCAGCCGTGCGATCCCAGCCCGCTCTGTCCGTGTTCGACGACTTCGTCATCACAGACCCGCTCGCGGCGGGAGAGTTCCGCCCGCGGGACAACCAGCGCGAAGCGGTCGCGTCGATGTTCGACGAAGTCGTGACGTGGGCTCAGGCTCTGCGGCCGGTCCGCACCGCAGCGGTCGCCACGGCCGGCACATCCGTTTCCGCCTAGGGCGGGTTCGGCCGTGGACCAAGGACGGCACCTGGGCGTGCATCCTCGAGCGGGTGATCGTCAAGGACGACGCCGGCGGTGACCTGGAATGGGCTGCAGCGACAGGATCGAGCGCCGCGCGGCTCGGACCGCTCGCCGCGTCGCAAAGGGTGCGTGCGGCGGGCGACCGCCGGCCTTCGATACCGATGTTTACCAGCAGCGCAAAGTGGGACTTCCGACCGTGGCCGAGCTACGGCTCACGGAACAAGATCATCCGGCCCGGCGCCCGAAGCCGTCGACCTGGCGGCTCCTTCGGCGATCGCCATCAGATACCGGCCGTACGGAGACTTGCCAAGCTCGGCGCCGAGCCGGTGGCACTCCTCCGCGTCGATGTACCCCTCGTTCAGAGCGATCTCCTCGAGGCAGGCAACACGCAAACCCTGTCGCTCCTCGAGCGTGCGCACGAACTGCCCGGCCGCCAGCAGGGACTCGTGCGTACCGGTGTCGAGCCACGCGAAACCCCGGCCGAGCTCGACCATCCGCGCGAGGCCGCGTTTCAGGTAGACGTTGTTCACATCGGTGATCTCCAGTTCGCCGCGTGGGGAAGGTTTGAGCTCGCGGGCGATGCCGATCACGTCGTTGTCGTAGAAGTACAAGCCGGTGATCGCCCGGTCGGACCTCGGCCGAGACGGCTTCTCCTCGATGGAAATCAGCTCTCCGGTGTCATCGGCTTCCCCGACGCCGTAGCGGTGCGGGTCCGCGACCCGGTAGCCGAAAAGGACAGCACCCTTGACGTCCCCGGCCTGCGCCCGGAGCAGACTCGAGAACCCCGGCCCGTGGAAGACGTTGTCGCCGAGGATGAGCGCCACCGAGTCGTTCCCGATGTGGTCGGCGCCGATCAGGAACGCCTCGGCGAGCCCGTTCGGACGGGCCTGCTCGGCATAGGAAAGGCGAATGCCGAGCCGCGACCCGTCGCCCAGCAGCCGTTGGAAGAGCAGCAGGTCCACCGGGGTCGAGATGACGAGGATGTCGCGGACGCCCGCGAGCATGAGCACGGACAGCGGGTAGTAGATCATCGGCTTGTCGTAGATCGGCATGAGCTGCTTCGACACGGCCAGGGTGACGGGGTGGAGCCTGCTGCCGCTACCTCCGGCGAGAACGATCCCCTTCATCGCCGCCTCCCTGAAGTCTGCGCCCCGAAAGCGCTTTCGGCGTGTTCGGCGACGGCGTCGAGCGCGGTCTGCCACGCCACTGCTTCGCCGGTTCGCGACGGCATGGCAGCGAGGGTGCGTGACCGCCCGTCGCGGACGTGAGCCAGACCCCGCGCGGCACCGCTCAGCATGAGACCGGGACCCGCCTCGACGTACAGAGCGCCCGCCCGGTCGACGCGCGACAGCGCCCGGCGGAACTGGACCGGTTCTGCCATCTGCCGCGTCCAGAACCGCGGATCGCCGGTCACCGACGCGGTCACCCAGTCACCCGAGTACGCGGAGACGAGCGCGCGGCCGGGAGGCCGGATCCGGTCGCGATGCCGGTAGAGGACATCTCCGAGACGCTCTGCGGCTCCGGCCAGGAGCGGGGAGTGGAACGGCTCGGTCGCCGCGACGCGCATACAGGCGATGCCCGCCGAGCGCAAACCGGAGATCAGCTCTTCCAGCGCCGAAGCGGCGGCGCTCACCACGCACTGATCCACCGCGTTCTCGGCCCCGATCACAGCAGCCTGCCCCACCGAGGCGAGACAGGCTTCGACCGCCTCCCGCGGGGCACGACAGGCGATCATTCCGCCCGCGGGAGCGCGCGAGAGCAAATCGGCCCGGACACGAAGCAGCTCGCCGGCGATCTCGACGTCGAACACACCCGCGAGCACGGCTGCCGCCAGCTCACCCACACTGTGTCCGATGAGCACACTCGGCGCGTCACCGACGCGCTCCAAGAGGAGACGCCCAGTGGCGTAGCCGACGGCGAACAGCAACGGTTGTGCCGCCGCTCCCCTGGCCATGTCGTCGCGTGTGCCGTGCAGCCAGACCCGCCGAAGCTCCGCGGCGCCGGGGCCGTACGCGTGCAGGAACTCGTCGAAGGCGGAGCGAAATGCCGAGTCCGACTCGTACAGGAAAGCTCCCATTCCGACGAACTGCGACCCCTGGCCCGGCAGCATGAAGACGACAGTTGTCGCGGCGGCCTCCGCGATGGGCAGTGAAGCGGTCGAAGTCATGCTGCTGTCCTTTCCTGTCCGGCCGGAAATCGTCGCGCGCTACCAGGCCCGGACGCCGTCGGCGAACGCCGTCGGATCGTTGGCCCGGAAAGTGCGGGTCCGCGGCAGAGCGCGCTCCACCAAACCCGAGAGGACTCGCCCGGGGCCGAGTTCCCACGTCGCGGTCATCCCGCGCCGGCCGAGCTCGCGCAGCACGTCCACCCAGACGACCCGGTGCACGAGTTGCGCTCCCAGTTGCTTGCGCACGTCGGCGCCCGAGCGGTAAGGCTCCGCTGTCGAAGAGGAGATCAGCTCGATCGTCGGGCAGCGGAACTCGTACCGGTCGAGGTAGCGGTCGAATTCGCGCGCCGCGCCTTCCATCAGGCTCGAGTGCGCCGGCCCGCCGATGCGCAGGACGGTCGTGCGGACGTCGTCCGCCTCGTCCAGCGCGGCGATCAGCGCGTCGACGGCAGGCGACTGACCCGAGACGACAACCTGCCGTTCCTCGTTGTGGTTGGCGATCTCGACGACTTGGCCCAGCCGGCGGCGGACCACGTCGCAGAGGCGCTCCACCTCCTCGAGGGTGCGGCCGACGATCGCCGCCATCTTCCCGTCGACGCGCCGCTGCACCTCGGCCATCAGCTTGCCGCGGTGGTGCACGAGTTCCAGGACTTCACGCCAGTCCAGGACACCCGCGGCAGCCAACGCGGAGTACTCGCCGAGGCTGTGCCCGGCCACGACTTCCGCGGTCGCTCCTTCCGAAGTGGCTGCCGCGAAGGCGGTCCAGCTGCACAGGAAGACCGCCGGCTGGGTCACCGGCATCTCGCGCAAGGCCGTGATCGGCCCCTCGGCGCACATCCGCGTCAGCGGATAGCCGAGGATGCGGTCGGCTTCGCGCCAGAAGGGCTCCACCACCTGCGGGTACGCGTCCCGCAGGAATCGGCCCATGCCGACCTTCTGGGTTCCTTGGCCGGGGAAGAGGAAGGCTTTCACCGGGGCACCGCCTTCCCGCGCGTGCCGGATTCGATTCCCGCGATGGTGCGCACCACCTGGTCGTGGAAACGTTCGTCGTCGTCGAGGCGTGCGGCGATCCCGGCGCGTTCCGCCCGTGTCCCGGCCGAGACGTCGAAGAGGAGCCGCGCCTCGTTCCGAAGACGCGCGGCCGTTTCGCGAGCGCGGCCGGTGCTCTGCAGGCTGTACCGGCCGAGCGCGTCGCCGTCGCCGCGGCAGAACTCGATGATCCGCTGCGCCACCGCGTGGGCGCCGATGATCGCGCTGTTGAGCGCGACCCCGCCGATCGGGATGAACTGGTGCGCGGCGTCCCCGCACAGGACGACGCGTCCGGCAGTGGCGCGCTCAGCCACCCCGGTGCGGTCGGCGAACGTGTCGATCCAGTCGATCGCGGACGGCAGGTCCTCACCGGTCACGGCTCGCCAGGTGGCCCGCAGCGTCCCGGCGCCGACCTCTTGCCCGACCGGCCAGCTCGGGTCGTGCACCATCACCCGCGAGGTCCGGCCGGCGATCGGCGCGCAGGTGACGGTCAGGTCGCCGATCCGCTCGAACCTCCGCGGGCGCAGACCGCCGCCCAGGACGTCGGCACGGACCAGGCACCGGCGCGGATCCGGGCCGTCGACCGCGATACCGGCCATCGCGCGGACATCGCTGTCGGCGCCGTCGGCGCCGACGAGGACTTCGCCGACGAGCCTGCGCTCCTCCGTGGTGGTGGCGATGACATGCGTCGGGCGCTGAACGACCGAGCGCACCCGCTCGCCTCGGAGCAGCCGGACGCCCCGGAGAAGCGCCCAGCGCGTCAAGCGACGCACCAGGTCGGGTTGCGCGCACCGCCACGACCCGGCCCAGCGCGACGGGGCGCCACCGAGGTCGAGGGGCAGGCCGACGTAGTGCCCGCGGCTGCTGCGCGGCAGGCCGCCGAGCCCGGGGACGCCGAGCTCGTCCAGCACTTCCATGCTGCGGGCGTGCAGGGTCGACGCACGCAGCCCGGCCGGCGGCGCGGCGGACGCCTCGACCACCGTCGTGGCGATTCCGGCTGCCGCGACGGTACCCGCGACGAGCAAGCCGGACGGTCCGCCGCCGCAGACGAGCACCCGGGGGTCCTCGGCGTCCGTCATTTTCTCGTCACGTCGTTCGCCGCGGCCCACCGAACCGCGGCCTCGAGCGTTCGCAGGCTGTTGGTGCCGAGGTTCCTCCTCGCCACCACGCGGGCCTGTTCCGTCGTGACACCCGGGCCGAGCAGCGGCACGATGACCTCGGGCCGGACGGCGATCGTGTGCGTCGATGTGACGCGCCACTTCTCCCCCGCGGGCCGGATCGTCCACCGGCCGATGTGGAGGGTCAGCAGGCGCGGCAGTGTCGTCTGCTTGTACAGCAGCACCGCCGGCGGCTGGGAGACGCGGAAGGACTCCGTCAAGTGCGTGTCTCCGTCCGAGGTCCGCGTGTTCATCCGCAGGTGCTGCAACCCGCCCGGAAGCTCCCGCATCTCGACTTCGGCGACGTGGTCGAGCCGCTCCGCCCAGAGGTTCCCGCGGTCCAGGAACGCGAACACGCGCTCCGGGGCGGCGTCGGTGTCGACGTGATCGGAGAAGGTGAACGGTGCGCCCGCGGCGTCCGCGGTGCTCTCGCAGGCGGTCTTGAGGGCGGACAGCTCGATGCTGCTGTTGACGTCGACCGCACGGGAGATCCAGTCGAGCGTCTCACCGGTGCCGTCGTCGGCGCGGTAGGTGTGGAGCAACTCGACGGCACACCGCGTGCGGTCGGTCGGTGTGACCGTCCACTGGCCGGTCATCGCCGCCACCGGCGGTGACGGGACGGTCTGGCTGAAGTGGATCGTGCGCGCGTCGTCGTCGATCACGCGTTGCGAAACCCACGTCTTGGGCTCCCCGTTCGCGGTCGCCCACAGCTGGATGTTCTGGATCGCCCCGTCACGGGACAGCTCGCAGCCGTGGATCGTCGGCTCGAACATCTCCGCCCAGCGTGAGACGTCCAGTAAGCGGGAAAAGACCTCTTCGGCCGCGGCGGCGATCTCGACCTCGTGCCGGTCGGTGCGTTCGGTGCTGGTCATCGTCTGCTCCTAGAAGTTGCCGAGCCCGCCGCAGACGTTCAACGCCTGCGCGGTGACCGACGCGGCGCCGTCGGAGGCGAGGTACTCGACCATCGAGGCGACCTCGTCGGGTGTCGAATAACGCCCCAAGGGGATCTTCGCCTCGAACTGGCCCTTGACGTCGTCGCTGGTGGTGTTCCACGCCTGGGCGTACGCGGCGCGGACCCGCTCGGCCATGGGCGTCTCCACGTATCCCGGGCACACGGCGTTCACGGTGACTCCCTGGGTCGCGAGCTCTTTGCCGAGGGCTTTGGTGAACCCCACGACGCCGTGTTTGGAGGCGGAGTAGGGCGCCGCCAGAAGGACCCCCTGCTTGCCCGCGGTGGAAGCGATGTTGATGATGCGCCCGCTCGGGAGGTCGGTCATGCCGCCTCGGGCCAGCACCTCGCGAGTGGTGTAGAAGACGCTGTCGAGGTTCGTGCTCATCACCGCGCGCCAAAGCTCGTCCGTCAGCTCCGCCGTGACTCCCCCGCCGTTGCGCCCCGCGTTGTTCACGAGGACGGAGATCGGTCCGTGGTGCTCCCGCGCGCCGTCGACGAGATCGAGCACCTGCCGGGGGTCGGACACGTCGGCGACGAAGTCCGCGACGTCACAACCTTCCCGGCGAAGCTCGTCGGCAGCCTCCTGCAGCAGCTCCTTCGTCCGCCCGCAGATGCTCAGGCGGTACCCGGCCCGGCCCAGCCGGGACGCCACGGCGCGCCCGATACCGCTCGACGCACCGGTGACCAGCGCGTGCCCTGGTGCGGTCACGCGATCGCCCCCTTCGCCGCGAGGGCGTGGTTGACCTGTTCGAGCAGCTGCTGCGGGGTCTCCAGGTCGGTGAACACCTCGTCGTCGATGTCGACGTCGTTTTCCCGGCTGAGCCGCAGCCCTGTCTCCAACACCGCGAGCGAGTCGTACCCCAGGTCCCGGAAAGTCTTCTCGTGGACGTCGCGGTCCAGGTCGACGCCCGCGTCGACGCCGCTGCCCTCTCGCAGGGCCCGCTTGACGTCCTCCATCGTGATGGTCCGTGCCATGCCGAGTTCCGTTCCTCTCTCTTTCAGCGCCCGACGACGAGCGCGGAGTTGAAGCCGCCGATGCCGCGCGCCAGCACCAGCGCGGTCTCCAGCCGCGCGCGGCGGGGTCGGGCGTGCAGGTTGATACCGAGACCGGGGTCGGGCGTCACGTTCACGGTCGGCGGGATGATCTGGTCTCGGATGGACAGCAGGGCCGTGGCGACGTCGAGCGCGGCCGAGCCCGTGCCCATCCGGCCGGTCGCCGCTTTCGGCGCCGTCACCGGGACGGTGTGCGCTCCGAAAACCTCCACCAGCGCGGCAGCTTCGGAACAGTCCCGGTCGCGAACGCCCGCGGCATCGGCGAACACCACGTCGACGTCGGCAGGCACGCGGCCGGCGGTGCGCAACGCGGTCGTGATGGCGCGCACCAGCCCGGCGGAGGCGGGGTCGCCGGCGCCGTCGACGGTCGCACCGTGCCCCAGGACCACGCCGTAGCCATCGTGGCTACCGGACTCGAGGACGAGGTGGGCTCCGCCCTCGCCGTGCACCCAGCCCGACGCGCGCTCGTCGAAGGGCAGGTAGGCCCGCCTCGCGTCGCTGTGGCCGGAGGTCAGCCCCGTGGACGTCTGAGCCACCCGGCCCCACGGGCACATGGCGCTGTCCACGGCACCCGTGAGGACGGCGTGGTTGCCGCGGTCCAGCCGACGCGCCGCGCCGGCGATGGCGTCGAGCCCGCCCGCGTCGTCGGCGACGATGACACCGCTGTGACCGCGGTACCCGTGACGAATCGAGATCTGGCCGGTGTTGACGGCGTAGAACCAGGCGTACGACTGGTGCGTGCTGACGAACTTCGGGCCCTTGCTCCACAGGTTCTGCAGCTCGCGCTGGCCGAAGGCGTAGCCGCCCGCGCTGGCGGAGGTGACGACTCCGATGCCGTCCGGGTCGTGGTTGGCGACGTCGATACCGCTGTCCTCCACCGCGCCCTCCGCGGTGACCAGGGAAAGCTGGGTCATCCGGTCTGTGGCGGGCAGCAGCCGGCTGGGGAGGACGTCGGGGGTGAACCCGGCGATCTCGCCGCTGATCGGGTTGCCCAGCCTGGCGGAGTCGAAGCCCTTCGTCGGTCCGAGCCCGCTGACCCCGTCGAGCAGCGCGACCCAGTGCTGCTCTCGCGACAGCCCGATGGGGGACACGACTTCGAGGCCGGTGACCGCGACGGTCATGACAGCACCGCCGGGTCGGTCAAGACCATGGCGCTCTGGAACCCCCCGAAGCCGCTGCCGGTCGTCAGGACCGCGTTGGTCGGCTGGCGACGGGAGCGGACCGGCACGTAGTCGAGGTCCAGGTCGGGATCCTGGGCGGTCAGGTTGGCCGTCGGCGGGATCCGGTCGTGGCGGATGGCCAGCGCGCACGCCGCGATCTCGATGGAGCCGATCGCGCCCAGCGAATGCCCGACCATGGACTTGATCGAGCTGATGGGGACCTTGTATGCGGCGTCGCCGAGGCCGGCCTTCAACGCGGCCGTCTCGTGCCGGTCGTTCTGCTTGGTGCCGCTGCCGTGGGCGTTGACGTAGTCGAGCCCGGTCGCCTCGATGCCGGACTGGGCGAGCGCCGACGTAACGGCGAGCGCGAGCTCCCGCCCGTCCGGCGTGAGCCCGGTCATGTGATAGGCGTTGCCACGGCTGGCGTAGCCCTTGATTTCCGCGTACACGGTCGCCCCGCGTGCGGCCACGGACTCTTCGGACTCCAGCACGAACATGGCGCTTCCCTCGCCCAGCACGAATCCCGCCCGCGAGCAGTCGAACGGCCGTGACGCGGTCGACGGGGTGTCGTTGTAGGTCGACGTCGCCTTGATCGCGTCGAAGCACGCCACCGTGATCGGCGCGATCGGCGCGTCGGTCGCACCGGTGACGGCGCAGTCGAGGACCCCGTCCTGGATGAGCTCCCAGGCGTGGCCGACCGCGTCGATGCCCGACGTGCAGCCGGTGGAGACCACCCCGCTTTGGCCGGTGAGGCCGTGGTCACGCGCGATCTCGGCGGCGAACGAGCTCGGCACGAAGTACGAGTAGAGGCTCGCCGGCCCGTGCGGCAGGACGTCCCACAGCTCTCCGTCCCGGCTGAGCGTGCGGTAGACCTGCTCGAGCCGGGTCGTGGCACCGACCGCGGACCCGACGATGGCGCCCGCGCGGTGAGGCGGGCAGCTGCCGGCCCAGCCCGCGTCCTCCACCGCTTCCCGTGCCGCGGCGAGGGCGAACTGCGCGGCGCGGTCGAGCGTCGACGCCTGCCGGTCGGTGAGACCGTGAGCGAGCGGGTCGAAGTCCACTTCGGCGGCGACTCGCGACCGGAACGGGGTCGGGTCGCACAAGCTCATCGTCCGGGTGGCCGTGCGGCCTTCGCTGAGCAGGGACCAGAACCGGTCGGCGCCCACGGCCCCCGGCGCGACCACCCCGATGCCGGTGAGGAACACACGGCGTCTCATTCCTTTGCCTCCCAGTGGTAGAAGCGCTCCGCGATGGCGTCCTTCGGGGATTGCCAGCCGGGGTCGTAAGGATCGATGAACGGCCGGAGGTCCTTGCTGACCTGGACGAAGCGGGGGTCGGCCTTCGCGGCCTCGATGTTTTCCCCGCCCGCGACCTCCTCGAAGTCCTGCACGTGGAAGTACAGGCCGTGGAACCGGAAGAGCTCGCGGCGCCGGGTGCCCATGCGGTGCGGCAGGTCGCTCTCGTCGAAGTCGGTGAAGATCTCGGCCACGGATCCGGCGTGGCCGGTCTCCATCCTGGCGACGATGAGGGTGCTGAACATGGTCACGAACCTCCGAGTGTCGCGGCTGGTGTCCCAACCCAGGTGGCGAGGTGCTGCCGCAGCTCGTGGGGCTGCGATCCCATCCACGCGATGTGCCCGTCGGGCCTGACGAGTACTGCCTCGGCAGCCGCGAGACCGTGTTCGGCCGCACGGACACGCGCTCGCACCTGGCGCAGATGCGGTTCCCAGCGAGCTGCCTCTTCCGCCAGGGAACTGTTGTGGTGCAATGAGAACAGGATGGCGGTACCGTGGCGAAGCTCCTCGAGTCCGTCTCGGGGAGCGCCTTCCAGCTCCAGGACACCGGGAGGCAACCGGGTCCCGACGAGCGGCTGTGCCTCTCCACCGGGAAGGCTGTACCGGACGTCGACACCGCTGACGCTGTCGGCGAGTACCGACGCGACACCCGGAACGGAGATCAGCTCCGCGATCACCTCGCGCAGCGGGTCGACTTCGGGTCCGCGGAGGAACAGCTGTCCCTGCGCCGCCGTGTTGCGCAACAGGCGCTGTGCCACGGGGCGTCGTTCGGACTCGTACGTGTCGAGCAGCTCGACGGGTGCGCGGCCCTGGACGACGGCGGCGAGCTTCCAGCCGAGGTTGACCACGTCCTGGATGGACACGTTCATCCCCTGCCCCCCGGCCGGCAGGTGGGTGTGCGCGCTGTCCCCGGCCAGGAGCACGCCGCCACGGCGGTATTCGGTGGCCAGCGCGGATGCGTCGGTGAAGGAGCTTGCCCACAGGCACGTTCCGCCGAGCGGCTCCCCCACGACGTTCCGGTACGCCGCCCGGACCTCCAGGTCGGTCACCGGCTCGTCACCGGAGACGACGGGCCTGCTGAAGTCGCACACGATCACGCGGTCGGTCCCGTCGCCGAGGGGAGCCGACATGACCATCCCGCCGCGGTGTTTGACCCCGAAGGGACGGTCGGGCAGGCCGCTGTCGCGCAAGTCGGCGAGGACCATCTGCACCGACGGCCCGGTCGTCTCCGAGCCGATCCCGGCACAGCACCTGACCCGGCTGCGGGCGCCGTCGCATCCGACGATGAAGCGCGATGTCACCTCTTGCGCACCGCCCGGTCCCTCGACTAGGCACGCGTACCCTTCGCCGGTCGGGTGGAAGGAGCGGAAGCTCCACGGTCTGGCGGCGACCACACCGAGGTCGCCCGCCCACCCGGCCAGGGCCGCCTCCGTGCGGGACTGGGGGTAGGTGTTGGCCGGCCGCAACGGGCTGGACACGTGCCTGCCGTCGATGAGGAGGCCCGCGAAGTGCACGGCCGGTTGCCGGGCCATCCCGCGAAACCGGTCCACTATGCCGCGCTGGGCGAAGATCTCCAAGGTGCGGACGGTGAAGCCCAGCGCCCGCGACTGCCCGGTCGGCCGGTCGAGAGCGTCGATCAGGAGCGGCTGGACACCTGCCAGGGCGAGTTCCCCGGCCAGCATCAACCCGGTCGGGCCGGCGCCGACGACGAGGACCGGCACTTCGGCGGGGAGCACGGTGTGTCCTGTCATGCCATCCACTGTCCGCGACTTCCGGCACCCGCTGTAGTGCGCTGGGGTGCACAGACAGGGGATATCGATGCCATCGCTGGGGGAAGCGACACGCGGGTACCCATCCCGTTCCGCTAGGCCCGAACATCCGCGCCGTGACAAAGACTTCGCCCCCGCAGCAGGAAGGCTGCGGGGGCGAAGTGTCCACAGTGGAGTAAGGGCGGCTCACTCGCCTCGGAGCGCCGCGGCCAGATGGCTCCCGGTCAACGAGTCCGCGCACCCGGCCAGGTCGGCGGGTGTGCCGGTGAAGACCACCCGGCCGCCGTCAGCCCCGGCACCGGGCCCGAGATCGACGACCCAGTCCGCGGCCGCGACGACGTCGAGATCGTGCTCGATGACCACGACCGTGCTGCCCGCGTCGACGAGCTTGTCGAGGAGAACCAGCAACCGCGAGACGTCCCGGCGGTGAAGGCCGGCCGTCGGTTCGTCCACGACGTACACGGCGGCGGGTTCGGCCAGCTCGATGGCCAGCTTGAGCCGCTGCCGCTCGCCGCCGGAGAGCGTGGAAAGCGGCTGACCGAGGCTGAGGTAGCCGAGCCCGACCTCGGCGAGCAGGCCGAGCGTCGTGGCGATCGCCTGGTCGGACCGGAAGAACGACGCCGCCTCGTCGATCGACATCGCCAGCACATCGGCGATGCTCTTGCCGCGGAGGCGATGTTCGAGCACTTCGGCGCGAAACCGGCTTCCGCCGCACTCTTCACACGTGGTCTCGATGACGTCGCCGCGACCCAGTTCGACCGGGATGACGCCCACTCCCTTGCAGTTCTCGCACCCTCCCTTGGAGTTCGGGGAGAAGGAGCTGACGGGTTCGCCGCTGGCGTCGGCGAACTGCTTGCGGATCGGGTCCAGGACGCCCACCCAGCTGGCGGGCAGGCTGCGTCGGCTGCCGCGCGGAAGGTCCTGGTCGACGATGACGGCGTCCGGCACGACGCGGGGCAAGGCCGATCGCGCCAGCGAGCTCTTTCCGGCCCCCGCGACACCGGTGACAGCGGTCAGGACGCCCGCCGGGATCTGCACCGAAATGTTCCGGAGGTTGTTGTCTTCGGCGTCGTCGACCTTGATCCAGTCGACCGCCGTGCGCGGGTCCCGTGTCTCGATCCGCCGCCGCAGGGCCTCCGACGTGGGTCCGTCGCTGTCCCGCAGCCCGGACGGCGCACCGGCGTAAACGATCCGCCCACCGCCTGAACCGGCGTCGGGCCCGAGGTCCACGACGTGGTCGGCGACGCCGAGCACCTGGTAGTCGTGCTCCACGACGAAGACCGTGTTGCCCTGCTCGCGGAGTTCGACGAGGCGGTCGAGCACTCGGTCGACGTCGTGCGGGTGCAGCCCGATGGTGGGCTCGTCGAAGACGTAGGTGAGGTCGGTGAGCGACGAGCCGAGGTGGCGGACCATCTTGAGCCGCTGGGACTCACCGCCGGACAGGCTCGCGGTGCGGCGCGAGAGCGTCAGGTACCCGAGCCCCAGCTCGGCCATGGTCTGCACCCCGGCCAGCAGCCGCGGCAGCGGGCCCGCGGCCGCCGGCCAGGTGCCCAGCTCCACCGCGAGGTCCTTGACCTCGAGTGCGCACAGCTCGGCGATCGTGTGACCGTTGAGGGTGACCGAGCGGCCCGCCTCGGCCAGTCGCGATCCCCCGCACTCCGGGCAGTCCGCCCGCACCGCGATCCGGTCGACGGCTTCCCGGATGTGCGCCTGCAGGGAGTCGCGCTCCTTCGCCAGGTAGAGCCGGCGCAGCTTGGGGAGCAGGCCTTCGTACTTGGTCTTCATCGTGCGGTTGACGATCGTGGCCTCCTCGAGCTCGAGGAGGTTGTGCAGCTCGGTCTTGGTGTAGTCCCGGATGTTCTTGTCCGGGTCGAAGAAGCCGGAGTCGATGACGATCGTCCAGAAGTTCGAACCGACCGCGAACGTCGGGAACCGGATCGCGCCTTCGTTGAGCGACTTGCTGCCGTCGAGCAGCCGCCGGGGGTCGACGTCGGCGTAGAAGCCGGTACCGCGGCACTTCGGGCACATTCCGGCGGGATCGTTGAACGAGAAGTGGGACGGCGAGTGGAGGGTGGGCGTCCCGTACCGCGCGAACAACGAGCGGAGCTTGCCGTACGTGTCGGTCGCGGTGCCGACGGTGGAGCGGGGGTCGGCACCGAGCCGGCGCTGATCGACGACGACCACCGGGGCCAAGCCGGTCAGGTCGTCGACGTCGGGCCTGGTCGTGGTGGGCAGCAGACCCTGCAAGAACGCGGGCTGGGTCTCGTTGAACAGGCGCTGCGACTCGCCGGCGATCGTGCTCAAGACCAGCGAGCTCTTGCCGGAGCCGGAGACTCCGGTGAAGACCGTCAGCGACTTCTTGGCCAGCGTGATCGAGACGTTCTTGAGGTTGTGGGTCCGTGCACCCTTCACGACGATCTGATCGTGCTGGCGACGCTGAGCGGACATCTATTTCTCCAGGGGGTCGGACAGTTCGGCGCCGACGATGGTCAACGCGTTCATGGGGCACGAGCGGACCGAGCGCGAGACGGAGGCACGCGTGTCGGGGCCGGTGCCCGGCCGCAGGCGAAGGAGCTGGTCGGCCGCTGCGAACACGCGAGCCGAAAGCCCGTCGCACTGGCGGTGCAGCTCGCAGCGCCGCGCGTCACCGGCCACGACGATCGGCGCGTCCTCGGGTGGCTCAGGCACGGAAGGTGACGTCCATCCGCTCGATGCCGCGGATGGTGTTGTGCAGGCGCCAGCGCGGCTCCCCCACCTCGATCCGGCCGACGCGTCGCACCAAGGCGGCCAGGAGGCTCTGGCCTTCGAGCCGCGACAGCGCCTGACCTACGCAAGCGTGGATGCCGTGGCCGAAGCCGACGTGCTGCGCCGCGCCGGGCCGGGCGACGTCGAAGTCCTCCGGCGAGTCCCAGAACCGCTCGTCACGGTTCGCGGACCCGAACAGCAACAGGACACGCGAGCCGCGCGCGAGCGGGACTCCGCCGAGCTCGGTGTCCGCGGCCACGTACCGGGTGAAGCCGCGCAAGGGCGACTCGACGCGGATGATCTCATTGAAGGCCGACGGGATCAGTTCGGGCCGTTCCTTCAAAGCGCGCCACTGGCCAGGGTGTGTACCCAGCAACCACAGCATGCTCGACAGCGCGCTGACCGAGGTGTCCATCGACGGTGCGAGGAAGTCTCCGAGCAACCCTGGCAGCAGGTGCTCGTCGATCCTGCCCGCCCTGGCGTCGGCGACGAGTTCGGCGCCCCAGCTGCCCGGCCGGAGGTTGCCCGGTTGCGACATGCGGTGCAGGAATCCCGCCATCTCCTGCAGGTGCGGCAAACCGGCCCGGGTGCGGTCGTTGAACGGCCCGAACGCGTTGAACCCGGCGCTGGCCCAGTGCAGCAGCCGCTCCTTGCCCTCGTCCTCGGGCCATCCGAGCAGGTCCGGCACGACCGCGATCGGGAACGCCTGCGCGAAGTCCCTGACCGCTTCGAAGGAGCCCTTCTCGGCGAGTTCGCGCACGATCCGGTCGGCCCAGGACTCGACGAACTCGTGGATGGCGACCAGGGTGCGCGGCTTGAGGTGGCGCGCGACCAGCCCCCGCACGTGCGCGTGGTAGGGCGGGTCGCTGGTGAAGCTGCTGCCCTTCTGCGCTTTGTTCAAGGTGTCGGTGAGGCCGACTCCTTCACCGGAAACGAAGACATCGTGCTGGTGCAGCGCGTCCGTCACCTCGGAGTACCGGGCCGCGCAGAAGACTTCGTGGGCGTCCAGGTAGCTGAGCGGTCCCAGGTCCCTGAGCTCACGGTAGACGGGGTAGGGGTCCGCGATCGAAGCGTCGCTGTAGGGGTCGATGCCGGTGGCCGGGATGGTCAGCATGCCGGCACCGCTTTCGACGACGCGGCGACGACTTGCTCGACCTGCGCCACGACACCCGCTGCGGTTCGCGCGGTGAGGGCGTCGTCGGCCAGTTCCCGGGCCCGGAGCGCGTACCGCGGATCGGAAAGCATTTCCGCCGTCACCCGCGCCACCGCGGCCGGACTCCCCTCCTCGCGGTACAGACTGCGCGCCGAGCCCTGGTCGGTGAGCCGGCGCAGCGTGGGCACGAACGCCGCGAACGGGTTGAGCAGCAACTGCGGGGTGGCGGTGTTGATCGCGTTGATCGCGGTCAGGCCGCCGGCCGGGTGGATCAGCACATCACAGGCCGGGAGGATGAACTCCAGCGGAATCCACCCCGCACGCACCGCCGGGAAACGTTCACGGATGGCGTCGGCTTTCTCCTCGCCGATGGCGACGACGATCTCCGGGCCCGTGCCGACCAGCGCGGCGAGCAGGTCGAGCACCCGGTTCATCACGCGGGGATCGGCGTAGCGGAAGCTGCCCATGGTCAAGCAGATCCGCCCGTTGTCGGGAGAGTGGAGCATCCAGTCCTCGACGCGGCACGGCCTGTTGTGGGGCGTCCACCGCATGGTCACCGCGCTGGTCCGAGCGAGGCTCGGCGGGCAGATGTCGATCTGCAGGTCCGGTTCGGGCAGGTCGGTGCAGCCCAGCTCGGCGAGGTGATCGGCCATTTCTTCGGTGACGTACTGCTCGTAGCCGTGGATGTCGAACACGTCCCACGACTGACGCACGAACGGCACACCGAGGTAGCGGGCGGCCACCTCGGCCCCGTGTCCCAGGGTGCCGGCGACCAGGACGTCGGCGCCCCAGAGCCGGGCCACGTGGACCAGGTCGTCCACGACGTGGGAGCCCTGCCGGCCGAACCAGTGCCCGAGGTAGGGCATCTCCAGGTCCGGCTCGTGGGGGTATTCGATGGCGGGGCGGCCGTCGGTCGCGGCCTTGATGCTTTCGGTCGTGTGGCCACGCGCGACCACGACCGGCGGAAGGCCGACGCCGAGCACGGCCGGCGACATCTCCTCGAAGGAGGCGACGAGCACCTCGTGACCGGCGGCGCGTAGTGCCGAAGCGAGCGGTGCGATGGCGAAAGCGCTGGCCGGACTCGTCCCGGCAGCGTAGAACAAAGCCTTCACCGTGCGGCCCTCCGCGCGGCGTCGCGCTCGGCGAAGTAGGCCTCGTTCACGCCGACGGTCTCGAAGGCGATCTCGGCTAGCCCGCTGGTGATCAGCAGCGTCGATCGCAGGGCGCGCACGAGGTCGAGGTAGATCTCCAGCTCGCCGAAGGACATCACGAAGAAGCTTTCGGCGTCCCGGGCGCAACGGATCGCGCGGACCGGGGTGATGGAGCCGCCCGCCTTCACGAACTCGCCGATCGCGGGGAAGACGTGTTCGTGCTCGAAATCGATGCGGTCGTCCGGCGAAAGCTCGTACCAGGGCTTGAAGTAGTTGACCACCATGACGGCAGTGAAGTTCACGGACCCTCCTCTGGTGTGGTGACGGCCGGCCCTCAGGACTCGGCGTCGGCGCGTTCGGCGTGCAGGTGCCAGATGGTCGTGACGACGCATCCGTCGGCGTCGACGCTGATCCGGGAGAGGTTCTGCGTCGGCGCTTCGACTTCGAAGGTGCGCGGGTCGACCATCTGCGCGACCGCCTCGACGGGCAGCGAACTCGAGTACCGGGCCGAGGAGATCGTGTGGATGGTCCAGTCCGCGCCGAAGACGCGCCTCAGCTCCGAGGCCGAAACCCGTCGGGGGCCGGGGAAGTCCGGCGTGAGCTCTTCGGCGAAGGCGTACAGGTGCAGGGTCGTGCCCTTGCTGCTGATCGACTTCAGCAGGTCGACGTACGTTCCGACGTCAGCTTCCGGAATGGTGTGGAAGAACGCGCTGTCGAGGATCGAGTCGTAGCGGACGCCGGCCGCGGCCAGGTCGAAGGCGTCGCACGCCTCGAACGCGACGTCGATGCCGGTCCGCTCCGCCTTCTCGCGGGCGCAGTCGACGGCTACCTGGGAGATGTCGACACCGGTGACACGCAGGCCGGTCGACGCGAGGTAGAGAGCGTTGTCGCCCAGGCCGCAACCGAGGTCCAGCACGTGACCCCGGAACCCGCCGGCGTCGCAGAGCTCGCGCACCGCGGGCTGCGGACCGCGGATGTTCCACGGGAGGAGCGGGCCTACCTTCTCACCGTCGTCGTAGAGCTTTTCGAAGGGAATGTGTCCGGTGGACGTCATGGGGTCGGCGACCTCTCACAGTTCGATGGACAGGGAATGGTGGAAGACGTCATGCGGATCCCAGGCTCGTTTGGCCCGTCGCAGGCGCTCGTAGTTGGCGCCGTAGTAGAGGTCGTGCCAGGTCGCCGTCGAACGGTTGTGGCGCGCGTCCTTCAGGTCGACGTCGGGGTAGTTGATGTAGCAGCCGTCGGTCGCGGCGCCGCTCACCGGGACACCGCCGGTCGCGGCGAAGAACTCTTCGTAAGCAGCACGCAACCAGCCGATCTGCAGGTCGTCCTGCGCGGGATCCAGCCAAGCGGTGAACCAGGACGACTTCGCGGTCGAGTCGCGCTGGGGCGACGCAGTGGCGGCGCTGCCGCGGCGGTTGATCTCACCGCCGTAGCTGTTGACCATCACGTAGGACGCCTGCCCCGGGTGGTCGCTGGTGAGGTGCCGGTAGAGGACCGCGAGCTGGTCGCCGGTCGGGGCGGACCGGTGGTAGGCCGACTTGGACGCGGACCGCGCGCCCATGACATCACCGCAGTCGGCCTGGCTCATGTAGCGGGTGCCGGTCAGCCAGGTCATCAACCCGCCCCGGGGGATCCCGAAGACCGCCGTGCCCTCCGTGAGGCCCGCCACGAACTCGGCGAGGATCGCCCCGCCGACGTCGATGTCAGCATCGGACTGGACCATGAGCTGGAGGAACTGCGCGGACTTGTGGTGGAGGAAGAACGTCGCGAACAGCGAGGCTTCCGGCGTGCCGGCGCGGTCGTGTTCTTCGTGCCAGGCGAAGAACCGGCCCACGAGCGTGGCGAAGGTGGCCTCGTCCAGCATCGCCCAGGGGTAGATGATCTTCTGGACGTTGAGCCCGCCGGCCGCCTTCGGGAGGATGCGCCCCCCGCTGCGCAGGTGAGCGGGGCTGCGGAACTCGTAGGCCGTCACGATCCCGAAATTGCCGCCGCCGCCTCCGGTGTGAGCCCAGAACAGCTCCCCCAGTTCACCGTCGTCGTCGGCCCGCGCGGTGACGGCACGCACCTTCCGGCCCTCGTCGACGACGGCGATCTCGACCGCCGCGAGGTGGTCGGCGACCAGTCCGAGCTGACGGGACAGCGGCCCGTACCCTCCGCCCGCGACGAGGCCGCCCATGCCGACCGCCGAACAGGCCCCCAGGGGCAACGCCGTTCCCCAGTCGCGAAAGAGCGCCTTCTGGACCTCGCCCACGGTGGCGCCCGGCTCGACGCGGATCCGCTGCCCGTCGTCGGTAGCGGCGATCCGGTTGAGCCCGCACAGGTCGAGTACGAGATTGCGCCGCGGCGCGCCGATGAAGTCCTCGCCGCAATGACCTCCCGACCGGCACGACACTTCGAGGCGGTCGTCGACCGCGTCCTGGAGCGCCGCGACGACCTGGTGCCCTTTGCGCGGCAGCACGAACCGGTCGGGCACGATCGCGAACCGGTGGTTGTCGGAGTGGGTCAGCTCGGCCCAGCGGCTGTCGCCGGGCACGATCTCTCGCACCGCTTTCCCCGGCGGAGCCGGCTTGGTCATCGGAGCGCTCATCGGGAAGCCTCGGCGAGCGAGCGGGAGAAGACGACGTCGTAGGTGTTGGACTCGTGTGAGGTCAGCAGTGCTTTGGCGCGGCGACGC
Organism: Amycolatopsis sp. cmx-4-83; assembly: GCF_046548815.1. Classification (NCBI taxonomy): domain Bacteria; kingdom Bacillati; phylum Actinomycetota; class Actinomycetes; order Pseudonocardiales; family Pseudonocardiaceae; genus Amycolatopsis; species Amycolatopsis sp. cmx-4-83. Next base: position 61,071 of record NZ_JAEBEF010000013.1, on the reverse strand, counting down.
ATGGCCTGGTCGTGCAGGGGCCGCTCGGTCTCCGGCATCGAGTGGAACCGCTCGTAGGACGCGCGATCGTTCCACTGGGCGTAGTTGACGACCAGCTGCCCGTCGAGGCTGCGCAGGATGCTGTGCGAGCGATAGCCGGCTTGCTGACGCGTCCATTCGTCCGGCCGGCCGAGCAGGCCGACCAGCTCGGCCTGCTCGGCGGGCTCGCAGCCGAGCAGGCCGATCACGGTGAAGGCGTCCTCGTCGGGACCGATGACCACGTCTTGGCCCTCGGCCGACTGAACGGTGACCACCTCGGTCTTCAGCAGCTGGACCGTGGTGGTCAGTTCGGTGAAGTAGGGCACGGTGTTGTGCTTGAAGTTCTCGCCCTCGTACCGCTCACGCAAGTCCTCGGGCGAGCGCCATTGGATGTAGTTGGCCGCGCACGGCCGGCCGATCCCGGCGTGCAGCGTGGAGGACCGCCAGCCCGGGTAGTTGGCGTGCTCGATGATGCCGCGCATCGCGTCGAGCAGCGTGGCCTGCTTCCCGAAGTCGTTGGTGTTGAACATGTTGAACACGGTCAGCGCGCCGTTGTCCGGCGAAATCGTCGGCATGGTGTTCCCCTCAGTCGGTCTTCGTGGCCCGGACGACCGACTGGAGCCCGGCCCGGTCGATTGCGGTCAGAGTCAGGCCGAATTCGGCGAGCAGGTCGCGGAACTCCCCGACGGTGCGCTGCTTCCCTTCGCAGAGGGCGAGCATGTCCATGTCCATCAGCGCGATGGCTTCGTCGAACCGGTCGTCGACCCCCGCCACCGCCTCGACGATCGCGATCTGGTGGCCGGGTGACATCGCGGACGAGATCGACCCGAGGATGGCCCGGGTGCGATCGTCATCCCAGTCGTGGAGCACGTTGGAGATGACGAACAGGTCGCTGCCGGACGGAACGCTGTCGAAGAACGAGCCGGCGATGATCGTGACGCGGTCGGCGACGCCCGCGGAGCGCAGGACGTCCGGGGCGAGCGAGACCACGTCCGCCTGATCGAAGAGCACCCCTCGCAGGTGCGGCGCGCTCTTCAGGATCGCCGCGAGCAGGGCGCCGCGACCACCGCCGACGTCGGTGACCGAGCTGAACGAGGTCAAGTCGAGCACACCGACCACCGGGCCGATGACGTTGCGCGACAGCTCGGTCATGGCGGCGTCGAAGACGGCGGCGTCCGCGGGACGGGTCTGCAGGAACTCCCACACGTCGGTCCCGTGGATGGCCGGGAACGGTGACCGTCCCGTCCGGACCGCGGTGTGCAGCTGGGACCAGGTCGTCCGATCGGCGGTCGAGCCGCACCAGCGGGCGAAATTGCGCATCGAGCCGGGTGACTCCGACAGGAGTGTCCGGCCGAGCTCGCTCAACGACACGGTGCCGTCCGCGCCGGCGTCCAAGAGGCCGACGGCGGCCGCGGCCGTGCAGAACCTGGTGCACGTCGAATTCGCGAGCCCGAGGTGCCGGGCGATGCTCGCCGGCGTCAGCTTCTCGTCCCGCAGGGCGTCGGCCACGCCCAGTTCGGCGAAGGCGCTGACGACCCCGGCCCGCCAGTTGCCCATGACGAGGTCGAGCAGGCGGGCGGCCGCGGGCACAGTCGGCGGCGGTGTCAGCGTGTCGTGGGTGCTGGTCATCGATAATCCTCCGGACGGATGAACCGATACGGTCCCGGTTTGGTAGAGATCGTCGTCGGCGTGGCGCCCGGGCGACAGGTATGTCGGCGGGACTCCGGCGGGAAGGTGAGACGCGCGGCGGACCGGGCCGTCGGCCCGCCGCGTGTGACAGCGCCTTAACCGTTGGACTCGATCGCGGTGCTCCCGGGTGTGGCCGGCTCGGCGGTCTCGGCTCGCTCGGGTGCGCCCGGCTTTCCGGGAATCAGGAAGGTCGCGAAGAGCCCGAGGAGCAGGAGCGCGGCGCACAGATAGCTGTTGACCTGCACCGCGTAGGTCATGGCCTGGCGAGCCGCAACGGCCGCTGCTTCGGTCGCGGGGTTCGCCGCCAGCCCGGAAATGGCGGCGCCGGCGCTGTCCGCGACCGCTCCGGCGACGCGGTCGGTGTCGGCGAATCCCGCCGCCCGCAACCGGTCCGCGGTGTCGGACCCGAGGATGCCGAAGAAGGCGGTGGTCAGGATCGCGATACCGAGCGCCGACCCCAGCTGGCGCGCCGCGCTCTGGATGCCCGAACCCTGCCCGGCCTTCCGGGGCGGCACGTCGGCCAGGACCACGTTGGTGACCTGGGCGGTCGCGAAGCCCACACCCGTCCCGTACAGGAACAGCCCGATGGCTATGACGAACCATCCGGAGTCGTCGCGGACGAGCAGGCCGAGGAGTGCGAGACCGACGATTTCCAGCACCAGGCCGATCTGCACGAGCCGCACCGGCGGCATCTGCTTCGCCATGCCGACGCTGGCGCCGCTGGCGGTGAAACTGCCGAGCGCCACGACGACGAGCATCAGGCCGGTCTGCAGGGTCGAGTAGCCGAGCGTGAACTGCAGCCACAAGGGCAGCACCGCCAGGATGCCGAACTCGGCAAGGCCGATGATGACCGTGGCCAGGTTGCCCGACCAGAACGACCCGATGGCGAACAAGGCCGTGTCCATCAGGGGTTCGGCCGTCGCGGAGCGGGCGAGCTGCCGCTGGCGGAGCACGAACAGGGTCAGTGAGATCACGGCGATCGCCAACGCGACGGGAACGACCGACAGCGAGCCCAGGGAGATGCCGAGCGGCCCGCTCGACCGGGTCGACTCCCACCAGCCGTAATTGCGGCCCTCCACCAGGCCGAACGCGAGCAGCCCCAGCCCCAGCACCGACAGGACGACGCTCGGCACCTCGAGACTCGCCGGCTGCGCCGGTGACGGCGCGAGGTACCGCAGGACTCCGACGATGATCATGAGGACCACGACGATGTTGATCGCGAATGCCCAGCGCCACGACGCTTCACCGAGCCATCCGCCCAGGAACGGGCCGACCGCGGCGGCGGCGCCGATGGTCGAACCCCAGATCGCGAACGCCTTGCCGCGGTCGCGCCCGTGGAAGGTCGAATTGAGCAGCGCCAGCGACGTCGGCAGGACGATCGCTCCTCCGATGCCCTGGAGCAGCCGCGCCCCGATCAGCATCGCACCGGTCGGCGCCAGCGCGGCCACCACGCTGGCCAGACCGAACACTACGGTGCCGATCAGGAACAGCCGGCGGGCGCCGACGACATCCGAGAGCCGTCCCGCCAGCAGCAGCAAGGCGGCCAGGGTGATCGCGTAGATCTCTTGGACCCACTGAGCTCCCAGTGACGACATTTTCAGGTCGGTCACGATGGGCGGGATGATGACGTTGACGATCGTGAAATCGACGACGACGAGCGACACGCCCAGCGAAATGGCCACGAGGCCGAGCCAGGCATTCCTTGTCGCTGCCGGAGCTGCCGGAGGTGAGGCGGACATGTTTTCTCGATTCGACGTTGTGGTGCGGCTGACTTGCCTGCCGGGTGTTCGGACCGGCGGACCGGCACCGGGTGCCCGGTCCGGGTACACAGTCGCAAGACAACGTGACACCGGATGTCCGCTACTCCTCCTAGCCTCGAATTCATGCCCGACATCGCCAGCCGCACCCTGGCCATCCTGAGCCTGTTGCAAGCGCAGCGTGAATGGTCGGGTGACGTGCTGGCCGCGCGGCTGGGCGTCACCTCCCGCACGATCCGCCGGGACTTCACCCGGCTGCGGGAACTCGGCTACCCCGTCGAAGCCGCACGCGGCCCCGGCGGCCTGTACCGCCTCGCCCCCGGGACGCGGCTGCCTCCCCTCGTCTTCGACGACGAGCAAGCCATCTCGATCGTGCTGGCCCTGCAGACCGCGCCCAGCTCCGTGGTCGGGCTCGACGACGCCGCGGCCCGCGCCCTGCGCACGCTGAAGGACCTCATGCCACCGCGCCTGGCCCGCAGGTTGCAGACCTTCGAGGTCCATCAAATCGACAACGCGTGGGATCTCGCCCCGCCCAAGGTCCCCTCGGGAATGTTGACGTGCTTGAGCACCGCAGCGCAGCAGCTGCAGCTCGTGAGCTTCTCCTACCGCGCCTGTTCGGGTGACGCGGCCGAGGACGTCGCGGCTGTCGTCGAGCCGTACAAGCTCGTGGTCTGGTCGGGCCGCTGGTACTTCATCGGGTACGACCAGCGCGAACGGTCGTGGCTCTCCTACCGGCTCGACCGGGTGGAGAACCTCCACGTGCCGGGCTGGCGGTTCACTCCCCGGCAGTTCCCCGCCGACGACGTGACGGCGTTCATCCAGCTGCAGCCGGACCGGGGCGACGATTCCGACGCCTGGCCGTGCCGCGGCACGGTGCGCATGGACTGCCCGGTCGAGCTCGTGGCGAAATGGGCCCCCGGCGGGGCGAACTTGGCGGCGATCGACGAGTCGACCACGCGGATCACGATGGGTGCGTGGTCCTGGGCCGGGCTACTCGGGCTGCTGTGCACCTTCAGCTGCGACTTCGTGATCGAGGGCCCTCCGGAGCTCACCGCGGCGGCCGGCGAGATGTCCCGCCGCCTCGCCAGAAGTGCCAAAACCGGACCGGTCAGGAGCTGACACGCGCATGTTCGATCCCCTCGGCCGAACCGTCACCGTCATCGGCGCGAACGGCTTCCTCGGCACACCACTGGTCAACCAGCTCATCCGGCTCGGAGCCACCGTCCGGGCGTTCGACCGCTACTCCACGACACCCAGGCACGAGATGTCCGAGAACACGACCGTCTTCCAGGGCGACTTGATGAGCCGCAGCAGTCTGGCGGCCGCTGTCGCCGGAGCCCAGGACGTGTTCCACTTCCTGTCCGTCACCAGTCCTCGCGACTCAGCACACGATCCGGTCATCGACATCGCAACCAACGTGACGGCCGGCGTGGAGCTGTTCTCGCTCTGCTCCGACGCGGGAGTCGAGCGCGTCCTCTTCGCTTCCTCGGGCGGCACGGTCTACGGAACCTCCGCTCCCCCGCACGGCGAAGAGTGCCCGCGCAGTCCCGTATCGCCGCACGGCATAGGCAAGGTCTCCCTGGAGAACTACCTCCAGTACTTCCACCACCAACGGGGCCTGCCGTCGGTGTCGTTGCGGATCTCCAACCCCTACGGGCCCGGGCAGAAGCCGCGCAAGCTCCAGGGCATCATCCCCATCGCTTTGCGCGCCGCCCGCGACGGCGTGGTCCTGCCGCAGTTCGGCGACGGGAGCATGGTCCGCGACTACTTGTTCGTCGACGACCTGATGACCATGATCCTCAACGTGTGGCGCGGACACCGGCACGACGCCTACAACCTCGGCAGCGGGACCGGCACCGCGTTGCACGAGGTGTTCGAGGTCATCGAGCGCGTCACCGGCCGAACGCTGCTGCTGCGCAACGAGCCGTCCCCGCCGAGCTTCGTCCGTGCCTCCGTTCTCGACACCTCACGCTATGTCGAGGAGTTCGGCGATTCGCGGCGAACGAGCCTCGAAGACGGCATCCGGCGCACGTGGGAAGCCGTCCGCGACGAGACTCTGCCCTGACCCCTTTTTCCCTGGACGGTCAGGGCTTTCCCGGCGCGGACGAACCCTCCTCACAGCCGGACAATTCGGATTCCTCATCGAGGAAAGCGGTCAGTTCGTTGATCAGGCGTACCGATCCCACGTCGCTCGCCATGCTCAGCGCCCGCTCTGCCGCGTCCACCGCTTCCCGGGGTTTCGCCAGCGCCCGCAGCGCGACCGCCGTCTGCTGCAACACGAGGGCCCGGCCGTAGGGGGACCTGATCCGTTCCGCTTCACGCAGCGCTGCCGAGCTCGCGATCAGAGCGTCTCCGTACTGCCCGGTGCCGATCCTGCTCTCGGCCAGGGTGGCACCGGCCATGATCCGGACCCTGGGATCGATGTCGGCCACGTCCAACACCTTTCGGCACAGGCCGGCCGCGAGGTCGAACTGCCCCTCTTGCACCCGGAGAGCGGCCTCGTTCGAGTCCATCTCGAGGCTCAGGCGACGAATCTCCCGCTCATCCGCGTCGTCGCCGCATCCTTCGAGCAGCATCCTGGCGCGGGCGATGTGGCTCACTCCCGTCGTGACCTCCCGGCAGAGCCAGTTGAACGAGCTGTACCACAAAAGAGTGTGGACTCGGAGCAGATCGTCGTCGGCCCGGCGTGCTTCCTCCCACGCGCGTCGCGCGGATTTCAGGCCGGCGGCGGCGTCACCTCCGTGCCAGTGGCCGCGGGCAGCGGCCAGGAGCACCCTTCCCCGGACCAGCGGCTCGGAGTGATTCCGGGCCCCCTCGCAGGCGAGTCCCCAAACCAATTTCTGCTGTTCCGCATCGAGGTACAAGGTCAGTGGACGCTCCCACGCCAGGCAGAGCTCGGCGAAGCCGGGGAGCAGACCCAACTGGCCCGCCAGTTCGGAAGATCGCCGCACCGTCGCGAAGAGCACATCCGATCTCGGGATGGACGAGGAACTCGATCGACCGGAATCGTCCAGTCCGAAGGCGGCCCCGTAGTACGTCATGGCGTCGGCCACCACCCGGCGTTGCTCTTCCACCCGCACACGGCTGGGGATGTGCGCACGCGCCGCTTCGGCGAGTTGCGAGTGGATGCGGTAGGCGCCCGCGGCCACTCTCTGAAGCAGGGCCCGATCCGTCAGGCGCCGGCACACCCGCCGAGCGGAGTCGAGGTCCTTTCCCAGCCCGGCCGCGACCGCCGCTTCGTCGAACTCCGGCGCCGGTAGGAGGCACAACCGGAGGAACGCACCGAGATCCGTCCCGTCCAGCGAGTTCAGCGACATGTTCAAGGATTCGACGAGGCTCCGGCCAGGGACTTCGAGGTCGTCCGCCGGAGAGGCGGACTGGGCCAGGGCCAGCAACAGCTCGCTCAGCGTGCCGAATTCCCGGGTCGTCAGCCGTGCCGCCGCCAGTCGCAGCGCGAGGGGGAGGTTGCCGAAACGGCGAATGAGTTCGAGCGCCTGTTCCCGTTCCTCGTCGACGCGCCGGTCGCCCAGCATACCCCGCAACATCGCGATGCAGTCGTGGTCCGGCGGGACCTCGAGGCGCAGGTAGTGCGGCGCATCGATCGCGTGAAGGTCGACTCGTGATGTCGTGATGCACACGCTCGGCGACGCGGGGAGCAGGGACTCGACTTGTGCCGCCGACTCGGCGTCGTCAAGAACGATCAGGAGCCGCTTCCGAGCTGTCAGATCGCGCCAGCGCGCGAGACGGCCCTGCTCGGAAGGCGGGATGTCCTCGTCCGGCACACGCAGTTGGCTCAACAGGATTCCCGCGGCGTCGCGCACCGTCAAAGTCGCCGACGGCACCGAGGCACCCAAGTTGACGAACAGCTGCCCGTCGGGGAACTCCGGTGCGATCCGATGAGCGACGTGCACGGCCAGCGTCGACTTGCCGACCCCGCCCATGCCGTGCACCGTCACCAAGCCGGCGCTTGAACGAGAACCCGAGAGCCACTCGACCAGCTGGCGCACCTCGTCCGCCCTGCCGCTGAAATCACGCAAATCACGAGGGAGGCACCAGCTGCCGCCACCGCGAACGGAGGCGCGACCGAGGCCGGTCGGCCCAGTGGCTCCCGCAGACCTTTGCTCGGGAAACGTCGGCGAGTCCGCCGGCTTGTCACCCACCAACGGGTCCGGCAGATCGGCGTGGATGCGCGAAGCGGTCTGCACGACGGCCAGCAGCTCGTCGCAGCGTCCGCGCTCGCCGAAGGCCCTGAGAGTGCGGTCGAGAAGGGCACGGTGCTGCGCCAGCAGTTCCGCGATGCGGCTGTCACTTCCCCGCGGCTCGGAACCTTCGCAAGGCCTGCCCCGCCAGAGAGCAAGAGCCTTGTACGCGCGGCTGAGATCTTCATCGGTGGCCATCGGATTCGCCATCGCCTGCGCGTACAGGCGGGTGAACTGGACGACATCGGACAGCTCCGGCGGGGGCTTGAGCATGTACCCCTCGCGAAACGTGGCGATCGTGTCCCAGCCCTCCCCGAGGTTGGAGCGAAGTGTTGACACGATTTTGCGGACCTGGTGCACGGCACTGCGCGGCGGCGGACTCTCCCAACCGGCGTTGAGAAGTGTCTGTATGTCGATGAGCTCATCGGGATTGAGCGCCAGGCAAGCGATGATCGTTCTGCTTTTCAGCCCCGTGACCGGCAACAGCACATTTTCCCGGCGTATCTTCAGGGGTCCCAGCACATCGAATCGCACAGCTGTCATGAGGCGCCCAGCACCAGACGACTCGAACCAGATTCAGTAAGCTTTGGAAAATCCGAAGTCACGCTCTTCGCACGAATAGTCAATCCGTTCACCCCCCGCGAACGTCAACTCACTGTCAGCAACCGCACCCCTGCGGCGACAACAAGGGCGTTCCTAGAATAAAGCTACGCCAACTTCAGCCTGCCGACCACCGTTCCCACGCCGGCGCTCCGCACGAATATGCACGTCATCGCAGTGAAGCGTTACGTTAACGTTCACGACAAGCCGGACGTCGCAAATTACCCCGTTCGGACTAGAAAGACCTGGACCGAACGTGTTGCCCGTTGTCCACTTTTCGCCCACCCTGCCGGATTTTTGGCGCCGGCGACACGTCCAACGGAGCATGTCACCACCCCAACAGGGGACCTAGCAGCCCTCCCGTCAATGACAACGAGTAACTGATCCACCGCCCTCCGTACCACCCCGGCAACCCTGGACCTCGAATTAGGCAACTTGGTCAGTTTTTGCACTACCGAAAATCAAGGTAGATGTACGGCAATTGTTTCAGTGAAGCTGAAGCCGACCAGAAAATATCGGAGTTTCGACGAGAGAGAACACAGCTCACGGGCGGCGACTACGCCGACTCGTGCACGCGCGTCGTGGTCGTCCGGCGGGTGCGTGGCGACATCGAGGATCAACCGAGATTCGACGGACTCGCGAAACTGCGCGGCCGCCTGGTCCTCAGCCACCGCACGGCGGCAGTTCTCCATGGCGCGTCGCCCGGCCTTTCCGGGGACGGCGGAGGCGAGCACCACATCGCCGACACCATCGCGAGCACCGGCGAGCCACTCGCCGAGGTGCGGTCCTCTCTGGTGAAGAGTTCACGAACGCAGTAACAGCTCAGGTGCCTGCTGCGACGATGGGGTTGTCGTGGACGTCCGGACTCACCGACCAAGCAGGGGCCGCCGGACACGACCGTCTTGTCCGTCAGGAGTCGAGCTTTCTGGTGAGGTGTCGTGGCACATGACGGCAAGGCCGTGCACCGGTCGATCGTCGCAGTGGACATCGAGGGGTTCGGTGCCCGCAGGCGCACCGATGCCGATCGGCTCGAAGTGCGAACCGGGATGCACCAAGCCCTTCGAGAGGCGTTCGGCACCGCGGGTGCGGACTTGTCTTCATGCCACGTCGACGACAGCGGTGACGGCGTTCTGGTGCTGGTGCCGCCCGAGGTGCCCAAGTCGACGCTGGTGGACCTCCTGCCGAGAGCATTGGCCGACGCGCTCGCCCGGCACAACGAGGCTGCCGAGCCCGGTGCGGCGATGCGGATGCGGATGGCCGTGCACGCCGGCGAGGTCACTTTCGACGCCCACGGCGTGGCCGGTTCAGCAATCGTGCACGCGTTTCGGATGCTGGACGCATCGCGGGTGAGGGTGCTGCTGGCGAAATCGGATGCGTCGGTGGTGCTGGTCGTTTCGGCGTGGATCCAGGACGAGGTGGTCCGCCACCTCGAACCACGCGTCAGTGCCCGGTTCACCGCGGATGAAGTGACGGTCAAGGAGACGACAGCGCCGGTGTGGGTTCGGCTGTTCCCCGCCGAAGCGTCCGAGTCGGTGTCCCGGCGGATGCCGCAGCGGCCGGCTGCTGATTGGAGACGCCACGCCTACGTCAACCACGACAAGCTGTTCGGTGCGCGGGACACCGTCGACGCGGTGACCGCCGCGATCATGAACGAACGTGGCGGCGACGTCGTGAGCGTCGTCGGCGAGGGAGGCGTCGGCAAGACCGCGATCAGCTACGAGGCGGTGCAGGCCGCCGTCGGCTCCGGCGGGTTCACCCGGGTGGCGTGGGTGTCGGCGACGAAGCCGCACAGCGGAGCGGGGAACTCCGGAAGTGAGCCCTATCGAGTCACCTATTGGTCCGATCTCCAACTGGAGATCGCCACACAGCTCGGCTTGGACCTCGGACCGAGCCGAGCGCTCTGGAGCGCGGAGTTCGGCCGGCGCGTGGCCGGACTCGACCCGGGCGAGCGGCTACTGGTCGTGGTGGACAACCTCGAGACCGTCCCGGACGCGACGGACGCGGTACAGCAGCTTCGCCGTTTCGGCATCACCAACCCGCACCGGCTGGTGGTCACCACCCGCTGGGAACTGACGCCGCACGTCGACACGGTGCGTGAGCACCGCGTTTCGCCGCTGAGTTCCGCTGATGCGCTGGCATTGGTCCGCCACATCGGGGCGAACGATCCGGGCCTGCGATCCGCCCCCGACTCGGCTCTGCAGCCGGTGCTGGACGTCACCGGTGGGACGCCGTTCCTCATCAGGCTCGCCGTCCGGCAGTACTTGTCCAGCCATCACCCGCTCGACCAGGTACTGCACCGGTTGCGCGAGCTGCGCGACGAGGCCGCGCCGGACCTGGCCGCTCAGGTTCGCTCGTACCTCTACGTCGAGTCCCTGCGCGAACTGGAACGCAGGCACGGCGAGGAGTTCGCCGACGCCCTGCTGGGTGCGTTCTGCGTCAAAGGGCGCGGTGACGCGTTCCGGTTCGCCGAGCTCGGGGAGGTTTCGGGCATCGACGACGAGGACGGGTTCGGCGCGGTTCTGTCCACCGCGTGCCAGCTGTCCCTCATCACCTCGTTCGGTGACGCATCGGAAGCCACCTTGGACCGGGGCTACACCATCCACAGCCTGCTCTACGACTTCACCTGCGGTCTGCCGTGACCGCGGCCGCCGAAGCGACGATGCGCGCTCGGCTGCGCCGGCAGGCCGACCGCTGCGCGGAGCGAGCGCTGGTCGTCTACGCCCGCGAGCTGCGCGCCTACGTGGAGAACCGGCATACACCGTTGAGCATGAACAGCTACTTCGCCGTCCTCCGCAGTGCCCACGAGCGCGACGTCGGGGTTCCGGACGGATCACTGGCGACCTTCACCGAACGACTCGTGCAGGTGGTCACCAACCTCGGACGCGACGGAGAATTTCCCGAAGACGCGCAGTTTCTCCGGCTCATCGAGCAGGTCGCCACGGTGTTGCACGATAACGGTCAATCCACTGTGGACATCCTGTTGGAGTGCGCGCGCTACAGCGCATCCGCGTCGGTCGGCAGCGCACGACGAGTCGCTCTGATCGACCGGGCCGTCACCGAGGCCAGGGACGACGACGAGCGACTTCGAGCACTTCGGGTCAAAGCACTGTTCTGCATCGACATCAGCGACTACGGCACCGCACACCTGATCCTCGACCGCTGTGACGCGATGATCGCGGGTTCGCCCCGGCATCCGTTCCGTCGGCAGCTCGCCGCGGCGCGGGGAACGGCGTACTTCTACCGCGATGAAGATCGCGCCATGGAGTGTTTCCGGCAAGCGGTGACCCCGCCGAGCGAGCTCGCATCCGCGGATGACCACCTCGCCACGGCAGTCGCTTTGCACTTCACCGGGCGGATCGAACTCTCGAGGGGCCACCACGAAAAGGCGCTCGCTTGCCTGGTGCTCGCCGAACGCATCAAGGAGGCCGTGGCGGTCGAAGGGACACAGGTCGGCTTCTTCCACCTGCGCGTCGGCGAGATCCTGGTCAGTCGCGGCGAGCGAGAGCAAGGGATGTCCCACTTCGAGGAAGCCGGACGGATCTTCCACACCGTCCGCCAGCGCAGCAGCGCCGAAGCACAACTCGACGCCGCCTTGGCCCGTCTCGCCCGCACCGACGGCGACCTCGATCGTGCCGAATTCCTGCTGAGCAGGGCGACCGAGTCGGCACGGCGGGACAACTTCGTCCGCGGTGAGCTGCTGTTCCTCAGCCAGCTGGTGATCGTGCAGCTCCGCACCAAACCATGGGCGGCCGCGCGAACGGTCATCCGTGCGGCGCGCCTGGCGACATCGCGTGAACTCGGCGGTTGGGGCTGGCTGATCCGCCAGATGCGCTCACGTGCGTCCAGCCGAGCCGCACCTCCTGCCGAGGGACCGCCCATATCCTGCCCATGCCCGCTGCACGACGCGGTACCGACCGACCGCTTGTGGAGCCGAGTCCGGCCGGCTTTTCAGGAACGCGCTTCCGAAGAACGTTCTTGAAGCAACGCCGAAGTCCGCGCGGAGGAGTCCTTCGGGCACGCGTCGAGGGCGAGTGGGGACCAGGCACGGAGCCCGAACTCAGCACCGGGTTGATCGACGACCAGGGTCGCGGGCAGGCCAAGCCAGGGCGATGCGGTCCGTTCGCCTCCTCCCCACCCACCGCTTTTCCGCGCCGGCTACTCGTCCCGGGCTCGTCATTCGTTACAGAGAGCATTATCACGCTGACACTCCCGCTTCGATCGACAAGATTGTCGTGCCGGTCCGAATCCGGCATCGAAGATCCAAGGGGGGATCGATGCGTTGTCTCAAACCCGCGCTGCTCGTCGGCGCGGTCGTCCTCGGTGGGCTCGGCACTGCCGTTCCGGCGCAGGCCGTCTCCGGAGGCGCGCCCGCCGTCGACGGTGCCTACGCCTTTGCCGCGAAGCTCACCTCGAGCAGCCGGGCCTGCAGCGGTGTGCTCGTCGCGCCGAACTGGGTGCTCACCACCGCGAGCTGCTTTCCCGGCACGGCCGACGGCGGGGCGCCGGCGACCGCCGTCACGGCGATCGTCGGCCGCACCGATCTGAACGGCACCAGCGGGTACCAGACCACGGTCTCCGCGGTCGCGGTGCGCGGCGACCGCGATCTCGCGCTCGCGAAGCTCGCCGACGCGGTCACCGACGTCGAGCCGGCCGCACTCGCCGCCACCCCGCCGGCCGCCGGTGAGAAGCTGCGCGTCGCGGGTTACGGGCGGACCGCAACCGAGTGGGTGCCCAGCAGATTGCACACCGCGACCTTCGCGGTGACGTCCGCTGCCGCCACGACGACGGCGCTCGCCGGAGACGGCGGGGCCGACACCTGCAAGGGCGACGCCGGTGGCCCGGTGGTGCGGGAGAGCGGTGGCCGGGTCGAGCTGGCTGCCGTCAGCAGCGCGTCGTGGCAGCACGGCTGCCTCGGCGAGACGGAAACCCGGCAGGGCACCACCGCTGTCCGCGTCGACGACGTGACGGGCTGGGTCGGGCAGATCACCCGCGTCACCGATGTTTCGCTGACCGGTGGCCGGATCGCCCGGCTGCAGAACGGCTCCGCGTACCTGCTGAACGACGTGAGCGACCGAGCCTGGTCCCTGCTGTGGGACGCCCGCTCCGGTGCGGTGACGAAGCTGCGCGCAGAAGGTGCCCGCATCGGCGTCCTGCTGGCGAACGGTGACCTGTGGGTCAAGGACGACAACGTGCCGGCTCTCGGCTGGGTCCGCGAATCGGACGCCGTCACCGACTTCGCCCTGTCCGGCGACCGGGTCGCCGCCGTGCGGGACGGTTCGGCGTACCTCAAGGAGGGCAACCTCCAGGGGAGCTGGACGACCGAATGGGACGCCCGGTCCGGGGCGGCCACCGCGGTCGGTGTCGACGGCGCGCGCGTCGGCGTCCTCACCGCCGACCAGCACCTGCGCGTGAGGGACGACGCTGCCCGCTCGCCGTGGACCGACCAAGCCGACCGTGTCACGGGGTTCGACCTGTCCGGGAGCCGGATCGCCGTCCTCCGCGACGGATTCGCCCTGCTGAAGGACGGCGACCTGTTCGGCGGCTGGAGCACCCAGTGGGATCCGCAGGACGGCGCGGTGACCAAGGTCGACATCGACGGCGCGCGCATCGGTCTCCTGCTGGCGAACGGCGTCGTCCAGGTCAAGGACGACCAGTCGGCGAACGCGAGCTGGTTCGCCGAGGCCGACCGGACCACGGCGTTCGGCATCACCGGCCCGAGGATCGCCGTCGTCCGAGACGGACGAATCTCGGTCAAGGACGGCAATCTGCAAGGTCCCTGGACCGAATTGAGCCAATAGCCGCGGCGATCGCAAGGGCCCGCGCCGAGCCGATGGCGCGGGCCCTTGCGATCACGGGCTACCGGCCGGAGGAGTCGCCGGGATCCGCCGTTGTGGCAGAACAGATCGGCGCCAGGAATGGCACTGTCCTCAAAGGCCGGTTCTCCGGCGGCAAGGGCCTCAACGGCCCACTCACCCTGGGGATCATCACCCTCCGAGACGGCTCTGCCGTCGAAGTGGCACAGCGATTCCGCATCACGGCAAAGTCCCCACCGGACAGACCGGCGTGTCGGTGAGCCTGACCTGACCGGGATCGGCCGCCGGGGATGAATCCCGCACGTCACGCCCGAATCGGAGCTCACCGCGCCGTCGAAGCCCCCTCCACGGGCAGCCGGCCCGACCTTCCCTATCTCTTCTGGATGATTCTCGCGCTACGACCGCGCCCGCAACAACCTCGACCGGCACCCGAACTACATCCTGGCGGCGTACCTGGCGCCTCCGCGTCTTTTGGATCTCGCCGAGCCCGAAGTGGCGGGTCGTCGGGCTGTGTGGCGGCTGCACACCGACAGGCCGACACCCGCTCGTGCCGCGGAGCGGACACTGACGACTGCGGCGTCGGGGTGCCGCCACCAGTGCAGTGATCGCCTACGCCGAGGCGAGCCGCTCGGCGGCGGCCTCTCGCACGTCCGCGTTCTCAATAAGAGAATCACGCAGCCGGCCGAGCTGTCGGCGGACCTCGCCGGTGAGCGGCGCGTGTCGTGCGGCCAGCACCCGGACGCCGCCCTCGCAGTCTGCCAGCGCATCGGGCAGCCATTGCCTTGTGCTGTCAGGATCCAGAGTCAGCAACGCGTTCACATAGGCGGTCCGTTCGTAAGAGTGCGGACTCTGGCGCCACAACGAGCGAAGCCGTGGGGCGGACTCCGTGACACCCAAGCGTGCGAACCCGCGAGCCAGGTCGTCGTAGCCACACCATTCGTCTTTGTCACTGTCCAGCCGGTCGAGGGCGTCCAGTAGTGCGGGAACGTCGGCAGCATCACCGTGTTCGGTAAGCATTACCACCGCTCTCCACCACAGTGGATGGGACGGGCTGCGGGCCCATTGGCGAGCATGCCTCACGATCTGCGGACCCAGTTTCGTGAGCGCGTGGACCAACCCGATCGCCCGGGCGTCCGGGCGGGCGGCCAACTGGTCGGCGACGTCGAGCAACCGCCGCTCCGGATCGCGGTGCCGCGCGAACTCGTGCAGCACCGCCGAGAGCGTCTCGGAGGGAGCATCCGGATCCGCGAGCAGGCTGAGCAACCCGGAGACCGGAGCGCCTCGATGGGGCAGACTCGGGCACCGCCAGTCGACCGGCGGTCGGGCCCGCTGGATCAGAACGTCGATCCGG
Organism: Amycolatopsis sp. cmx-4-83; assembly: GCF_046548815.1. Lineage (NCBI taxonomy): Bacteria > Bacillati > Actinomycetota > Actinomycetes > Pseudonocardiales > Pseudonocardiaceae > Amycolatopsis > Amycolatopsis sp. cmx-4-83. The sequence continues at coordinate 45,644 of NZ_JAEBEF010000013.1, read as the reverse complement.
CGGTCGCTGCCCGCCCACCTCGACCATGGTTCCCGACCGGGGAAGACGTCCTCCGGCGAGGCGTTCGCCGCACGGCCGGCAACGATCGGAGCGAGGTCGTCCCACCATTCGCCGGGCCAGTGGCCGGCCACGGCCTGCAGGACCTCGACCCACCGTTCACCCTCACACACGTACTGGCACAAAGCGTCCACCGCCGCGGTAACGCCCGTCCGGGCAAGGGCAGCCAGTACCTCGACGCTCTGGCCGAACCGGTTGCCGGCGTAGCCGGTGTTCCGCCCAGCTCGCCAGAGCTGGTCGACGACAGGGTCGATGGACAACTCGACGTCGAGGACCAGCCGGACGAGATACACCGTCCGCTCGTCGACCTGCCGGTCCCACCGGTAGTCCCGGCGCACGCAGTCCACCACGAGTTCCGGTGCGACCGGATGAGCCGCAACCCATGCGCCGGCCGCACCGCAGCCGCGTTGCAGAGCTCCCCGCAACGACTTGGCGGGCGCGTAGTACCAGTGGTCGTTCCCAGCGTCCGTGTCGTCGGTCATCGTCCGCCAGTGTGAGCCGACGCCCGTCCTGCGGCCAGCGAATAACCCACTCTTGTGCTGCTGATCGGTCGTCCGCCGGGCGCACCGGGATGGGCGTCCGGCCGGCGGCGGGTGTTGAGCCATTGAGCCGCGACGTAGCGGTCCCAGGTGCACAGCAGCTCGCCCGAGCCGCAGGCCAGGTCGAGCACCCGAGTGCCGGGCCGCGGGCGACGCTGCGACCCGGAATGGCGCCGCAGACCGAGCCGGGCCACGTTCCCCGCGACCGACCCGGCGCGCGTCACGTCTTGTACTGACGGAGCCGTTACCTGCACCCGGAATTCGGCAACGGACCGGGCTGATCGAGGTAATCTGGCGACCCGTGGCCCCGATCGAGGGAGATGCCGGTGGACGTTTCCTCAGCCGTTCCCGAGGACCTGCGCCCGGTGGTGACGACGTCGTCCGGAGCGGTGCGGCTGGTGTTCGTGCCGCGCGTCACGCGCCTGCTGACCAAGACGTGGGCCGGCAGCCTGGCCATCCCGTTCGCGGTGGCCGGCCCGCTGCTCGCCTTCGTGGTCCTGCCCGTGGTGGCCGTCTTCTTCGGGTGGACCACGATGGGGCACACCGCCCTGGTGCTCGGCGGCGTCCTCGCTGCGCTCGGTCTGGTGCTGTCGGTCGCCATGCCGTGGAGCCTGCGTTCCGACGCGCGGTGGATCGAGCTAACCCCGGCGCGGGTGCTCGTCAAACGGCTGTCCGGGGCGACGCGAACCAGTGCGTTGCGGTCGGTCGCCGTCATCGAACACGTGAAGCTCGCCGAACCCGCCGGTGTCGAAGTGGAGGTCCGCACGGCGGACGAGACCGTCCGGGGCGCCGAGCGGATCGACGTGGACGCCCGGACCCTGGCGGAATGGCTGAGCAGCCTGCCCGGCGTGGAGGTCGAACACCGGAAGGTCGTCGACCGCGTCAATCCCACCCGCGACCGCTGGTGGCGGCGCACGCAAGTCGCCGCGGTGTGGGAAGTCCCCGCCGACGACGTGCCCGTGATCGCGGACGAACTCGGCGTCCGATGCGATGCCTTCGTGCCCCGGGCCGCCGCCATGAACGGGAACACCCAAGCGATCGACGTCTACGATCCCGACGACGTCCAGGAGATCACCGACCAGCTCACCGGCGAAGCCGTCGCGGTGTTCATGCTGCGCCGGCTGACGAGCTTCACGCGTGAGGCGAGGCTGCCCGACGGCGACGACCCGCTGCTGCACCTCGTCAAGGACACCGGACTCGCCGAGCGGTACCGCACCGCGCTGCGGCAGCTACGCGATCCCGGCCCGGAAACTCACGCCCTCGTCACGTTCGCGCAGTACTCGCTGTGCCAAGCCGCGCGCGGCGAGCCCATTCCGGCCGCAGGGCCATCATGGACACCACCGCCCGACTTCGAAGCGGTACTCTCCGCCTCGATGACCGCCCCGTTTCCCAGGCCGACCCGGTACGCCTGAGCTAACACTCCCCCGCGGCCACCGCAGTCGTCCTTCGCAACCATCAGCGTTCGACGAGCGGCGACCTGGCCACAGCCTTGCCCGTAGCCCTACACGCAACCCCTCCGCCGCCGGAAGTCCGGGGCGGACCGTGCCGCTGGGCACTCCCCGGCCATTCACCACGGGTGAGCATCCGAAGTCCTTTCAGGATCGGCGACAGGTGGGGCAGGAAGAAGGCGCCGCGTGCAGCATCACCGGGTCCGGTGCCAGGACGTCCGGTGTCAGGTGCTGTGGGTGGCCCGGATGCCGGCGAGCACGACGCCGGTCACCCGGACGGCGTCGGCACGGGTGAACGCACGGGCCCCTCGGGTAACGGACAGCTGGACCGACCCGGCGAGCAACTCGGCGACGAAGGAGCTCTCGACCGGGGGCAGCTCACCACGTTCGATCGCCACCTGCAGCCGGCGGTCGAGCGCACTGAGGCGGCGTTCGAAGACCTCGTCGACGACGGCACGCAGCTCGGGGTCTTCCCGGGCCGAGGCCACCACGGTCAGCAGAGCCCGGCCCTGCGGGCTCGCGGTCGCGGCGGCGAGAGCTTCGAGGAAGCCGGCGAGGTCGGCATCGACGTCGCCGGAATCGTGCAGCGGCGCGGCATCGGCACCGAAGGTCGCGGTTGAGCAGGAGCACCCCGGTCCGCGCCGGTTCGGCGCGGCAGGTTCCGGGTGGCTGCGGGAGGTCTTGGCCCAGCACGGCCCCGGCGATCGCGAGCGACACCCAGGCGAGCGCGGCCGCGGTCGCCATCAAGGCGTAGACGTGCACACCGGGCAGCAGTACGAGCAGGACCGCGGCGACGCCCCCGAGCGCCGCCGCGGCCACCTGCGGGAAGCTCCGGTGCACCAGTGCCGCCCAGCCCCGCCGAGCACGCCCCCGAGCAGGAGCACCGCGAGCACCAGGTGCACCGGATGGCGGATCAGGGCGCCGGACACCACGGCGAACGCCGCGAACAGCGCCACCGAAGAGATCCCCGCACCCACCCGCCGGCCGACCGACGGCCGCCCGTCCGCCCGATCCGCCATCACCGCACCTCCGCCGCCCACCTTGCGGGCCGGGCGCCCCCGCGTCGTCACCCGTGGTGGATGACCCCCGCTTCGTCCCCGGAGGGCCGGCGGCCGACCGTCCACTCGTTCGGCGAACCGGAGCAGGCGCGAGCGGCGCTCGGCTGCAGGCTGCCCGGCGGGCTCACCCCGCACAGGTGACGCGGTCCGGCGATCCCGCGGCAACCATGCCGGCATGGCTTCCGAATCGACGTCGCCGGCACCGGCCGGCGGTGCAGTACTGGCTGTCACCTGCGTTTCGGCGCTCGTCGTGAACGCGAACACCTCGGCGGTGACCATCCTGCTGCCCGCCATCAGCCACGACGTCGGCGCCTCGGCCACGACGCTGCAGTGGGCCGTCACCGGGTACTCGCTCGTGGGCGCCGCCGTGATCGTCACGGGCGGCGCGCTCGGCGACATCGCCGGCCGGCGCCGGGTCTTCTCGGGAGCGCTGCTGCTCTTCGTGCTCTCCTGCGTCGTCGTCGGGCTCGCGGGCAGCGGCGCCGCCGTCATCGCGGGCCGGGCGATCCAGGGTGCGGCCGGGTCGACGCTGCTGGCCTGCGGCCTCAGCCTGCTTTCGGTCGCCGCGAGCGGAACCGCTCAGGTCCGTGCCGTCTCGCTCTGGGGCGCCGCCTCGGCGGTCGGCGCCGCCGCCGGACCACTGGCCGGGGGCCTGCTCGTCGACACGACCGGGTGGCAGGGCCTCTTCTGGATCGACGCCGCGATCGCGGCCGCGTGCATCCCGCTCACCCTGGCCACCGTGCCGGAGTCGCGCGACGAGACCCGGCCGCGGTCCCTCGACCTCGCCGGGATGCTGCTCGTCGCCGCCTGCCTCGTGCCGTTGGTGCTGGCGCTCAGCCGCGGCTCGGACTGGGGCTGGCTGTCCGCGCCCACGTGGACGTGCCTGATCGTCTCCGCGGCCGCCGGCTGGGGTTTCGCCGCCGTCGAGCGCCGGGTCCGGGCGCCGCTGGTCGACTTGCGGCTCCTGCGCAACAAGGTGCTGGTCGGCTCGACGCTGGTGATCCTGATCGTCGCCGGTGCCATCAACGGCCTCATGTACGTCATGAGCCTGTTCTTCCAGGACCCCGCGGCGTTCGCGATGTCCCCGCTCCAGGCGGGCCTGGCGACGCTGCCCGCGGCGGCGGGCATCGTTCTCATCGCGCCCTTCGTCGGCAGCCTGGCGAAGAAGATCGGCTCCCGGAGCGTGATCGTCCTCGGGTTCGCGATCACGACCGGCGGCTTCGTGGCGCTGGTGTTCCTCGAAGAGAGCTGGGGCTACGGGGTGTTCGTCCTCCCGCTGGTGGCCGTCGCGGCCGGCATGGGGCTCTCCAACGGATGCGCGTCCGCCGCGGCGACGTCCTCGGTGCCCGCCAACGACGTCGGCGGGGCGTCCGGGATCTCCAACATGGCCCGGTACGTCGGGGCCGCGTTGCTCACCGCCGTGACAGCGACGATCTACGGCGGCGCCGCCTCGATCGAGGGGGCGAACCGGGGCGCCGCACTCGTCGACGGCGTGGCCAGGACCGCGCTGCTCATGGCGATCGTGTCCGGGGCGGGCGTCGCGCTCGGACTGCTCTACGGGCGGTACCGCCCTGGCCCGGCCCGCCCGGGCGGTCCGACGTCCGCCGCCGCGGGCGTGGTGCACAGCGTGCCCGTCCCCGCGCCGGCGGACACGGACCGGACCACCTCCGTCGACCTGGAGTGACGGAGGTGGTCCGGCGTCACCCTCCTCCCAGGGGTGCGACGCTTTCGTTGAGGGCGTGGGATTCCTCGACGCCGATGATGATCTCCGCGGCGGAGCCGACCACCGGCGGCCAGTCGATCCCGGGCACGGTGAGCGCAGGGCGTGCCCGGAGCAGGTCGGCGACCCGGCCGTCGCCGAGCAGGGCGGCATCCGGGCTGAACAGCGAGTCGCGCGGTCACGCGCTGGTGAGCGCCCGCGGGTTCGGGTGGTCGAAGACGGGCGTCGCCGGCAACCGGGTGCGCAGCCCGGGTTCACCTGCGACGCGACTCGGCAGCGCAGCGGCCCACGGTGAGCTCGTGGCTGAACTGTCCGCGGACCTGGGCCACGACCGACCGGGGCCGTGGCCCGCTGGCTGGTCATCCCGTTCTGCGGATTACATCCCTCAGATCCGAAGGTTAGCGCTTGCTTACAATGGGCAAGTCCCGGCCGGCCGTCGGGGCCGCCACTTGCGGTGGGGCTCTCTGGAAGGATCACCGGATGACGATGTCGCTCTCGGCCGAACTGTGGCCGGACGTGCAGCCGGAGACCGCTCGGCGGCTCATGCTCGCCGGGGTGGAGGCCTTTGCCAAGCGGGGGTACCACGCCACCACCACGCGGGACATCGCCGGGGCTGCCGGGATGTCGCCCGCCGCGCTCTACGTGCACTTTCCCTCGAAGGCCGCGCTGCTCTTCGCGATCAGCCGGTACGGGCACGAGCAGACCCTCGCGCTGGTCGAGAACGTCGTCGCGAAGGTGTCCGATCCCGTCGAGCGGATCCGGCTGATTGTGGAGGACTTCGTGGCCTGGCACGCGCGGCGGCACACCGTCGCGCGGGTCGTGCAGTACGAACTGCAGGCACTGCCCGAGCAGGAGTTCGAAGTCGTCGCCGAACTGCGGCGGCGGATCGAGCGGATCGTGCGCAAGGTGATCGCGGACGGCGTCGAAGAGGGCGTTTTCACCGTTTCGGACCCGCACATCTCGGCGAGAGCAGTGCTCTCGCTCGGCGTCGACGTCGCCCGCTGGTACAGCGAGCGCGCCCGGCAGACGCCCACCGCGCTCGGCAAGGAGTACGGCGGGCTCGTACTGCGGATGCTCGGCGTGACACCGGTCACAGACTGAGCGGTCGGTCAGCAGCGGCCGTGTAACGACGCGCCAGGCGCGCGAACGCTTCACGGAGTTCGGGTGGCCCGACGACCTCGATGTCCGCGTCGAAGCGGCCGATCGTCGCGGCCAGGCCGATCCACGACCAGGCACCCAGCACCAGGCGGCAGCGGTCCGGGCCCAGTTCCTCGACGACGCCGTCGCGGGCGTACTCGGACACCACGTGCGCCGGCAGGTCGAGGAGCACTTCGCCGCGGCACGGCCAGTCGCCCGACAGGTCCTTGCCGGTGAAGCGGCTCGCGACGAAGGCCGCCACGTCGCCGCCGGGCAGCTCGCGCGGGGAGAACCGCGGGCCGGCCGGCACGCGCGGGGTGATCCGGTCGGCGCGGAAGGTGCGCCAGTCCGCGCGGTCGAGGTCCCACGCCACCAGGTACCACCGGCCGCCCCAGGTGACGACGTGATGCGGCTCGACCCGGCGCGGCGGCCCGGCGGGCCCACGTTCGACGCGCGGCTCGCCCCGGGACGGCGAGTCGGCGGCCACGGAGTCGACGTGGGGCACTTCGCGGTGCGGCGGCCCAGCGGGCACGGAGTTCGAGCGGGGCACCTCACCGGCGCGGGGAGCTCCGTCGGGCACGGAGTTCGAGCGAGGCACTTCACCGGCTCGGGGCGCCCCACCGGCCGCAGAGTCGGCGCGCGGCACCTCACCAGTCCCCCGCACCGGCCCACCGCTCACGTAGTCGAACCGCAGCACCTCCCGCGCATGTACCGCGGCACTCAACGCGGCCAGCACCGACGGGTCCACCCGCGGCCCGGCCCGGTCCGCAGCCGTCACCCGCAGCGCGTCCACCCGATGGCGCAGCCGCGCCGGCATCACCTGCCGGACCGTGTTCAACGCCCGCGCCGCCGCCTCCTCGATTCCCGCGCCACTCGCCGTCCGGAGGGCGACTGCCAGGGCCACCGCCTGGTCGTCGTCGAACAACAACGGCGGCAGCTGCGAACCCGCGTCGAGGCGGTACCCGCCGTCCGGGCCCTTCACCGCCGCGATCGGGTAGCCGAGCTCTCGCAGGCGGTCGACGTCGCGGCGTACCGTGCGCTCGCTGACCTCCAACCGCGAAGCCAGCAGCGCACCAGGCCAGTCGCGGCGGGCCTGGAGGAGCGACAGCAGAGCCAGCAGCCGTCCGGAAGTTTTCGGCATGCGCCGATCTTCCCAGGAATAGCGGACACACCCTGTCCGCTACCCTTGTCAGAGTGGTCCTCGTGCAGAACGACACCGAACGCAACGACCTCATCGCCGAACTGGCGGCCGCCCGCGCCGCCCTCACCACCCCGGCGCGCGACCTCACCGACGAGCAGGCCGGCGCGCGGCCGACCGTCAGCGCGCTGTGCCTGGGCGGCCTGCTCAAGCACGTCGCCTCCATGGAAGAAAACTGGCTGCGCTTCGCCCTGGAAGGCCCCTCCGCGATGCGCTACGACCTCCCCGAGGGCGTGACCTGGGCCGACATGGCGGCCGGCACCGCTCGCGAGTTCCCGCAGTGGGCGATCGACCACCAGAACGAGTTCGCCATGCAGCCCGGCGACACCCTCGCCGGGATCCTGGCCCGCTACGAAGACGTCGCCAAGCGCAGCGAGGACATCATCACCAGCCTGCCCGACCTGTCGGTCACGCACCCACTGCCCGACGCGCCGTGGAACCAGCCGGGCACGACGTGGAGCGCGCGGCGGGCGCTGCTGCACGTCATCACCGAGACCGCGCAGCACGCCGGGCACGCGGACATCATCCGCGAGGCGCTGGACGGTCAGAAGTCGACGTGACCGTCCTGGACACGCGGGCGCTCAACCGCGCCACGCTCGCCCGTCAGCTGCTGCTCGAGCGCGCCGGACTGCCGGTGCACGACGCCGTCGCCCACCTCGGTGGGCTGCAGGCGCAGGAGCCGCAGGAGCCGTTCACCGGGTTGTGGTCGCGGCTGCGCGCCTTCGACCCGGCGGCGCTTTCGGAGCTGCTGACCGGGCGGCGCGTGGTGCGGACGCACCTGATGCGCCGCACCGTCCACCTGCTCGCCGCCGAGGACGTGCTGGCGTGGCGGACGCGGTTCGACGCGATGCTGCGCCAGCGCGTCCTGGGCACCTACCGCCGCGAGCTCGCCGGGGTCGACCTCGGCGAGCTCGCGGCGGCGGGCCGCGCCGTGCTGGCCGACGGCGAGCCGCGCTCGATGGGCGACCTCGCCCGCGCGGTCGCCGGACGCTGGCCCGGCGCCGGGCCGCGGCCGCTCGGGGAAATGCTGGTCGCCGCGCTCATCCCGGTGGCCCAGCTGCCACCGCGCGGGCTGTGGCGCGTCAAGGCCGGCGTGCGGAACCTGCCGCTGACGGCCTGGCTGGGCCGCGACGTCGACCCGCTCGCCCCGGACGACGAGGCCGGGCAGGCGCTCGTGCGGCGCTACCTCGCGGCGTACGGTCCCGCGGCGACCGCCGACCTGCGCGCGTGGAGCGGCCTGGCCGGGCTGCCCGCGGCGGTGAAGGCCGTGCGCGAGGAGCTGGTCGTGTTCCGCGACGAACGCGGGCGCGAGCTGCTGGACCTGCCCGACGCCCCGCGCCCGGACCCGGGCACCCCGGCGCCGGTGCGGTTCCTGCCCGCGTTCGACAACGCGATCCTCGGCTACGACGACCGGAGCCGGATCATCGACGACGCCCACCGCGGGCTTTCGGTGGCCGGCGAGCGGGTGGTGCTGGTCGACGGCCGCGTGGCGGCGACGTGGCAGGTGGCGGACGGCACGGTGGTCGTGAAGCCACTGGGGCGCCTGCCGAAAGCCGACCGGGCCGCCGTCACGGTGGAAGGCGGTGAGCTGGCGTCGTTCCTCTCCGACGGCGAAAGCGATCGCGTCCGGGTCGAAGCGGGCTAACCGACCGCGCGGGCGAACCGCTCCGCCACCTCGCGCAGCAGCTCCACCAGCCCCGGCGGCGCCTCCTCCACCACGAAGTCGTACCCCCACTGCGCCAGGTGGTACGGGACCGTGTCGAGGGTGTTCGCCCCGGTCCGCACCCGGCAGCTGTGCTCGTCGATCGCCTCCACGGCACCGGACGTCGGCGGGATGCGGCGCGCGAGCACGTCGGCCGGGGCGGCCACGCGCAGCACGAGCTGGTGCGGGTACGGCGCCATCGAGATCTGCTGCGAGACGTACGCCGCGAGGTCTTCGGCCGGGGGTTCGCGCGGGGTGAAGCGGAAGCTCGCCGCCGGCACCCCGGTGATCCGGTCGACCCGGAAGGTGCGCCAGCCGGCGCGGTCGAGGTCGAAGGCGACCAGGTACCAGCGCCGGCCGGTGTGGACCAGGCGCAGCGGCTCGACCGAGCGTTCCGTCTCCGCGCCGGACCGGTCGCCGTAGCCGAAGCGCAGGCGCTCGTGGTCGCGGCAGGCGGCCGCGATCGCGGTCAGCACCGACGCGTCCACCATCGGCCCGGCGCCGGGCAGCGAGACCGTCGCCGCCTGCAGAGCGCCCACGCGCGGCCGCAGCCGGGCGGGCAGCACCTGCTCCAGCTTCGCCAGCGCGCGCACCGACGTCTCCTCGATGCCGCTGACCGTGCCGCTCGCCGCCGTGCGCAGGCCGACCGCGACCGCGACGGCTTCGTCGTCGTCCAGCAGCAGCGGCGGCAGCGCGGCGCCCGCGCCGAGCCGGTAGCCGCCGGCCACCCCGGGCGTCGCGTGCACCGGGTAGCCGAGGGAACGCAGCCGCTCGACGTCGCGGCGGATCGTGCGGACGTCGACGTCGAGCCGCGACGCGAGGTCCGCGCCCGGCCAGTCGCGCCGCGCCTGGAGCAGCGAGAGCAACCGGAGCAGGCGTTCCGAAGTGCCGTACATGGCACGCAGTGTGCCAGACATCGAGGACAGTTCCGGTCCTCGATCCGCCGGATGGTGCAGCCGTGCGGTCAACACTTGCCAGGCACCGCCCCGGCCGGAAAGAGTGACGCATGCCGATCGACCCGCACGCCCTGCTCGCTGTCGCCCGCGAGGAAGCCGAGCTGGGCAAGGCCGAAGGCGGCGTGCCGATCGGGGCCGCGCTGTTCGACACCGCGGGCACCCTGCTGGGCCGCGGGCACAACCGGCGCGTGCAGGACGCCGACCCGTCGACGCACGCCGAGACAGCGGCGTTCCGCAACGCCGGCCGGCGCCCGCACTACCGCGACACGATCATGGTCACGACGCTGTCGCCGTGCTGGTACTGCTCCGGTCTCGTCCGTCAGTTCGGGATCGGGCGCGTCGTCATCGGCGAGGCCACGACGTTCCACGGCGGGCACGACTGGCTCGCCGGGCTCGGCGTGGCAATCACCGTGCTCGACGATCCCGCCTGCACCGCGCTGATGACCGAGTTCATCGCCGCGCGCCCGGACCTGTGGTTCGAGGACATCGGGGTCGAGAAGTCCGAATAGGACAGTGCTGTTGCGAGGAGCCGGTATGCCGTCATCCGTTCCGCTCGTGGACCTTTCGCCGTGGTTCGGGGGGACGTCCGAAGGCCGCGCCGACGTGGCCGGCGAGATCGACCACGCGCTGCGGGAGTCCGGTTTCCTGCTGGTCACCGGGCACGGCGTGCCGGACGAGCTGCGCCACCGGACGCGCGAGCTGGCGCGGGAGTTCTTCGCGCTGCCCGAGGACGTCAAGCAGCGCTACGCGGTCACGGTCGGCGGGCGCGGCTGGCTGCCGCCCGGCGTCGAGGCCAACGGCTACGCCGAGGGCACCGAGACCCCGCCGGACCTCAAGGAGTCCTACTCCGCCGGCGCGGACGACGGCGTGGGCGTCGCCGAGATCGACGGGTTCTGGTTCCAGCCCAACGTCTGGCCCGGCGAGGTGGCCGGCTTCGCCGAGACGGCGACGGAGTACATGCGCCGGATGCGCGCGCTGTCGGACCACCTGCTGGAGATCTTCGCCGCGGCGCTCGGCCTGGCCCAGAGCCACTTCACGCGGCACACGGCGCACCCGACGTACACGTTCAACATCAACTGGTACCCGCCGATGACGCACGTCGGCGCGCCGGAGGCGGACCAGTTCCGGATCGGCCCGCACACCGACTTCGGCACGGTGACGGTGCTCGACCGCCAGGCCGGCGTGGGCGGCCTGCAGGTCTGCACGGCCGACGGCGAGTGGGAAGACGCGCCGTTCCACCCGGACGCGTTCACGGTCAACATCGGCGACCTGATGGCCCGCTGGACCGGCGACCGCTGGCGATCGACGCGCCACCGCGTCCTCCCCCCGGCGGCCACCGCCCCGGACGAGGACCTGGTGTCGCTGATCTTCTTCTACGAGACCGACCACGACGCCCGGATCACGTCGCTCGCGCCGCCGCTGGGCAAGCGGACGTACCCCGAGGTGATCGCGGCGGAGTACCTGCGGGAGAAGCTGACCGCGATCACCGTCGGCTGAGTCGTCGTGGGTGTTCAGGGCGGTGGGAACCGCCCTTACCACTCACGAGCCGGGGTCGGCGCAGATCGTCCGGTTCCGCCCCGCCGCCTTCGCCCGCAGCAACGCCGCCTCCGCCGCCAGCAGCGCACCCGACAAGCGACCGTCCGCCGCACACGCCGCGACCCCGATCGACGTGGTCACACCGACGAACTGGGGGCCGTCGGCCGAGGACTTCAGCGCCACCAGGGTCGAGGCGATGCGCAGGCGGATGCGTTCGGCGATGGCCATCGCGTCGAAGCGGCCGGCGCCGGCCAGCAGGACCGCGAACTCCTCGCCGCCGGAGCGGCCCACCAGGTCGGCCGAACGGACCTCGTCGCGCAGGGTGTCGGCCACCGCGCGCAGGACCGCGTCGCCGATGCGGGCGCCGTAGCGGTCGTTGAGGCGGCGGAAGTGGTCGAGGTCGAGCAGCAGCACCGCCGGGCCGGGGCCGGCTCCGGCGAGGCGGTCCAGCCGGGCTTCGGCGGCGCCGCGCCACGACGCCGCGGTCAGCACGCCGGTGCCGGGGTCGAGGGTGACGTGGTCGCGGCGGCCGAGGCCGAGGCCGCCGCGGTGCAGCACCACCGTGGCGCCGGCCAGCACCGGCACCAGGAGCGGGGCCGCCGCGGTGGCCCAGGCCAGCGGCAGGCCGAACGCGGTCATCGCGGCGTCGAAAGCGTGGCCCGGCGCGGCTTCGCGCGGGCGGCGGGGGCCGTCGGCGGCGGTCACGAGCGCGGCGTTCACCGCGAGGAACACCAGGACGGCGGCGGTCAGCAGGAGGACGGTGCGGGAGTCGAGGACCGCCCCCAGCGGCCGGACGCCGGTCGCGGTGAGGAACGCGCCCGCGACGAGCCCGGCCAGCGCCGTCGACGCGGCACCGAACACCTGCCGGTACACGGGTCTTCTGCGGACCCGGAACCACTGGTGCACGGCCGACAGCACGACCAGGGCGACCGCGAGGCCGGGCCGGAGCACCAGCACGCCGGCGAAGATCCACGGGGTGTCGACGCCGGGGCCGAGCAGGGTGTCCTCGCGGTGGCGCTCCACCGGCCGCGCGAGCTCGGCGGACACCAGCAGCCCGCCCAGGAGCAGCGCGAACGGCCCCAGCATCGCGGGCAGGGGCGGGAACCGGACGGCGGCGAGCGCGACGGCGGCGACGGCGAGGACGTCGACCGCGACGAGGTAGAGCACCTGACCGCGGCGCGGCAGCCGCCACAGCGCCCAGCGCGCCAGCACGACGGCGGGCAGGAACCGGCCCGGGCGGCGTCCTCCGCCGGCGGCGACCGAATCCCCCACCATTTCGGCAAAGTAGCCGGAATGCCCGGCCCTGTCGATCCGCCTTCAGGGGAATCTCACACCCGCCGACGCTCGGGAGCCGCGCGCGCACCGTGCGTCATTTTCCGGCCGAAGGAGGGTTGACACACAACATTGGTCTAGTCCACTGTGGGGTGGCACACAACGCTCCTCCCGGGATGATCCCGCCGCCTCAAACCGGAGGTGCTCCAACCTGCTCGTTTGGAGGACCCCTATGAAATCCCTGCGCCGTCTGGTGACCCTCGCGGTCGCGGCCGGAGCCGCGATGGCGACGGCGGTCGGTCTCGCCCCGCAGGCCATGGCCGCGGTGGACCCGGTGCTCGCTTCCCCGTACCTGTACCAGTGGGGCGGGCAGACCAGCCCGACCGCGGCGATGTCCGCGACCGGCGTGAAAGCGTTTACCCTCGCCTTCGTCCTGTCGGACGGCACCTGCAACCCGAAGTGGGACGGCAGCCGTTCGCTGACCGGCTCCGACAAGACGATGATCCAGAACATCCGCAACGCGGGCGGGGACGTGATCCCCTCCTTCGGCGGCTGGTCCGGCACCAAGCTGGGCTCGAAGTGCACGTCGGCCTCGGCGCTCGCGGGTGCGTACCAGAAGGTGATCGACGCCTACGGCCTCAAGGCGATCGACCTCGACATCGAGAACACCGACGAGTTCCAGAACAACACGGTGCAGGACCGCATCCTCAACGCGGTCAAGCTGACCAAGCAGAAGAACCCGGACCTGAAGGTCGTCATCACCATCGGCACCACCACGACCGGCCCCGACTCGTGGGGCAAGCGCCTGATCAACCAGGCCAAGGCGATCGGCGCCGGCGTCGACGTCTGGTCGGTCATGCCGTTCGACTTCTCCAGCGGCGGCGACATGGCCGCCCTGACGAAGTCCGCGGTCGACGGGCTGAAGAACCAGCTCAAGACCACGTTCGGCTGGAACGACGACACCGCCTACCGGCACAGCGGCCTTTCCTCGATGAACGGCAAGACCGACAACGCGGGCGAGACCGTCACGGTCGCGAACTTCACCTCCATCCGCGGCTACGCGACGAGCCACCACCTGGCCCGCTTCACGTTCTGGGCCACCAACCGCGACTGCAGCGGCGGCGGCGAATGCAGCGGCATCACGCAGGACAAGTACGCGTTCACCAAGATCGTCGCCGGCTACACCGGCTGACACCGGCCCGTAGTGGGGCTGTCGGAGGCCCTCTCACCGGCATCGGGGCCGGTGAGGGGGCCTTCGCGGGGCTTCGGACGGCACAGCCGGGTACCGGTCAGCGGGAACCGCGAAACCGTCACACCGGCGCAATGTCGGGCGCCTACCGTCTTCCCATGACGAAGAACTACGGCGACAAGGTGGTGGCCGTCGAGCCGGGCGGGGTCGAGCCCGTCGCCGACGCCGACCGGCACGGGACGCCGCGGCAACTGGCCTGGACCTGGGCCTCCCCCAACCTCGAGTTCGCCACCGTCTTCGTCGGCGTCCTCGCCGTCACGGCGTTCGGGCTGACGTTCTGGCAGGCCGCGCTCGCCGCCGTCGTCGGGAACGGGCTGGGCGCGCTCGCGCACGGCCTCCTGTCCGCGCGCGGGCCGCGCTACGGCGTGCCGCAGATGGTGCTCGGGCGGGCCGCGTTCGGCTACCGCGGCAACCTCCTGCCCGCCGCGCTGATGTCGGTGATGGCGGGCATCGGCTGGTTCGCCGTCAACAGCGTCAGCGGCGCCTTCGCCCTCGCCGGTCTCACCGGGCTGCCCGTGCTCGCCTGCCTCGTGCTCGTCGTCGCGCTGCAGATCGCCATCGCCTTCTTCGGGCACAACCTCGTGCAGGCCTACGAAAAGTACGTCTTCGCCGTCCTCGCCGTCGTGTTCGCCGCGGCGAGCGTGGTCGTGTTCACGAAGTCGGGCGCCACGGCGAACACCGGGAGCGTCGGCGGGTTCCTGCTCACCGTCGGCACCGCGTTCGGCTACACCGCGGGCTGGAACCCCTACGCCGCCGACTACACGCGCTACCTGCCGAAGACCGCGTCGAAACGCGCGATCGGCCGCTACGCCGGGCTCGGGCTGTTCCTGTCCACCACCGTGCTGATGCTCGCCGGCGCCGCGTCGACGACCATCGGCGGCCCGGCCGACGCCAACCCGGCGACGGCGTTCACCGGGCACCTGCCCGGGTTCCTCGCCGCGGCGACGCTGCTGGCCATCACGCTCGGCGCGGTCGCGGCGAACGTCCTGAACGTCTACTCGGGAGCGCTCGCCTTCCTCGCCCTCGGCGTCCGGCTGCCGCTGGCCTGGCGCCGCGCGGCCGTCGCGCTCGCCTTCGGCGCGGTCGGGTTCGTGCTCGCCTGGCTCGGGCTCGGCGACGCCGGGCACGCCTACGAGAACTTCCTGCTGGTCATCGCCTACTGGATCGGCCCGTGGCTCGGCGTTCTGCTGGCCGACCACCACCTGCGCCGCGGCACCGACTTCGGCGCGCTGCTCGCCGACGAGAACCACCGCAACGTCGCCGGGTTCACCGCGTTCCTGGTCGGCCTGGTGGTCTCCGTCGGCCTCTTCGCGAACCAGGCGCTCTACACCGCGCCGATCCCGGAAGCCGTGCCCGGCACCGGTGATCTGACGTTCGCGGCCGGGTTCGTGCTCGCCGCCGGGACCTACCTGCTGCTGCGCCGTCAGCGCACCGGCGTGCCGTCGCGGCGGCAGCCGTAGGGCGAGCACCGGCCCCAGTCGTACGTCGGCGGCGGGAGGGTGACCGTGGCCGTCGAAGGCGGGGGCAGCTCCACCGTCACGGTCGGCGCCGGCGTGGCGGTCGGCGTCCGGCGCGCGTGCATCACCACCGGGGACGGCGTGGTCGTGCTCGTCGGCGCGGCGACCGCGCTCGACGACGGGGCGCCGGTGGCCGGCTGCAGCTGCGGGAACTGCGTCGACCCGGGCACGGGTTCCGGCCGCGTCGCCAGCGCGAGCACCAGCCCGCCCAGCACGACGAAGACCGCCGCCGCCAGCGCGAACCGGCCGCCCGACCCGCGCGGCCCGGGCTCGGTGCCGCGCCGCGCCGCCGTTTCGGCCGAGCGCGAACCGGGTTTGCGCGGCCGCGCACCCGCCGCCCGCAGCAGTTCGTCGACCGTGACCCGATCCCGCCGCCTGCGCGCACTGCGCGTCATGCACGACCTCCGCCCCGTAGCTGCACCGGGTGGATCGTAGGAAGCCGCGCCGGAATTGTAAACGCGCTGATCGCAGCGGTCTCGTAATCGTTCCGAGACATCCGGATCGCCTTCCCGGCCGTAGTCGTCAACGAGGCGCGAACCGCCGCAGGAGAGCGCCCACGCGCCGGGTCACGGGGCTGAACTCCGGGAGCTTCAGCAGCGCCAGCAACCCGAACGGCACGGCCATCCCGAGCAAGGTCTGGACCGGCAGTTTCACCCACGCGGCGGGGATCGGGCCGAGCGAGCCGGGCACGGCGTAGCCGGCCAGCACCGCGGCCCCGACGCCGAGCGCGCTGACCCCCAGCACGATCAGGCCGACCCGCAGCGACCGCTTGCTGCGCAGGTGCCCGAGCCGGACCCACAGCCAGACCTGGCCGAGCACGGCGCCGACCACGAACCCGGCGCCGTTGACGAGCATCACGCCGTAGACGATGTGCTCGCCGTCGAGCAATCCCCGGCAGAGCAGCAGCAGCGGGATCTTCACGGCGGTCATCACGAGCATGATCAGCGTCGGCGTCCGGGCGTCCTTCATCGCGTAGAACACCCGCAGCTGCAACATGACCAGCGCGAACGGCAGCAGCCCGACGGCCGAGACGGCGAGGGTCTGGCCGAGCCGCTCGGCGTCTTCGAGCGTGCCGCGGCCCCAGGTGAAGATCGCGATGCCGATCGGGGTGCCGACCACGGCCAGCACCGCCGAGATGGGCACGAAGAGCACCGTGGACATCCGGGACGCGAGCGAAAGGTCGCCGACGAGCGAACCCGTGTCGCCGTCCGCGGCCGCGCGGCTCATCCGCGGCATCAACGCGGTCAGCAGCGAAACGCCGAGGATCCCGTACGGCAGCTGGAAGAGCAGCGACGCGTAGCTGTAGGCGGTGACCCCGCCGCTGGTGCCGCCGGTCAGCACCCGGGTGGTGACGACGAACCCGACGTGGCTCACCACGACGTAGCCGAGGATCCACGCGGCGAGCCCGCCGAACTCCTTGATCCGCGGGTCGAAGCCCCAGCGCCAGCGGAACCGGAACCCGGTGCGCAGCAACGCCGGGATCAGCACGACGGCCTGCGCGACGATGCCGAGCGTGGTGCCCAGGCCGAGCACGAGCAGCTTCGGGTCGCTCATCCGGGCCGGGTCGAGGACCAGCTCGCCGGGCACCACGGCGAACACCACGAGCGTGCCGGTGACGACGACGTTGTTGAGCACGGGCGCCCACGCCGGCGGGCCGAAGACGTTCTGCGCGTTGAGGATCGCCGACAGCAGCGCGAAGAGGCCGTAGAAGAGGATCTGCGGCAGCAGCAGGTACGCGAGCGCCGTGGTCAGCCCCGGGTTGGCGGTCGCGGACGATTTGTCGACGTAAAGCGCGGTGAACACCGGGGCGATCGCCACCGCGACCGCCGTGCCGACGGTGAGCAGCACCAGCGCCATCGTGATCAGCCGCTGCGTGTACGCGCGGCCGCCGTCCGGGTCGTCGTGGGAGCGCACGAGCAGCGGCACGACGACGCTGGCGAGCACGCCGCCGAAGAGCAGTTCGAAGACGATGTTGGGCAGCGTGTTCGCGACGGTGAAGGAGTCGTTGACGACCCCGGTCCCGACCACGGCGGCCAGCAGCAGCTTGGCGACGAACCCGGTGACCCGGCTGACCGCGGACGCGACCGCCATCCGCCCGCTCGAGCGGGCCAGCGACGACCCGGCGCCCTCGCCGCGCCCGGCGCTGACCGGGGAGGCGGGCGGGCGCGCGACGATCTGGGTGGCGAACTCGTCGTAGGGCCGGTGCGAGACGTCGAGGTCGCGGGTCGGCCAATGCGGGCCGCGCAGCTCGCTGGGGAGGAAGACCGTCGCGTCGTCGTCGACCGGTGGTGGGGGTTCCGCCATGGCCCAAGCCTGCCAGGTCGGGCGGGTTTTCGTCCCCATTCCGGACCCGACTGGTATTTCTATACCGGAAACGTGCTACCGTTCCGGTATAACTATACCGACTCTGGTAACGCGAGGTTTTCGTGATCGAACTGAAGACGCCTGCGGAAGTCGACCGCATGCACGTCGCCGGGCGCTTCGTCGCCGAGATCCTGACCGAGGTCGGCCGGCTCGCCGACGTGGGCGTCAACCTCATGGACCTCGAGCACCACGCGCGCGGCATGATCAAGCGGCGCGGGGCCGAGTCGTGCTACTGGGACTACGCGCCGTCCTTCGGCGAGGGCCCGTTCCGCAACGTCATCTGCCTGTCGGTCAACGACGCCGTCCTGCACGGCCTGCCGCACGACTACGTGCTGCGCGACGGTGACGTGGTCACGGCCGATCTCGCGGTCAGCATCGACGGCTGGGCGGCCGACTCGGCACGCACGGTGATCGTCGGCACCCCCGCCGAGGCGGACCTGCGGATCATCCGGGCGACGGAGGTGGCACTGGAAGCGGCGATCGACGCGGCGCGCCCCGGCAACCGGCTGGGCGACATCTCGGCGGCGATCGGGGCGGTGGCCCGCGAGTACGGCTACCCGGTCAACACCGAGTTCGGCGGGCACGGCATCGGCCGCACCATGCACGAGGACCTGCACGTTCCCAACCAGGGCACGGCCGGGCGCGGAATGAAGCTGCGGCCGGGGCTGACCCTCGCGCTGGAGCCGTGGTTCGCGGCCACGACCGACCGGATCGTCTTCGATCCCGACGGCTGGACGATCCGCTCGGCCGACGGTTCCCGCACGGCCCACTCCGAGCACACGATCGCCGTCACCGAGGGCGCTCCCCTCGTGCTCACCCGGCGCGAAGCGGAACTCGCCGACGGGAACGGATGAGCGAACCGGCGACGCTCGGTGACGTCGCTCAGGCGGCGACAACGATCTCCAGCGCGGCCCGGCCGGCCTCGGTGAGCTCGGCCGGAACGCGCCCGGTGGCGGCTTCGGCGGCGGGCCGCAGGTAGCCGCCGTGGGCGAGTGCGTGCGCGGTCATCTGATCGCAGCAGGCGAATCCGTCGATGAAGAGGTCGGGCTCGCAGCTGCACGACATCTGCGCGCGTCCCGCCGCCACCGCCCTCAGCATCGCCATGGCGCGGTGGGTGAGCTCGACTCCTGAACCGGACACCGGACTGCCTTTCTCCTCGGAACCACTACGCATAGTCATTCGCCCGTTGGGCTGATTGTGTTACTTACGGCACTATGACGTTTCGGGTGCCAGTGCGGTTCCGCCGGGTCGGGCACGCCGAAGGGGGCGGGGTCCGGTGTCCCGTTCCCCGCCCCCTCCTTCACCGCTCCAGCGCCCGCCGGGCGTTGGCCAGCCGCGCCCGCAGCGCCTGCGCCAGCGCGTCGAACTCGCCGCGCCGGTCCGCGATCGCCCGCTGCTGGTAGGCGGTTTCCACCGCCAGCCACGTCCCGGGCAACGCGGTCCGCGTCCGGCACGCCAGGTCCGCCTTCGCGACCGCGATCTCCGCCGGGGCCGGCGCGGGGCCGCTCCACCGGACGTCGTCGTTGGCCGCCCACACGTCGGCGTACCGCTCCCCCGCTTCCGCCATGCAGGCACGCCAGCCGGCCATCGCCGCCTGAACCCGCGGATCGGCCTGCGCCGTCAGGTAGAGCTCGCGGTCGAGCTCCGCGAACGCCTCCCCCAGCAAGGCCGCCGGCACGCCCTCCTCGAGCCGGCGGCGGGCCTCCCCGACGCAGCCGCCCTCGGGGACCGGCCGGCCGCGCACCTCCGACGTGCCCTTGCCGGTGTAGACCACCAGCACGTCCAGCGGGGGCTGCGCCTGCGCCGCGCGGTCCGGCGGCTGCGCCGCGTGGTAGCCGAGGCGGGCGACCTCGGCGGCGTCCACGATCCCGTAGCGGCCCCCCGCCGCCGGCCGGGACGTGTCGACCGCGTCGATCGACGGCGGCGTCCAGTCGTACCCGAAGCGCGCCAGGCACTTCCCCGCCAGCGCGGCGGTGGCCCGCTCGATCACGTTGACCTCGGCGGCGGGGTGCCGGTAGGCGTCGAACGGCAGCACGACGTCCGCGCCCGACACCACCGGCCGCACCGGCCCGATCGGCGGCGGCCCGGGCTCCGCGGCGTCGCCCGCCGACAAGGCGACGCCGCACCCGAGCGCCGCGACGGCGACCGCCGCGGCGATCCGCGCCGCCCTCACCCGTAGTACGTGCCGCACGCGATGTTGAAGTGGTGGGAGTTCATCACGTCGTTGGCCACCCAGCCGTCGTGGTTGTCCCCGGAGAGCCGGACGTTCGCGAAGTTCCGCACCGTGCCGCTCGACCGGATCGTGAAGCACGACCCCCGGTACTGGGAGTTGTAGTAGACGGCGATCGGCGAGTTGGTGTCCTTGTTCTCCATCGAGCTGACGTTGTTGTACGTGCCGTCGCCCGCCCAAAGCGGGATGCTGGTGCCGGCGTACCGCAGGCTCCCCCAGTTGGCCTGGCTGTTGAAGTTCTCGAACTTGTAGCCGCCCAGATCGGAGTTCGAGTACATGCACGCGTACTGCGCCTGGCACGCGGCCTCGGCCGGCCCAGCGGCGCCGACCCCCACCGTCGCCGCCACGGCCACCGCGGCCACCACTGCTGCTGCTCTCATGGTTTCCTCCCTCGTTCCGTTCCGGTCCGCCCCCCGCGGACCGGGCTTGCTACCCCAGGTCTAGGGCCTCGGCGTTGTCCGGCGCCGGGGCCGCGGCCGCCGGACGACAAAGGTCCGGACAACGATCGGCGCGCGGCAGGGCGACCGGACCGCAGACCGGCTGGCCGCCGAGCCCGGCCGCGGCGGAGAGGACGCACAGGGCCGCGAGCAGCGCGGCCAGCCATCCCCGGCGCCGGGGGCGCGTCTCGGCGGCGGTGCTGGCGTCGAGATAAGCCCGCTCGTGGACGGTGAGGTGCCGCGGGTGCCGGGCCCACGCACGAACGGCCGCGAGGTGAGCGCCGCGCAGGAGCAGGCTCGGGTCCCGGTGGTGGCGGCGCCAGGTGGCGGCCGCCTGGGTGAGTTCGCGGTGGGTGCGCCGCCCCGCGCCGTCCTCTTCCAGCCACGCGGCCAGGCGCGGCCAGGCACCCAGCAGCGTCTCGTGGGCCGGCCGGAGCCGGTGGGCGTCGCGCACGAGCACCCGCGCCCGGACGAACCGCTCGACGACGCCGGCGGCGAGCGGGGTGTCGTCGAGTTCGTCGGCGCTGACGGCCCTGGCGCCTTCCCCGGGGTCGGCGAGCCGGCGGAACAGGTCGCGGGCGACGGCCCGCCCGGGTGGCCCGAGCGCGTCGAACACGGCCTCCGCCGCGCCGGCCGCCGGTCCGCCGAACTCCCCCGCCGCCTGGAAACCGGCGAGGGTCAGCCGGGTGCCGCTGCGCCGCCGCCACGTCTCGAGCAGCGCGTGCGACAGCCACGGCAGCGCGCCGGGCCGCCCGTGGGCGAGGGCGACGGCCGTGGTCAGCAGCGGCGTCTCGACCAGGCAGCGGGCGCGCGCGGCCGGGGCGGTGATCGCCTGCCGCAGCTCGTCGGCGGTCATCGGCCCGACCTCGACGCGGGCCGGCGTCTCGCGCGGGCCGGCCAGTTCCGCGCAGCGGTCCGCGAAGTCCGCGCGCACGGCGAGCACGACCCGCGGCCCGCCCGTGCGCAGCGCGGCGGCGAACCGCGCCCGGTCGTCGTCGCGGCCGGGCGCGAAGAGCTCTTCGCACTGGTCGACGACGACCAGCGCGTCCCCCTCGGGCAGCCGCTCCCCCGCGGTCGTGAAGACGACCGCTCCGCTCAAGCGCGGCAGCAGGCCGGCGCGCAGGAGCGACGTCTTCCCGGCGCCCGACGGACCGGTCACGACCACGCAGCGGTGGGCCGCGACGGCGGCGACCAGGGTGTCGACGAGCCGGTCCCGGCCGAAGAACAGGCCGGCGTCCTCGCGGTCGTAGGCGTCGAGCCCGCGGTAGGGAGCGGTGGTCTCGGCCGGGGCCGGGGTGGTCAGCTCGGCCGCCGTCGCGCGCCAGCGGCGTTCCCACTCGCCGGCGTCACCGTCGCAGGCCCGGACGTACGCCAGGGTCACCGCCAGGCTCGGCAGCCGGCGCCCGCCCGCGGCGTCGGACAGCGTGGTGGCGGAGAAGTGCGCCCGGCGCGCCAGTTCGCGGTACGAGGGGTTCCCCGCGTTCTCCCGCAGCGCCCGCAGGCCGGCCGCGAACGCGGTCAGCGCGGAGCCGTCCGGCGCCAAGGGCTTCTCAGCGCGCGGCATGACCCACCGCCATCCCGGGCGAGCCGCTCGCGGTGGCGGTGGGCGCCTGCCAGGCCGAGGCGAGGCAGAACCCGCTGACCAGCCCCGCGAACAGGAGGACGGCGGCCAGCTTGCAGGCGAGCGAGACCGGTAGGTGCACACACATCGCGGACCCTTTTCGTCGTTTCGACATTAAGTGCACTCAGGTTAGAACCCGAGCCGACTTTGCGTCAAGCTGACATGAAGCTAGGCTTGCGGCGTGGCCCAGGACACGACATGGCAGATCCCCAAGGTCGCGGTCGCCGTCGACCTCGCGATCCTCACCGTCCGCGAAGAGCGGCTGAACATCCTGCTCGTCGAGCGCGCGGAAGCGCCCTACCGCGGGCAGCTCGCGCTCCCGGGCGGGTTCATCGCCTCCGAGGACGAGGACATCGACGTCGCGGCCGCCCGCGAGCTGGCCGAGGAGACCGGCCTGGCGGCCGATCGGCTGCATCTGGAACAGTTGCGGACCTACGGCGGGCCGGACCGTGATCCTCGGGGGAGGGTGGTGACCGTGTGCTACCTGGCGCTGGTGCCCGACCTGCCGATCCCGGCGGCGGGCGGGGACGCGCGCGCCGCGCGCTGGGAAGCGGTCGCCGACGTCGAGGGCACGGACGCGCCGGTCGCCTTCGACCACCGGGCGATCATCGCCGACGCGGTGGAGCGGGCGCGCGGCAAGCTCGAGTACACGACGCTCGCCACGGCGTTCTGCGCGCCCGAGTTCACCATCAGCGAGCTGCGGCGCGTCTACGAAATCGTCTGGGGCCACCGGCTCGACCACCGCAACTTCCACCGCAAGATCACGGGGGTGACCGGGTTCCTGGTGCCCACCGGCGACCGCACGGCCCGGGACGGCGGCCGGCCCGCCGCGCTCTACCGGCGTGGCCCGGCGACGGTCCTGCACCCGCCGATCCTGCGCGGGCACAACCTGAACGACGCAGAAAGCGAGATCGCGTGAACGACGTTCCGGAACCCACGATCGTGGTGCTGACCGCGCTGGAGGTGGAGTACGCGGCCGTGCGGGCGCTGCTGGCCGGGCGCCGGGTGGAGACCCACCGCTCGGGCACCCGGTTCGAGGTGGGCCGCCCGCCGCGCGGCCGGGGGTCGGCCGTCCTCGCGCTGACCGGCCAGGGCAACCAGGCGGCGGCCATCCTCACCGAACGCGCGATCGCCACCTACGACCCGCGGGCGCTGCTGTTCGTCGGCGTCGCCGGTGCCCTGCACGACGACCTCGAGCCCGGCGACGTCGTCGTGGGCACCAAGGTCTACGGCTACCACGGCGGCAAGGACGAGGACACCGGCTTCCGCGCCCGGCCGCAGGCGTGGGAGATCCCGTACGAGCTCGACCAGATCGCCCGGCACGTCGCCCGCGAGGAGGACTGGCTCCCGGAGGGGCGCCGTCCGTCGGTGCACTTCCGGCCGATCGCCGCCGGGGAGGTCGTGCTCAACTCGCGCACCACTCCCCTGGCCGAGCAGCTGCGCACGAACTACGACGACGCCGCCGCGATCGAGATGGAAAGCGCCGGCGTCGCCAAGGCCGGTCACCTCAACCGGAACCTGCCCGTGGTCGCCGTCCGGGGCATCAGCGACAAGGCCGACGGCCACAAGCACGCTGCCGACCAGGCCGGCTGGCAGCCCGTCGCGGCGGCGAACGCGGCGGCCTTCGCCTTCGCCCTCGCCGCCGAGCTCCCGTGACCCCCACGGTCGTGGTGCTGACCGCCCTCGAAACGGAATACGCGGCCGTGCGGGCGGTGCTGGGCGACCGCCGCGTCACGGCGCACCCGTCGGGCACGCGGTTCGAGGTGGGCGTGCCACCCGCCGGCGGGGCCACGATCGTGCTCGCGCTCACCGGCCAGGGCAACCAGGGCGCCGCCGTCCTGACCGAACGCGCGATCGCGACCTTCGCGCCCAGCGCGCTGCTGTTCGTCGGCATCGCCGGGGCGCTCCACGACGACCTCGGCCCCGGCGACGTCGTCGTGGCGACCAAGGTCTACGGCTACCACGGCGGCAAGGACGAGGACGACGGCTTCCGGAACCGGCCGCAGGCCTGGGAAATCCCGCACGAGCTCGACCAGATCGCCCGGCACGTCGCCCGCGAAGGGCGCTGGCTCCCGGACTCCCCCGGACCTCCGCCGCCGGTGCACTTCCGGCCGATCGCCGCCGGGGAAGTCGTGCTCGGCTCCCGCACCGCTCCCCTGGCCGCCCGGCTGCGCACCGCCTACGACGACGCGGCCGCGATCGAAATGGAAAGCGCCGGCGTCGCCAAAGCGGGTCACCTCAACCACGGCCTGCCGGTGCTGACCGTCCGGGGCATCGGCGACGACGGCGCCGAAGTGACCGCGGCCGCGCACGCCGCCGCGTTCGCGCTGGCCCTCGCCGTCGAAGTCCCGGCCCGGCCCGGCGGGGTGACGACGGGCGTGCACTGGCCGCACCGGGCCGGCGTGGTCCCCGCCCGCGCGGACGGCTTCCAAGACCGCGAAGTCACGCTCGACGCCATCACAGTGCTGTCGGGACTGGGCGGCGTCGGGAAGACGCAGCTGGCCGCGGACTTCGCCGAACGCGCGTGGGCCGCCCGCGAAGTCGACCTCCTGGCCTGGATCACCGCAGAGTCCCGCGACGCGATCCTGACGGCCTACGCGCAGCTGGCGAAGACGCTCACCGGCATCGACGACGCCGACCCGGAGCAGGGCGCGCGCCGTCTCCTGGAGTGGCTCGCCTCGACCCCGAAGCGCTGGCTGCTGGTGCTCGACGACGTGCAGCACCCCGCGGACCTGCACGGCCTCTGGCCACCGGCCGCCGGGCGGGTGGTCCTCACGACCCGGCGGCGCGACGCCGCACTCGCCGGCGACCGGCGGCGGATCGTCGACGTCGGCCAGTTCACCGCTGCGGAGTCGCGGGCGTACCTGAACCGCAAGCTCGCCGCCCGCCCGCACCTGGCCGACGACGTCGCCGGGCTGGCCGACGACCTCGGGCACCTGCCGCTGGCGCTCGCCCAGGCCGCGGCGTACGTCCTCGACCGCGAGCTGCCCTGTTCGGCGTACCGTCAGCGGTTCCGGGAACGCAAGCTGGCGGCGGTCCTGCCCGACGACCACCAGGCCACGGTGACGGCGACCTGGGCGTTGTCGATCGCCCACGCCGACCGGCTCGAACCCGCGGGCCTGGCCGGCCCGCTGCTGCGGTTCCTGAGCGTCCTCGATCCCCACGGCATCCCCCATTCCGTGCTCACCGCGCCGGCCGCGCTGGACTTCCTGCGCAAAGCAACCCGCCGGCGCCCGACCGCGGAAGACGCCCGCGACGCACTGGGCTGCCTGCACCGCCTGAACCTCGTCGGCCTCGACCCGCACGCGGTCCGCGTCCACGCACTGGTGCAGCGCGCGGCCCGGGACGACCTGCGCCCCAAGGACTTCGCGCGGATCACGCGGGCCGCCGCAGACGCGCTGACGCAGGCGTGGCCGGAGATCGAGTCGGACCGGACGCTGGCGCAGGCGTTGCGGCGCAGCACTTTCGCGTTGCAGGCCACCGGTGACCCCCAGCAGCTCTGGCGCCGGGGGTGTCACGTGGTGCTCCTGCAGGCGGGACGGAGTCTCCGCGAGAACGGGCAACTCGGCCCGGCGATCACGTACTTCCGGCAGCTCGGCCGCACCGCGGCGGATCGGCTCGGCGCCCAGCACCTCGACACTTCGATCGCACGCTACGACCTGGCGGCTTCCCTGGGCGCCGCCGGCGATCCGCGCGGAGCTGTCGAGGCGCTGAGCGCCCTCCTCGCGAATCTGGACCGGGTCCCCGGGCGGACGCACCAGCTGACGTTGACCGCGCGCAGCACCTTGGCCAGGTACCTGGGCGAGACGGGGAACTTCGCCGGGGCGGTGGCGGTGTACGAGAGCCTCCTGCCGGACCTCGAGCGGGTGCTCGGGGCCGAGCACCAAGCCACCTCGGCCAGCCGGCAGAACCTCGCGGTCATGCGGGACGCCGCCGGCGACCCGTCCGGGTTGGCCGAGGTCGAGCGGCTGGCCCAGGATCGGCATCGCGCGCTCGGACCGGACCACCCCGATACCCTCAGCACCCGCATCGCCGCGGCCCGGCTCCGGGCCGCCACCGGGGACCTCACCGGCGGGCTGGCCGCCTACGAGAGCCTCCTGCCGGACCTGGAGCGGGTGTTCGGGCCGGAGCACACCGCCACCTTGACCACCCGCGATGCTTCGGCCGTGCTGCAGGCCGAGTCGGGGGACCTGGCCGGAGCGACCGCCCGGCTCGAACTCCTGCTGCAGGACCAGCAACGCGTACTCGGTCCCGACCACCCCGACACGTTGGACACGCGCCACCACCTCACGTGGTTCCGGGGCTTGGCCGGCGATCCGGCGCCGGCCGTGACCGCCTACGAGACGTTGCTCCAGGACCAGCAGCGCGTTCTCGGCCCGGACCACCCCGCCCTCTTCACCAGCCGGCACCACCTGGCCGCGTTGCGGGCCAGAGCCGGGGATCCGGCGGGAGCGGCGGCCGTCGTCGAGGAGATGCTGCCGGACCTGAGCCGCGTGTTCGGGCCGGGCAGCCCGAACGTGCTGACCACCCGGCACAACCTCGCGCGCTTCCGCAGCTGGGCGGGAGATCCGGCGGGAGCCCTGGCGGCACTGGAGAACCTCCTGCCGGACCTGGACCGCGTCCTCGGGCCGGAGCACCCCACCACGCTGACGGCTCGCCACACCCACGCCACCCTGCGCGGCGAAACCGGGGACCCGTCCGGAGCCGTGGCGGCGCTCGAGGAGTTGATCCCGGTTCTGCGCCGCGTGCTCGGACCGGAGCACCCCGAAACCACGGGCGCCCTCGAGGACCTCAAGCGCTTCCGGTGACCGCGATCCGCAGCTCCAGCGTCCGCGCCCACTCGCGCACGATCTGCTTGCGCCGCTTGGTGTCGTCGGTCAGCAGGTTCGCCAGCCCGAGCCCGCGGCCCAGGTCCAAAGTGGCCTGGACGAGCTCGCGCACCCCGGGCCGGGACTCGTCGACGCCCAGCAGTTCGACCGTCACGCGGTGCGCCTCGCGGCCGACCCGGGCCTCCAGGGGCACCAGCACCTCGCGCAGGGCGTCGTCGGTCGCCGCGACCGCCCACAGCTGCAGGGCCGCGCGGAACAGCGGGCCGGTGTAGAGGTTCAGCACCATCTCGACGACGCGCTCGATCCGGGACGCGCCGGTCGGCAGGTCCGCCGCCTGGGCGCGCAGCTCGTCGATCTGGGACTGGCCGAGCAGGTCGACCGCCGCCACCACGAGGTCCTCGCGGGCCGGGAAGTGGTGCTGGGCCGCGCCACGGGAAACGCCCGCCCGCTCGGCGATCCCGGCCACCGTCACGCCGTGCCAGCCGCGCTCGCCGAAGCTGTCGAGCGCGGCCTCGATCAGCCGCCGCCGCGTGGTGCGGCTGCGCTCCTGCTGGGGTTCGCGGACGCCGGTCAAGCCGGGTCCACCCAGAAGTCGAGCTGCAGGTCTTCCTCCGCGGTGTCGCCGGCGCGGTACTTCGCGAAGTCGGTGACGCCCTCCGCGCGCAGCACTTCGTCGTCCAGGAAGAAGTTCCCGGTGGCCTCGCCGCTCGGCTTCGTCAGGATCGCGTACGCGGCGTCGGCCATGATCTCCGGCGTGCGGCTGCGCGAAGCCAGCTCCGCGCCGACGACGTTGCGGATCGCCGCGGTGTCGATCGTCGTGCGCGGCCACAGCGAGTTGACCGAGACGCCGTCGCCCTTCAGCTCCGCCGCCAGCCCGACGGTCACCAGGCTCATCGAGTACTTCGCGATGCTGTACGCGAGGTGCCCGGCGGTGAACCACTTCTCGTCGAGGCTGATCGGCGGCGACAGCGTCAGGATGTGGGCGTTCTCCGAAGCGCGCAGGTGCGGAATGGCCAGTTTGGACAGCAGGAACGTGCCGCGCGCGTTGATGTCCTGCATCAGGTCGTAGCGCTTCATGCCGACCTGCTCGGTCGGCGTCAGGTCGATCGCGCTGGCGTTGTTCACCACGACGTCGATGCCGCCGAACTGCTCGACGGTCTTCGCCACGGCGGCCGCGACACCCTCGTCGTCGCGGACGTCGCCGAGGATCGGCAGGGCGTGCCCGCCGGCCTTCTCGATCGCTTCCGCGGCCGTGTAGATCGTGCCGGGCAGCTTCGGGTGCGGTTCGGCGGTCTTGGCCAGCAGCGCCACGTTCGCGCCATCCTTCGCGGCCCGCAGCGCGATCGCTTCGCCGATCCCCCGGCTGCCACCGGACATGATGATCGTCCTGCCGTCCAATCCAGCCATGTGAAACCTCCGTGAAGAAGCGGCACTTTCACGTGAAAGTGCCGCCTCGGGTCAGTAGGACTTGGGCAGGCCGAGGCTGTGCTGGCCGACGAAGTTGAGCACCATCTCGCGGCTGACCGGGGCGATCCGGCCCAGGCGCACCGCCGTGACCAGGGTGCCGAGGCCGTATTCGGTGGCGAGGCCGTTGCCGCCGTGGGTCTGCACGGCCTGGTCGGTCGCGCGGATGGCGACCTCGGCGGCGGCGTACTTGGCCATGTTGGCCGACTCCCCCGCGCCGAAGTCGTCACCGGAGTCGTAGAGCGACGCCGCCTTCTGCGTCATCAGCTTCGCCAGCTCCAGCTCGATCTTGATCTCGGCCAGCGGGTGCGCGAGGCCCTGGTGGGAGCCGATCGGGGTGCCCCAGACCTGCCGCTGGTTCGCGTAGCCGACGGCCTTGCTCAACGCATAGCGCGCGATGCCGAGGGAGAACGACGCACCCATGATGCGTTCGGGGTTGAGGCCCGCGAACAGCTGCGCGATGGCCGCGTCCTCTTCGCCGACCAGCGCCTCGGCCGGGAGCTTGACGTCGTCGAGGAACAGCGAGAACTGGTTCTCCGGCGCGATGATGTCCATCGGGATCTTCGTGTACTCGAAGCCGTCGGTGCCGGTCGGCAGGATGAACAGCGCCGGCTTGAGCTTGCCGGTCTTCGAGTCCTCCATGCGCCCGACGACGAGCACCGCGTCGGCCTCGTCGACGCCGGAGATGTAGACCTTGCGTCCACTGAGGACCCAGCCGTCGCCGTCGCGCTTGGCGGTGGTGGTGATCTTGTGCGAGTTCGACCCGGCGTCGGGTTCGGTGATCGCGAAGACCATCCGCTTGCTGCCGTCGGCGATCCCGGGCAGCCACTGCTTCTTCTGCTCGTCGGTGCCGAACCGGGAGATCACCGTGCCGCAGATGGCCGGCGAGACGACCATGAGCAGCAGCGGCGAGCCCGCCGCGGCGAGTTCTTCGAGCACCGCGGCGAGGTCGGCGATGCCCGCGCCCCCGCCGCCGTACTCCTCGGGGATGTTGACGCCGAGGTAGCCCAGCCGGCCGGCCTCGTCCCACAGCTCGTGGGTCTTCTCGTCCGCCCGCGCCTTGCGCGCGTAGTACTCGTGCCCGTACTTGGTGCCCAGTTCGGCGACGGCCTTGCGAAGCGCGATCCGCTCCTCCGGCTCGATGAAGTTCATCGCGTTCATGCTTCTTCTCCTACCACCGCGAGGATCGTGCCCACTTCGACCTGCTGTCCGACCGTCACCGGAAGTTCCGTCACCACGCCGTCGGCGGGGGCGGCGATCCGGTGTTCCATCTTCATCGCCTCGAGCCAGAGCAGCGGATCGCCGGCCTTGACCGGGTCCCCGGCCTGCACGGCCAGCCGGACGACGGTGCCCGGCATCGGCGCCACCAGCGACCCGGCGGCCAGCGCGGCGTCCGGGTCGGCGAACCGCGGCGCCGCCGTCAGCGCGACCGAGCCGAGCGCGGAGTCCACGTAGGACACGCCGTCGTGGCGGGCGACGTCGAAGGTGCGCCGCACTCCGGCGACGTCCAGGACGACCCGGCCGGGTTCGGCGGTGACCAGCTCGGCCTCGAAACCGTCCGCTTTCAGACCGTCCCGCGTCAGCGAATAGACGATCTCGTATTCGCGGTCGGCCACCGTGAAGACCTTGCGCTGCCCGGCCGAGCGGACGTTGCGCCAGCCGCTGGGCAGCCGGCCCTGCGTGGTCGCCGACGCCCGGTTACCCGCCGCATCGGCCAAGGCTGCCGCGAGAGCGGAGAGCCGTTCGGTGTCCACAGTGGCCAGCGGAGCGGCCAGGGTGTCGAGGCCGTGGCGGTCGAAGAACGCCGTATCGGTCTCCCCCGCCAGGAAGGCTTCGTGCCGGAGGATGGTCACCAGCAGGTCGCGGTTGGTGACGACGCCGTGGATCTTCGCCGCCGCCAGTGCCTTCGCGAGCCGCCGGGCCGCTTCGGCGCGGGTCGGCGCCCAGGTGATCACCTTGGCCAGCATCGGGTCGTAGTGCACGCCGACGACGGACCCGCTCTCGAAGCCGGAGTCCAGGCGCAGCCCGGGACCGTGGGTGAACGCACGGTCCACCTCGGGCACGTCCAGGGTGTGCAGGGTGCCGCTCTGCGGCTGCCAGTTCGCGGCCGGGTCTTCGGCGTAGAGCCGGACCTCGATGGAGTGCCCGACGGTCGGCGGCGGGTCGGCGGGCAGCCGTTCCCCTTCCGCGACGCGCAGCTGCAGCGCGACCAGATCCAGCCCCGTGACGTTCTCGGTGACCGGGTGCTCGACCTGCAGCCGGGTGTTCATCTCGAGGAAGTAGAACCGCCCGTCCGGCCCGGCGAGGAACTCGACCGTGCCCGCGCCGACGTAGTCGATCGCCTGGGCGGCCTTGCGCGCGGCGTCGAAGAGCTCCGCACGCATCGCGTCGTCGACGAACGGCGAAGGTGCCTCTTCGACGACCTTCTGGTGACGGCGCTGGATCGAGCACTCCCGCTCGCCCACCGCCCACACCGTGCCGAACCGGTCGGCCATGACCTGGACCTCGATGTGCCGCCCGGTCTCCAGGTACCGCTCGCAGAAGACGGTCGGGTCGCCGAACGCGGACCCCGCCTCGGCGCTCGCGCCTTCCACCGCCTCGGCCAGCTCACCGAGTTCGCGGACCACGCGCATCCCGCGCCCGCCACCCCCGGCGGACGCCTTGACCAGCAACGGCAAGTCGGCTTCGGTCACCGACGCCGGGTCCAGTTCGGACAGCACGGGCACGCCGGCGGCGGCCATCAGCCGCTTCGACTCCACTTTGGAGCCCATGGTCTCGATGGCTTCGGGCGGCGGCCCGACCCAGGTGAGACCCGCGTCGAGCACAGCCCGCGCGAAGGCCGCGTTCTCGGACAGGAAGCCGTAGCCCGGGTGGACGGCGTCGGCGCCGGTGTCGGCCGCGGCCTTGACCAGCAGCTCGGCGCGCAGGTACGTCTCGCTCGGCGCGTTGCCGGGCAGCCGGACGGCCGCGTCGGCTTCGAGGGCGTGCGGGGCGGCGGCATCGGCGTCGGAGAACACGGCGACCGTGCCGATCCCGGCGTCGCGGCAGCTCGAGAAGACGCGGCGGGCGATCTCGCCGCGGTTGGCGACCAGCAGGTTCTGGATCATCGCTCACTCACATCCGGAAGACGCCGAAGCCCTCGGCGCCCTTCACTGGTCCATTGTGGATCGCGGACAGGCTCAGCCCCAGCACGGTGCGGGTGTCGCGCGGGTCGATGATGCCGTCGTCGTAGAGCATGCCGGAGAGGAACATCGGCATCGACTCGGCCTCGATCTGGCCTTCCACCATGGCGCGCATGGCCTTGTCGTGCTCCTCGTTGTACTCCTGGCCGCGGCTTTCGGCGGCCGCGCGGGCCACGATGGACAGCACGCCGGCCAGCTGCGCCGGGCCCATCACCGCGGACTTCGCGCTCGGCCACGCGAACAGGAAGCGGGGATCGTAGGCCCGGCCGCACATCCCGTAGTGCCCGGCGCCGTAGGACGCTCCCATGAGGACGGACAGGTGCGGCACCTTCGAGTTCGACACGGCGTTGATCATCATCGCACCGTGCTTGATGATGCCGCTCTGCTCGTACTCCTTGCCGACCATGTACCCGGTCGTGTTGTGCAGGAACACCAGCGGCGTGTGGATCTGATTCGCCAGCTGGATGAACTGCGCGGCCTTCTGCGACTCCTCGCCGAACAGCACGCCCTGGGCGTTGGCGAGGACGCCGACCGGGTAGCCGTGGATGCTCGCCCAGCCCGTGACCAGCGAAGAGCCGTACAGCGGTTTGAACTCGTCGAAGTCGGAGCCGTCGACGACCCGGGCGATGACCTCGCGCGGGTCGAAGGGCACCTTGAGGTCGGTCGGCACGATGCCGAGCAGGTCCTCGGTGTCGTACAGCGGCTCGGCGTAGTCCGGCTTCGGCGCCGGCCCCTGCTTGGTCCAGTTGAGCCGCTTGACGATGTTCCGCCCGAGCCGGATCGCGTCCTGCTCGTCGACGGCCAGGTAGTCGGCCAGGCCGGACGTCCGCGCGTGCATCTCGGCGCCGCCGAGCGACTCGTCGTCGGACTCCTCGCCGGTCGCCATCTTGACCAGCGGCGGCCCGCCGAGGAACACCTTCGCGCGTTCCTTGACCATCACGACGTAGTCGGACATGCCCGGCAGGTAAGCGCCGCCCGCGGTGGAATTGCCGAAGACGAGCGCGACCGTCGGGCAGCCCGCGGCCGAAGCCCGCGTGATGTCGCGGAAGATCCGGCCGCCCGGGATGAAGATCTCCTTCTGCGTGGGCAGGTCCGCGCCGCCGGACTCGACGAGGTTGATCGACGGCAGCCGGTTCTGCGCGGCGATGTCCGCCGCCCGGAAGGACTTCTTCGTCGTCCAGGGGTTGCTCGCGCCGCCCTTGACCGTCGGGTCGCTGGCCGAGATCAGGCACTCGACGCCTTCGACGACCCCGATGCCGGTGACCAGGCTCGCGCCGACGCGGTAGTCGGTGCCCCACGCGGCCAGCGGCGAGAGCTCCAGGAACGGCGAGTCCTGGTCGAGCAGCAGCTCGATCCGCTCGCGGGCCAGGAGCTTGCCGCGCTTGCGGTGGCGCTCGACGTACTTCTCGCCGCCACCGGCCACGGCCTTGGCCTGTTCGGTGCCGATCTCGGCGAGCTTCTCCAGCATCGCCTCGCGGTTGGCGCCGAACTCGGCGGCCCGCGTGTCCACAGTGGACCTCAAGGTAGTCACGAGGTGTATCCCAATCGCTTCGCGGCCAGGCCGGTGAGGATCTCGTTGGTACCGCCGCCGATGCCGAGGATCCGGACGTCGCGGTAGTGCCGTTCCACCTCGGCCTCGCGCATGTAGCCGAGCCCGCCGTGCAGCTGGACGGCTTCGTTGACCACCCATTCGGCGGCCTCGACGGCGGTGTTCTTGGCGAAACAGGCCTCGGCGATGACCTCTTCGCCCGAGACGTGCCGGATCGCGGCCTGCCGGGTGTAGGTCCGGGCGACGTCGACCTTGCGCGCCATCTCGGTGAGCTTGTGCTGCACGACCTGCCGCGAAACGAGCGGGCGGCCGAACGTCTCGCGCAGCCGGCACCAGTCCAGCGTCAGGTCTAGGGCCCGCTGGGCGTGCGCGTACGCCTGCACGGCCAGCGAAAGCCGCTCGGTGACGAACTGGGTGGCCACCTGCGCGAACCCGCTGTTCTCGGTGCCCACCAGGTTCTCCACCGGCACCCGGACGTCCACGTAGGACAGTTCGGCGGTGTCGGAGCAGAGCCAGCCCATCTTTTCGAGCTTGCGGGACACGGTGAACCCGGGCGTCCCGCGCTCGACGACGATCAGCGACAGCCCGTGCACGCCGTCGCTGCCGGTGCGCACGACCGTCGTGACGAAGTCCGCGCGGCAGCCGGAGGTGATGTAGGTCTTGGCGCCGTTGATGACGTATTCGTCGCCCTCGCGCACGGCGGTGGTCCGGATCCCGGCGACGTCCGACCCGCCGTCCGGCTCGGTGACGGCCAGCGAGCCGATCTTGTCGCCGGCCAGGGTCGGGCGGACCCAGCGTTCGAGCTGCACGGGATCGGCGGCCTCCGCGATGTGCGGGACGGCGATGCCGCAGGTGAACAGCGACGCGAAGAGGCCGCCGGAGCCGCCCGCGTAGTGCATCTCCTCGGCGACGACCAGCGCGTCGAGGTAGTTGCCGTCGCCGCCGCCGATCTCCTCGGGGAAGGCGACGCCGAGCAGGCCCAGCGCACCGGCCTTGCGGTGCAGGTCACGGGGCAGTTCGCCGGCGCGCTCCCAGTCGTCGAGGTGCGGCAGGACCTCCTGCTCGACGAACTTGCGGACGGTCTTGCGCAGCTCGGACCGCTCGGGGGTCCGGAACGGGTCGGTCACAGGAGCACCTCGGGAACGTCGATCTCGCGGGAGCGCAGCCATTCGCCGAACGCCTTGGCCTGCGGGTCGAACCGCGCCTGCGACGCGACCCCCTGCCCGAGGATGCCCTCGACGACGAAGTTCATCGCCCACAGGTTCGGCAGGAGGTAGCGGGTCACGGGCAGGTCGGCGGTCTCGGGCAGCAGCAGCTTGAACTCCGTGACGGTCAGCCGGTGCACGAGCCAGCGCCACGCCGCTTCGGAGCGCACCCAGACCCCGAGGTTGGCGTTGCCGCCCTTGTCCCCGCTGCGGGCCCCGGCGATCGTGCCCAGCGGGACGCGCCGCACCGGTCCGTGGGCCAAGGGCTCGGGCAGCGCGGGCTCGTCCACTTCGGACAGGTCCTGAGTGGACAGCGCGGGCGCGATGTCGACCCGCATCCCGTCCGGCAGCACGGCGACGTGGGGCACCTGGTCCGCGGGCACGTAAGCCGCGGTGTAGACCCCGAAGGGCGAGGCGTCCGAAGGCGGCGCGGTGACGTGGAAGCCCGGGTAGCTGGCCAGCGCCAGCTCGACCGCGGCGCCGGTGAACGCGCGGCCGGCCACCTTCGGGTCGGCGTCCTTCACGGCCACGTGCAGCAGCGCGCTCGCGGTCTGCTCGGTGTCGGCGTCGGCGTGGTCGGTGCGCGCGAGGGTCCAGCGGACGTCGGCGGGCGGCCGGTCCTTCAAGGACGCTTCGAGCTGTTCTCGCACCAGTGCGGCTTTCGCCTCGATGTCGAGTCCGGTGAGGACGAACGTCGTCTCGTTGCGGAACCCGCCCAGGGTGTTCAGCGCGACCTTGAGCGTCGGCGGCGGAGCTTCCCCGCGGACGCCGGAGATGCGCACGCGGTCGGGGCCGTCTTCGGTCAGCGAGAGCTTGTCGAAGCGGGTCGTGACGTCCGGGCCGGCGTACCGCGCGCCGGTGATTTCGTACAGCAGCTGCGCTTTGACCGTCCCGGTGTTCACCACGCCCCCGGTGCCGGGGTGCTTGGTGATGACACTGGTGCCGTCGGCCTCGATCTCGGCGATCGGGAAGCCCGGCACGCCCAGGGTGTGCTCGGTGAAGAAGGCGTAGTTGCCGCCGGTGGCCTGGGCGCCGCATTCGATGACGTGCCCGGCGGCGACCGCGCCGGCGAGGGCGTCGAAGTCGTCGCGGGCCCAGCCGTAGTGCGCGGCGGCCGGGCCGACGATGACGGAGGCGTCGGTGACGCGCCCGGTGACGACGACGTCGGCGCCCGCGTTCAGGCACTCGACGATGCCCCACGCGCCGAGGTAGGCGTTGGCGGTCAGCGGTTTCCCGAGGTCCAGCTCGTCCGCGCGGGCCACCAGGTCATCACCTTCGACGTGCGCGATCCGGACGTCGAGCCCCAGCTTCGCGGCCAGCTCACGCAGGGCGTCCGCGAGCCCGGCGGGGTTGAGCCCGCCGGCGTTGGCGACGATCTTGACGCCCTTTTCCCGCGCCAGGCCGAGGTTTTCCTCCATCTGGCGCAGGAACGTCTTGGCGTAGCCGCGATGGGCGTCCTTCATCCGGTCGCGGCCGAGGATGAGCATGGTCAGCTCGGCCAGGTAGTCGCCGGTGAGGACGTCGAGGGGCCCGCCGGTGAGCATTTCGCGGACCGCGGAGAACCGGTCGCCGTAGAACCCCGACGCGTTGCCGATGCGGTAGGTCATGCGAACTGCCCCGGCTTCCGCCCTTCGCCAGGAGGCCCGGCGAAGGCCTGCGCGATGGTCAGCCACTCTTCGACGCCGGCGCCGTGGGCCACGAGATCGGTGTCGGCCGGGTGCCGCCGCTGCGTGACGACCAGGCAGAAGTCCAGCGCGCTGCCGGTCAGCTTCTGCTCGGCGTCCTCCGGGCCGAACGCCCAGGTCGTGCCGTCGGGCGCGCTCAGTTCGACTCGGAACTCCTCGGCCGGCGGCGCGAGCGAGTGGACCTTGTAGGCGAAGTCGCGGGTGCGGGTGCCGAAGCGGGCGATGTGCCACAGCCGCGCGGTCGGCTCGCGGACCAGCCCGAGCGCGTCGAAGACGTCCTGCCCGTGCGCCCAGGTCTCCATCAGCCGCGCGGTCGCCATCGAGGCGGCGCTCATCGGTGGCCCGTACCAGGGCACCTTCTGCCCTGCCGGCACCGCGGCGAGCGCCTCGGCCAGCGCCGCGCGCCCGGCCCGCCAGTCTTCGAGGACCTCCCGGGGCGGCCGTTCGGCCCCCGCCGCGGCGCCGTCGTCGACGTAGGTCTCCCCCGCCTTGAGCAGCTCCTCGACCTCGGCCTGCCAGTTCTCCGGGTGCGCGGCCGCGATGAGGGCCTTGCGATCGGTCCAGGCCAGGTGCGCGATCTGGTGCGCGACGGTCCACCCCGCCGCCGGGGTCGCCCGCGCCCAGTCCGCCGCCGGCAGGTCCGCCACCACGTCGTCGATCGTCCGTGTCTCCGCGTCGAGATCCCCGAGGATCACGCCGAGATCCGCCATCAGCCGCCTCCTTGCGTCCTGGCGCCCAGCGTCGCACCGGCCGGCGGAAAAATCAAGCACGCCTGATTGTTTCGCCCGGCACGCTGCGGACACACTATTGACATCTTGCCAGTAGCGTCGGGCTGCAATACGTTCGTCGCCATGGCCGACTACGCCGAGATCACCTACGCCGTCGCGGACCGGATCGCGACCGTGACGCTGAACCGCCCCGAAGCGCGCAACGGCTACACGATCCGGATGGCCGACGAGCTCGGTGCGGCGATGGACCGCGCCGACCGCGACGAGGACGTCCGCGTGGTCGTGCTCACCGGCGCCGGCAAGGACTTCTGCGTGGGCGCCGACCTCTCCCAGGGCGGCTTCGACTTCGACCCGTCGACCGGCCCCGACGCGGCGTGGCAGGAGCCCGCCGGCCGGTGCTCGAAGCGGATCTTCACGATGAACAAGCCGGTGATCGCCGCCCTGCACGGCGCCGCGGTCGGCGGCGGCGTCACGATCACGCTGTCGTGCGACTACCGGCTCGCCGCCGAGGACTCGCGCTTCGGCTTCGTGTTCACGCGCCGCGGGATCTACCCCGAAGGCGCGTCCGCGTGGTTCCTCCCCCGGCTCGTCGGCATGGGCACCGCACTCGACTGGATGATCAGCGGCCGGGTGTTCACCGCCGCCGAAGCCCTCGAAAAAGGCCTGGTGCACAAGGTCTTCCCGGCCGGCACCGTGCTCGACGAGGCGTACGCGCTGGCCCGCGAGATCGTCTCGACGACGGCGCCGGTGTCGGTCGCGGTGACCCGTCAGCTGCTCTACCGGATGGCGGGCGCCGAGTCGCCGTTCCCCGTGCACGCACTCGACTCGAAGCTGATCGGCGGGCTCGGCGCGAGCCCCGACGCCGTCGAAGGCGTCATGTCGTTCCTGCAGAAGCGCCCGCCGGAGTTCGGCATGCGCGTCGAGAAAGACCTGCCCCCGTACCTCCCCTGGTTGGACGCATGAGCCTCTACCCGCCGCAGCCCTGGCACCTGACCGCCGACGCGCGCGTCTCGATCTGGCGCGTGCCGCCCGCCGCACTCCCGGCCCTGCCCGCGGGTGCCGAACCGCTGCTGGTCGCCGGGCGGGCGTCGGTGTTCACGGCGTGGATCGACTACACCCCGCCCGGGCAGCTGGCGTACCACGAACTGCTGGCCGCGGTGTCGGT
Organism: Amycolatopsis sp. cmx-4-83; assembly: GCF_046548815.1. Classification (NCBI taxonomy): domain Bacteria; kingdom Bacillati; phylum Actinomycetota; class Actinomycetes; order Pseudonocardiales; family Pseudonocardiaceae; genus Amycolatopsis; species Amycolatopsis sp. cmx-4-83. Next base: position 7,796 of record NZ_JAEBEF010000013.1, on the reverse strand, counting down.
CAAGGCGCGCCGGGTCTCCTGCTCGATCACCGGGATCTGGGTCGACAGCGAAGCCTCGATGGCCGGCGGCCGCGAGCTGTGGGCCATCCCGAAGGGCCTGGCCACCCTGGACTTCACGAGCGGCCCCACCTTCACCGCCACCGCGGCGACGGCCGAGCACTGGATCGCGACGGCGGCCTTCAAGCGCCGCCCCGCGCTGCCGGTCAGGCTGCCGACGTCGTTCGAGGTCGTCCAGGAGCGCGACGGCCTGCTGCGGACCCCGGTGGGCGCGAAGGTCCGCCCGCGCCCGGCGTCGGCGGACTGGAGCTTCAACCCGGACGGCCCGCTCGGCTACCTCGACGGCCGCCGCCCGGTGGCGAGCCTCGAACTTCCTTCTTCGACGTTGCGCTTCGGCGCCTGAACGGCTGCGAAACCTACCCGCGAGACCCCGCGATCGCGCGGTGAAGTGCTTCTCTGGGTGATCACGCAATCCCGTCAGAGTGAACTCGCGACACGCCATCTGGGGGCCCGTGCGGGCAGGCACCCCTACATGTAGTCTCTGAGAACCGGCAGGCCCCAGCGACGGGGAGACCGCTGCGCAAGACCTGCCAAGCAGCCTGGAGAAAGACCTGCGCACGGCCTCGTGAGGCCGTGTGGCGATCCAACGCGCCCAAATTTGGAGACACGCATGTCAGTCGAAACCGGTCAGCGGCCTGCCGCCGCCGACACGCCCACCGCGATCCGGGTCATCCGGCGGGACGGCAGCGTGTCGCCGTTCGACGCCGGGAAGATCTCGGTCGCGCTGACGAAGGCGTTCCTCGCGGTCGAGGGTGGCGACGCCGCCGCGTCCTCCCGCGTGCACCACGTCGTCGCGGAGCTGACCCAGCAGGTGGAGGCCACCCTGCTGCGCCACGCCGGCCCCGAGACCGCCCTGCACATCGAGCAGATCCAGGACATCGTCGAGCTCGCCCTCATGCGCGGCGAGCACCACAAGGTCGCCCGCGCCTACGTCCTCTACCGCGACGAGCGCAGCAAGGCCCGCGAGGCCGCCAAGCCCGCCACCACCGAAGCCGCGCTGAACGTCAAGGGCGCCGACGGCGTCCTGCGCCCGCTCGACTGGGCGCGTGTGTCCCACGTCGTGGGCGAGGCCGTCGCCGGCCTCGAAGACGTCTCCGCCGAGCCGGTGCTGGCCGAGGCCAAGCGCAACCTCTACGACGGCATCAGCGCCGACGAGCTGGCCCTGGCCCAGGTCCTGGCCGCCCGCGTGCTGGTCGAGCAGGAGCCGAACTACTCCTTCGTCTCCGCCCGCCTGCTGCTGGACAAGCTGCGCGGCGAGGCGCTGAGCTACCTGGCGAAGAAGCCGCGCCAGGCCAGCCAGGACGAGATGACGACCGAGTACGCGCCGTACTTCCGCGCCTACCTGCGCCGCGCGGTCGAGCTGGAGCTGGTCGACGCCGAGCTGCTGCGCTTCGACCTGGACAAGATCACCGCCGCGATCCGGCCCGAGCGCGACCTCGACTTCGGCTTCCTCGGCCTGCAGACGCTGTACGACCGGTACTTCCAGCACCACGAGGGCACCCGCTTCGAGCTGCCGCAGGCGTTCTTCATGCGCGTCGCGATGGGCCTGGCCATCCGCGAGGCCGACAAGGAAGCCCGCGCGATCGAGTTCTACGAGCTGCTCTCGAGCTTCCACTTCATGGCGTCCACGCCGACGCTGTTCAACTCGGGCACCACGCGCCCGCAGCTGTCGTCCTGCTTCCTGACCACGGTGGACGACGACCTGGACTCGATCTTCCAGGCGTACAAGAACAACGCGCTGCTGGCGAAGTACTCGGGCGGCCTCGGCAACGACTGGACCCCGGTCCGCGGCCTCGGCGCGCACATCAAGGGCACCAACGGCCAGTCCCAGGGTGTCGTGCCGTTCCTCAAGATCGCCAACGACACCGCCGTCGCGGTCAACCAGGGCGGCAAGCGCAAGGGCGCGGCGTGCGCGTACCTCGAGACGTGGCACGTGGACATCGAGGAGTTCCTCGACCTGCGCAAGAACACCGGTGACGACCGCCGCCGCACCCACGACATGAACACCGCGAACTGGGTGCCCGACGAGTTCCTCCGCCGCGTCGAGGCCAACGCCGAGTGGACGCTGTTCTCGCCGAACGAGACGCCGGACCTGCACGACCTCTACGGCAACGAGTTCGCCGCCCGCTACCGCGAGTACGAGGCGAAGGCCGAGCGCGGCGAGATCAAGGTCTTCCGCAAGATCCGCGCGGTGGAGCTGTGGCGCCGCATGCTGACCATGCTGTTCGAGACCGGTCACCCGTGGATCACGTTCAAGGACCCGTGCAACCTGCGCTCGCCGCAGCAGCACGTCGGCGTCGTGCACTCGTCCAACCTGTGCACCGAGATCACGCTGAACACCAACAGCGAAGAGGTCGCGGTCTGCAACCTCGGCTCGGTGAACCTGCTCAAGCACGTCACCCCGTCCGGTCTGGACACCGAGCGCCTCGAGAAGACCGTGCGCACGGCCGTCCGCATGCTGGACAACGTGATCGACATCAACTTCTACACGATCCCGGAGGCGCGCCGCTCCAACCTGCGCCACCGCCCGGTCGGCCTGGGCATCATGGGCTTCCAGGACGCGCTGTTCGAGATCGGCGTCCCGTTCGCCTCGGACGAGGCCGTGAAGTTCGCCGACGTCTCGATGGAGCACCTGTCCTACTACGCGATCTCGGCGTCGACCGACCTCGCCGAGGAGCGCGGCCAGTACCAGTCGTTCGAGGGATCGCTGTGGAGCAAGGGCATCCTGCCGATCGACTCGCTGCAGCTGCTCATCGACGCGCGCCAGGGTGACGCCCTCGACGTCGACACCTCGTCCACTTTGGACTGGGCGCCGCTGCGCGAGCGCGTCAAGACCGTCGGCATGCGCAACTCCAACGTGATGGCGATCGCGCCGACCGCGACGATCTCCAACATCTCCGGCGTCGGGCAGTCGATCGAGCCGCTGTTCCAGAACCTGTTCGTCAAGTCGAACATGTCCGGCGACTTCACCGTGGTCAACCCGCACCTGGTCCGCTCGCTCAAGCAGCGCGGGCTGTGGGACGAGGTCATGGTGTCGGACCTGAAGTACTTCGACGGCAGCCTCGGCCAGATCGACCGCGTGCCGGACGACCTGAAGGCGTTGTACGCCACGGCGTTCGAGATCGAGTCGAAGTGGATCGTCGACGCCGGTTCGGTGCGCCAGAAGTGGATCGACCAGGCGCAGTCGCTGAACCTTTACATCGCGGCGCCGAGCGGCCGCAAGCTCGACCAGCTGTACCGCTACGCGTGGCACAAGGGCCTCAAGACCACGTACTACCTGCGCGCGCAGTCGGCGACGCACGTGGAGAAGAGCACCCTGCGCGGCACCGACGGCAAGCTGAACGCCGTCTCGGCCACCCCGGCCCCCGCGGCGGCCACCCCGGCCCCCGCCCCGGTCCCGACGCCCGCCCCGGCGCCCAAGCCGGAGCCCGACGTCGACTTCGTCGCCACCGACGGCGCCGCCTGCCGCATCGACGACCCCGACTGCGAATCCTGCCAGTAAGGAACCCGAAGAACATGACCAACGTGGAGACGACGGGCGCCACCGGCCTCGGGGAGATCGAGGTCGGCGCCGCCCGGATCAACGTCGACGACAAGCGCATGATCAACGCGCGCGCCGACGTCAACCAGCTGCTGCCGATGAAGTACACGTGGGCCTGGGAGAAGTACCTGGCCGGCTGCAACAACCACTGGATGCCGACCGAGGTCGCCATGCAGGCGGACATCGCGCTGTGGAAGTCGAAGGACGGCCTCACCGAGGACGAGCGGCAGATGCTCAAGCGCAACCTGGGCTTCTTCGCGACCGCGGAGTCCCTGGTGGCCAACAACATCGTGCTCGCGGTGTACCGCCAGATCACCAACCCCGAGTGCCGCCAGTACCTGCTGCGCCAGGCGTTCGAGGAAGCCGTGCACACGCACACCTTCCAGTACATCTGCGAAAGCCTCGGCCTGGTCGAGGGCGAGCTGTTCAACATGTACCGCGAGGTTCCGTCCATTTCGGACAAGGACGCGTGGGCGCTGAAGTACACGCAGCACCTCGAGGACCCGGACTTCGAGACCGGCACGCCGGAGGCCGACACGGCGTTCCTGCGTGACCTCGTGGCGTTCTACGTGATCTTCGAGGGCATGTGGTTCTACACCGGTTTCGCGCAGATCCTGTCGCTGGGCCGCCGCAACAAGATGGTCGGCATCGCCGAGCAGTACCAGTACATCCTGCGCGACGAGTCGATCCACCTGAACTTCGGCATCGACTGCATCAACCAGATCAAGATCGAGAACCCGCACCTGTGGACCCCCGAGTTCCAGGAAGAGATCCGCGGCATGCTGAAGGAGGCGTGCGAGCTCGAGGTCAAGTACGCCCGCGACACGATGCCGCGCGGCATGCTCGGCCTGTCGGCGCAGCTGTGCGAGCAGTACATGCACTTCATCACCGACCGCCGCGCGCAGCAGATCGGGCTCGCCCCGATCTTCGGTGAGACCGAGAACCCGTTCCCGTGGATGTCCGAGGCGATGGACCTGAAGAAGGAGAAGAACTTCTTCGAGACCCGCGTCATCGAGTACCAGTCGGGCGGCGCTCTCGACTGGGACTGACCTCTCCCGCTAGGCTCGGCCACGCCACTGGTTCCCCCAGGGCGTGGCCGAGCTGCGTCGTGGGGGAGGCAACAGGGAACCCGGTGCGAATCCGGGACTGCCCCGCAGCGGTGAGTGGGAACGAAAGCCGTCATGAAGCACTGAGCGTGAGCTTGGGAAGCGACGGCCGGTAGAACTGCGCAGTGCGCCCACGAGTCCGAAGACCTGCCCGTGGTGCGGACGCCGACGGCGTGCGCGAGTCCGGGCCTCGCGGGATGGGCACGACCGAAACGCTCGCCTTCGCGCGCGTCCGGGCTCTTCGGACTAGCTCGCGAGGAGAGAGCTGTGACCATCGGCACCACTGTGCTCGGCTACCCCCGGATCGGCCCGGACCGGGAGCTCAAACGCGCCCTCGAGCGCTACTGGGCGGGCGGGATCGACGCGGCCGCGTTGCTCGCCACCGGCCGGGACCTGCGCGAACGCACCTGGCGCGAACTGCGCGACGCCGGGCTGGACTCGATCCCGTCCAACACGTTCTCGCACTACGACCACGTGCTCGACACCGCCGAACTGTTCGGTGCGCTGCCCGCCCGGCCGGGGCTTTCGCCGCTCGACACCTACTTCGCCGCGGCGCGGGGTGTGCAGGACGCGCCGGCACTGGAAATGACGAAGTGGTTCGACACGAACTACCACTACCTCGTCCCCGAACTGGGCCCGGACACCGAGTTCACGCTCGCCGGCACCAAACCCCTCGACGAGTACTGGGAGGCCCGCGCCCTCGGGATCGAGACGCGGCCGGTGCTCGTCGGCCCGGTCACGTTCCTGCTGCTGAGCAAGGGAACCGGCGGGTTCGCCCCGCTGGAACTGCTCGACGCGCTGCTCCCCCGCTACGCCGACCTGCTCGCGAAGCTGCACGACGAGGGCGCGGAGTGGGTCCAGCTCGACGAACCCGCGTTCGCCGCCGACCGCACCGAGGCCGAGCTGAACGCGCTGATCCGCGCGTACCACTGGCTCGGGAAGGCGACGGCCCGGCCGAAGCTGCTGGTGGCCGGCTACTTCGGCGGACTGGGCCGCGGGCTCGGCGTGCTGGCCCGCGCGCCCATCGACGCGCTGGCCGTCGACCTCGTCAGCGATGAGTCCTTTGTGGACACTGTCGCGGCCGAGCCCGCGTTGCGGGACAAGGAGGTCGTGGCCGGGGTCGTCGACGGGCGCAACGTCTGGCGGACCGACCCGCACCGGGCGCTGAGCAAGGCCGCGACGCTGCTCGGCGTCGCGAAGTCCGTGAGCGTCTCGACGTCGTGCTCGCTGCTGCACGTGCCCTACGACGTCTCGCGCGAAGACCTGCACCCGCGGCTGAAGAGCTGGCTCGCGTTCGCGCGGCAGAAGGTCGACGAGGTCGTGCTGCTCGGGCGCGCGCTGCGGGGCGGCTCGCCGGACCTGGCCGCGGCGCGGGCGGCGGTCGCGGACCGGGCTTCGGCGGCCGAGCTGGCCGATCCGGGCGTCCGGGCCCGGCTGGCCGCGCTCGAGGAGGACGTCCGGGCGCCTTACGAGCAGCGCGCCGCCGCCCAGCAGGCCGCGCTCGGGCTGCCGCCGCTGCCGACCACGACGATCGGCTCGTTCCCGCAGACCGCCGAGGTGCGCCGGGCGCGGGCGGCGCACCGGGCCGGGACGCTCGACGACGCCGGTTACGACGCCGCGATGCGCCGCGAAGTCGAGCGGGTCGTCCGGCTGCAGGAGGAGCTCGGGCTGGACGTGCTGGTGCACGGCGAGCCGGAGCGCAACGACATGGTGCAGTACTTCGCCGAGCAGCTGGGCGGGTTCGCCGCGACGGCGCACGGCTGGGTGCAGTCGTACGGCTCGCGCTGCGTCCGCCCGCCGATCCTCTACGGCGACGTCTCGCGGCCGGCGCCGATGACCGTGGCGTGGGCCCGGTACGCGCAGGGCCTGACGCGCAAGCCGGTCAAGGGGATGCTGACCGGCCCGGTGACGATCCTGGCGTGGTCGTTCGTCCGCGACGACCAGCCACTGGCCGAGACCGCAAGGCAAGTGGCGCTGGCGATCCGCGACGAGGTCCGCGACCTGGAGGCGGCGGGCATCCGGATCGTCCAGGTCGACGAGCCGGCGCTGCGGGAACTGCTGCCGCTGCGGCGTTCCGCGCACGCGGAGTACTTCGGGTGGGCGGTTTCGGCGTTCCGGCTGGCGACGTCGGGGATCGCGGACACGACCCAGATCCACACGCACATGTGCTATTCGGAGTTCGGCGAGGTCCTCCCGGCGATCGACGCGCTGGACGCGGACGTCACGTCGATCGAGGCGGCCCGCTCGAAGATGGAGGTGCTGGCCGACCTCGCCACGGCCGGCTTCGCCCGCGGCGTGGGCCCGGGGGTGTACGACATCCACTCGCCGCGGGTGCCACCGGTGTCCGAGGTGGCGGAGTCGCTGCGGACGGCGGTGGGCGCGGTGCCGGCTTCGCGGGTGTGGGTGAACCCGGACTGCGGCCTGAAGACACGCGGCTACGCGGAGGTGGAACCGGCCCTGCGCAACCTGGTCACCGCGGCGGCGGAGGTGCGGGCGGAGCTGGCGTGACGGGCTGCGCCCCCCGGTCTCCAGTTTAGCCGCGGGGTCCGACAGTTCCCGGTGCCGGAAGCCGTGGATGCCACCTTGGGGAACTTCGGGTTCCTCAAGGTGGCCTTCACCGCTTTCGGCCCACGGAACCCAGGCCGCGGCGGTCGGCGCCTGCTCGGCGGCGGTCCGAGCCCGTCTGGAGGACCGCGGCTGAGCCGTCCGATCTGGCCCCCGGCCGCGACCACACAAGACTCGGCCGCCGCACGCGGCTGAGCCAGCCACCCGAGACGGCCGCGCTCGACCAGGCCTTGCGCGGGCGTCGCCGAACCAGTGCCCAGAGGTCCGGAGCCGCCTGGAAGACCGCGGCCGACTTCGAGTTCCTCAAGGTGGCATCCACCGCCTTCGGCCCACGGAACCCAGGCCGCGGCGGTCGGCGCCTGCTCGGCGGCGGTCCGAGCCCGGCTGGAGGACCGCGGCCGAGCCGTCCGATCTGGCCCCCGGCCGCGACCACACAAGACTCGGCCGCCGCACGCGGCTGAGCCAGCCACCCGAGACGGCCGCGCTCGACCAGGCCTTGCGCGGGCGTCGCCGAACCAGTGCCCAGA